>CAZWQS010000058.1:0-15502 GCA_964635925.1 uncultured Terricaulis sp. | reverse complement strand
CACAAGGGCCTCACCATGTTCATCGTGGACATGAAGCAGCCCGGCGTAGACGTTCGCCCGATCCACCAGGCTTCGGGCGGACGCGAATTCAATGAGGTGTATTTCACCGACGTGCGCATTCCGGATGCAAGCCGCTTGGGCGAGCCGGGCATGGGCTGGAACGTCGCGCTCGTCACGCTGATGAATGAGCGCCTCGCCGTCGGCGGCTCCTACGGGCCAGATTACAAGGAGATTTTCGAGTTCGCCAAGGGCGTCGCTTCGCCTGCCGGCGAGGGCGCACTGATCAAGGATGAAGCGTTCCGCCAGAAGCTGGCCGATTGGATCGTGCGCGCGGAGGGCTACAAGCTGGCCAAGTTCCGCACCATGACGGCGCTGTCGAAAGGAGAGACGCCTGGGCCGGAAAGCTCGATCGGCAAAGTGATCAACGCCAACCAGATGATGGACATCGCCAACACCGCGATCGAGGCGCAAGATTTGTTCGGCATCATCGACGATCCCGAATACGCCGCGCTCGAGGGGGCGTTCCACCAATCTTATCTGTTCGCGCCGGGCCTGCGCATCGCCGGCGGCACCGATGAAATCTTGAAAAACATCATCGCCGAACGCGTGCTCGGCCTGCCGCAGGACGTGCGCGTGGATAAGGGCGTAGCGTTTAAGGATTTGCCGACGGGGCGATGACGATCCGGGATTTGTAGCGCAAAATTCGTAGGGTGCTCGCGGGGGCGCGTGTGGTGTGGTAGGGGTCGACAATGCCCGCCGCCCTTGAAGCCAAAGCCGTGTTGCTTGGTGAGCGTATCGACACCCGCGGCTTTGAGCCTGCGGGCGTTTTTAGTCAGTTGCCGTTGGCCTTTCGCCAGGACGGGGCGGTGATCGTTGTCTATCGCTTTGGTGCGGTAGTGTTTTTCGGAGCGAGCGCCGCGCAGCAGACCGATTTTCTCGAAGCGTTGAAGCCGCGTGTCGTCGATCCCGCCACGCCATTGGAAACGGAAAGCGCGGCGCTGTTGGCGGAAGGGGGCGCTGAGGAAGGCGTGTCTGCGTCAGGGCAGGTTTCGTTGCTGGATTTTTCGGATCATCGTTTGCTCCTGGTGGCGGATGCGCTGGCTAAGAGCGCTGCGCTCGCGGATGACGAGCGTTACGTCAGCAAGGTGTTCGACCGTATCGATCCGCTGGCGCGCGGCCTCGCCGAGACGGGGGCGACGCCGCTTTCCACTAAAGCGTTACATAAGGTTCTTGGAGAATCGCTTGTTGCGCAAGGGCGCATGGTTGCGCGCGTGGAAGTGGAAGAAAAACCGGATTTGCTTTGGGATCGGCCCGAATTGCAACGCCTGCACGCAAAGCTGAGCGATGAATATGAGCTAGATGAACGTGCGCGTGCGCTGTCGCGCAAACTCAAAGTGATCGAGGAGTCCGCCGCGACACTGGCTGATGTCACGCACACGCGCCATGCGCTGCGTTTGGAAATCGCGATTGTGGCGCTGATCGCGTTTGAAATTGTGCTGGCGCTTTATGACCGTTGGAGCGTGGGCTAGTGGCGCTGCTCGCGCTTATTCAGACCAAACAGCGATTTCGTTTCCGTTTGGGTCGCGAAAATGAAAGCGACGCCCGCCGGGGAAATTGAAGGGCTCTTTGACGATTTCTGCGCCTGCTGCTTTGATGGCGCCGAGCGTGGCTTCCAGCGCACTTGAATAGAGCACCACGAGCACGCCTGTCCCCGGCGCGGCGGCCGTGGCGTGGCGTGCAAAGCCGCCGTCCACGCCCGCGCCCGAGAAACTTTGATAGTCGGGCCCGTAATGTGGAAGGTCCAGCCGAAGACGTCCGTGTAGAGCTGCTTAGTCGCCTCCAGATCAGTCATCGGCAATTCGATGTAGTTGATGGAATGATGTTGTAGGCTCTCGGTCATGACGCTCATTCAGATTAGTTCGTCGAACAGCATCGGCTCTTTCGCCCGCCAGCCTTCGATTTGCAACATGCGCAGCTTGGTGGCGATGCCGCCATTGGCGGAGAAGCCCACGAGTTTAAAATCCGCGCCGACGACGCGATGGCAAGGCACGACGATGGCGAACGGATTGCGGCTTAGCGCTTGACCAACAGCGCGCGCGCTATCGCGATCGCCGATCGCGCGCGCGATTTCGCCATAAGTGCGCGTCTGCCCCGGGGGGATGGCGCGGGCGGTGTTATAGACGCGTGTGTTGAAGGCGGGCGTTCGGCTTGTATCAAGCTGGAGCGCGCGCAGGCTTTTCCTTTCGCCGGAGAGCAGCGCTTGGATGTCGGCGATCGCGTGCGCGATGGGCCTGGGCGGTTCGCTTTCGTCGGCGGCGGGGCAGTGGCGCAAGAGGCGCGTGCGGGTTGCGGCGTGCGTGTTTTCGGGAAGCTGGACGCCGACGATCCCGCGCGCTCCCCAGGCCAAGCCGCAGCGGCCGATCGCGGTGTCGAACAGGGCGTAGGCGAACACGCGTCACTCCGGTCATGCATCCCCGACTTGTCGGTCGGGACTCAAGAGTGTAGAACATACAGTGAACATGAGCCTGCGTCCAGTCCCCGAGGCGGATCGGTTTTCCGATACCGTCGCCAACATGGCGGGCCAGCCGCTGCACGAGCTTTGTCCGGCCGATCCGGGGGCTGAGGCGGGGGCTTTGGGCTTTGCGCTGGGCCTCGCGGCCAGTTGGGCTGGGCCGGCTGGCGTGTTCTGGGCGGGCGAGGAAAGCGTGTTCGCCGAAGAGGGCGCGCCTTATCCGCTTGGGCTCGCGCATTTCGGGCTCGATCCCGCGCGCCTCATCGTGGTGCGGGCGGGCCGGCGGGAAGAGGCGCTGTGGGCGGCCGAGCAAGGCTTGGCCGCGCCGGGCGCGGTGGTGATCTGCGCGCTGGGCCAGCGGGGCAGGCCGCTCGATCTCAAAGCCACGCGCCGGCTGCTGCTGTTCGCCGAGCGCAGCCAGTCGCGCTGCCTGCTGGTGCGCCCGCTGGCGGAGGCGAGCGCGGCGTGGACGCGTTGGCGTGTCGCGCCCGCACCGAGCCAAGCCGAGGCGCGCGAGCTTGGCCGGCCAGCTTACGCGCTCGACCTCCTGCGCAGCCGCGCCGGCCCGGCGGGCGCGCGCTTCATCGTGGAATGGAACGCTGATGACCGAAGCTTCGCGGAACGCGACATGGCTCGCGCTTCATCTGCCGCGTCTCTCGACGGATCGGCTGATCCGCTCCGGGCGCGCGCCTGAAGGACGCGCACTCGCCGCTTACGCCAAGCAGGGTTCTGCTTTCCTGCTGACGGGCGTTGATGCACGCGCATCCGCCTTGGGCATGCGCCTGGCGATGTCGCTGGCTGATGCGCGTGCGATTTATCCCAATCTCGCCGTCGTGGAGGCCGAGCCGGAGGAGGATGCGCGCACGCTTGAGCATATTGGCGCCTGGTGCGAGCGTTTCACGCCGATCGTGGCGATCGATGCGCCTGATGGGCTGTTTCTCGACATCACCGGCTGCGGGCATTTGTTTGGTGGCGAAGCGGCGCTGCGTGACCAAATCGCGGCGCGGCTGACGGCGCAGGGCTTCACCTGCCGCGCGGCGTTGGCGCCCACGCCGGGCGCCGCCTGGGCTTTGGCGCGCTACAGCAAGGTGATGCAAGCCAGCGCCGATCTCGTTCAAAGCCTTGCGCCATTGCCGATCGAGGCCTTGCGCCTGGATGATGGCGCCGCCGCTTTGCTGCGCCGGCTTGGGCTCAAGAATATCGGCCAGCTTATCGCCGCCCCGCGCGCATCGTTCGCCGCGCGCGCGGGAGAGCGTGCGTTGGTGCGGCTCGATCAGGCGCTTGGGCGCGCCTGCGAAGCGCTGAGCCCGCGCCGCCCGCCGCCGCCCGTGTTCGCTCTGCGGCGTTTTCTTGAGCCGCTGTTCAATGTGGAAACGATCCTTGAAGCCACGCAAGCCTTGTGTGGCGACGTGATCGAGAAGCTCGATCTGCGCGGGGCGGGCGCGCGGCGTTTGCATCTGCATCTCTTCGGCGTCGATGGACGAGATCGTGTGATCGAGGTGAGCGTCTCCCGTCCCGAGCGGGCGTTGAAGCCTTTGATGCGGCTGTTTCGTGAAAAGCTCGATCGTGCGGCGGAAAATCTGGATGCGGAATTCGGCATCGAAGCCGCCCGCCTGGATGTAACGCAGCTTGAACGCATCGAGGCTGGCGCGCGTTCGCTTGTCGCGGCTGAGGCGGGGCAAGCCAGCGCAGAAACGATCGCCGCCATCATTGACGTGTTGAGCGCGCGGCTGGGGGCGAAGCGCGTATTGCGCGGGAAACTCAACGATGTGCACGCGCCGGAAAAAGCAGGCGGCTGGTCTCCCGCGCTGGCCGCAAGCCAAAGCGCGCCTGCGCCGAAGCCGCCGCGCGACGGCGTGATGCGCCGCCCGCTCACCTTGTTCGCCCGCCCGCAACCGATCGACACTTTGGCCGCCGTGCCCGATGGGCCGCCGATCCGCTTCCGCTGGCGGCGCGTGCTGCGCGAGGTGGCGCGCGCGGAAGGGCCGGAGCGTATCAGCGGCGATTGGATGGGTGCGGATGCGGCGCGCGACTATTACCGCGTGGAGGATAAGGAAGGGCGCCGCTACTGGCTCTATCGCCAAGGTTTGTATGGCGAAGGCGAAACGCCGCGCTGGTTCGTGCATGGGCTGTTCGCATGAGCTTCGCTGAACTCTGCGTCACCACGAACTTTTCCTTCCTCCGCTCCGGTTCGCATCCGGAGGAATTGGTGGAGCGTGCGTTGGATTTGGGGCTGGCGGGCATTGGCGTGGCTGACCGTAATACGCTCGCCGGTGTGGTGCGCGCGCATGTGAAGGCCAAGGCGCTGCGCGATGAGGGGAAGGGCGAGATACGCCTTATCGTCGGCGCGCGGCTCGTGTTCCGCGACGGCGCGCCCGATGTGCTGGCCTATCCGAAGGATCGCGCCGCCTACGCCAACCTCACGCGTCTGCTCAGCACCGGTAATTTGCGCGCGCCGAAGGGCGAATGTTGGCTCGATCTCGGTGATCTCATCGCGCATGGCGAAGGGCTGCGCTGCATCGTCATTCCGCCCGACGACATCACCGCGCTAGCGCGAACCGAGGAGACGGTTTCATACATCCGCGCAACGTGCGGCGATGTGTGGCTCGCCGCGCCGTTCCGGTTCGACGGCGAGGATCGCCGCCGTATCCGCGTGCTCAAAACGCTCGCGGGCGAAACCGGCGCGCGGCTTGTCGCCACCGCAGAGCCGCTGATGCACGACCCGGCGCGCCGTGCGCTGCTGGATGTGGTGACGTGCATCCGCGAGAAGAAAAAATTGGATGAAGCCGGCGCTCTGCTGGCGAAAAACGCCGAACGGCATTTAAAGCCGCCTGGCGAAATCGCGCGGCTCTATGCCGATGCGCCCGAAGCAGTGGCGGAGACGGCGGCGGTTCTCGAGGAGATCGTCTTTTCGATGGACGATCTGCGTTACGAATATCCGGAGGAGGCGTCCGAAGGATTCGCCGATCCGCAAGCGGCGCTCACGGCGCGGGCGTGGGCCGGCGCGCGCAAGCGTTATCCGGACGGAATCCCCGAGAAAGTTCGCGATTCGTTGACGCGTGAGCTCGGCATCGTGGGGCGCAAGAAATACGCGCCATACTTTCTCACCGTGGCCGATATCGTCGAATTCGCCCGCTCCGACCGCGACAAGGATGGCGGCGAAAAAATTCCGATCTTGTGCCAAGGGCGCGGCTCGGCCGCGAATTCAACCATCTGCTATTGTCTGGGCGTCACCTCCGTCGATCCCGCACGCAACACGCTATTGTTCGACCGTTTCGTCTCCGAGGAACGCAACGAGCCGCCGGACATCGATGTCGATTTCGAACACGAGCGGCGCGAGGAGGTGATCCAGTACGTCTATCAGAAGTATGGCCGCGATCGCGCGGGGCTCGCGGCCACCTTGATTTGTTATCGCGGGCGCAGCGCCGTGCGCGAGGTGGCGAAGGTGTTTGGCTATTCGGAAGACAGCATCGCGAAGCTCTCCGGGATGCTGCATTGGTGGTCGCGCGGCGTCGAGATAAAAGAATTGCGCGAGCATGGTTTCGATATCGCGGATGCCCGGCTGATGCAGTGCATTCGCCTGTCGAATGAGTTGCAGGGCTTTCCGCGTCACCTTTCCCAGCACGTGGGCGGGTTCGTGATCACGCGCGAGAAATTGCATGATGTCGTGCCGATCCAGAACGCGGCGATGGAAGATCGCACGGTGGTTGAATGGAATAAGGACGATCTGGAAGATCTCGGCATCCTGAAGGTCGATCTGTTGGGGTTGGGGATGCTCACCTGCCTCAAGAAAGCGTTTGATCTTTGCGAAAAACATTATCCGGGGCGCCCATATGCGATGCTCACGTCGCCCACGGATGACGAACGCGTTTACGCGATGCTGCATCGTGCGGATTCGATCGGCGTGTTTCAGGTCGAATCGCGCGCGCAGATGTCGATGTTGCCGCGGCTCAAGCCGAAGAATTTTTACGATCTGGTGATCGAGGTCGCTATCGTGCGCCCAGGCCCGATCCAGGGCGGGATGGTGCATCCGTATCTGAAGCGGCGGCAGGATGTTGAAAAGGTTTCTTATCCGTCGCCGGAGTTGAAAGAGGTTTTGAAGCGCACGCTCGGCGTGCCGCTGTTTCAAGAGCAGGCGATGCAGATTGCCATCGTCGCCGCGGGCTTCACGCCGCCCGAGGCCGATAAGCTCCGCCGCGCCATGGCGACGTTCAAGCGCGTCGGCACGATTAAGTCGCTGAAAGACAAATTCATCAACGGCATGCTGGCGAACGGCTATGAGCCGGCGTTCGCGGACGCGTGTTTCTCGCAGATCGAAGGTTTCGGCGAATATGGCTTTCCAGAAAGCCATGCGGCGAGCTTTGCTATTCTTGTGTACGTCTCATCCTGGCTCAAATGTTATTATCCGGACATCTTCGCCGCCGCGTTGCTGAATGCTCAGCCGATGGGCTTTTACGCGCCTGCTCAGATCGTGCGCGATGCGGCCGATCACGGCGTCGAGGTGCGGGCGATCGATATCAATCATTCTGATTGGGATAATACGTTGGAAGCAGGGCCGGCGGCGGCCGCGCGCTTGCACGCCCGCCACGCCGAAATGAAGCGCGATGTCCGCTCTACGCATGCGCTGCGGATGGGGTTTCGACAGGCGAAAGGGCTTAGCGAAGCAGAGATGAGCCAACTCGTCGCGCGCCGGGGCAAGGGTTACGATTCCGTGCGCGATGTGTGGTTACGCAGCGGTCTGCCCGCGTCGAGCATCGAACGCTTGGCCGATATCGACGCGTTCCGTTCGCTGGGGCTCGATCGGCGCGATGCGTTGTGGGCGGTGCGGGGCCTGAACCGCGTGGGCGGGCAGGAGGATTTGCCGCTGTTTGCACGCGCGCATGATCCCACGCGCGAGCCGGATTTCGATCTGCCGCCGATGGCGCTGGGCGAGCACGTGGTGGAGGATTATCGTACGCTAGGCCTTTCGCTGAAAACGCACCCCGCCGCGCTGTTGCGCGAGGAGATGGCGGCGCGGCGGGCGATCAAATCGGAAAAGCTGCCGCTGATCGCGAACGGCCAGCGCGTGCGCGTTTCCGGTTTGGTGTTGGTGCGCCAGCGGCCGGGCACGGCGTCGGGCGTGATCTTCATGACGCTGGAGGATGAAACCGGCATCGCAAATATCGTAGTGTGGCCGAAAATCTTTGAAAAATTTCGCCGCGATGTGCTGGCGGGACGGCTGGTGGCGGTGGACGGCCCGGTGCAAAGCGAAAGCGGCGTCATCCACGTGATCGCCGAACGCATCCATGATTGGACGCCGCTTTTGGCGAAGCTTTCCGCCCGCGGCGGCGAGATTGACTCCACCGCGCCGAACGACGAACCGCGCAAGAACGGGGCGGAAGATTCCCGCCGCCATCCGCGTAATGTGCGCATCAATCTTGATGTGTCGCCCGCCGCGGGCGTGATGCCCAAAGGACGGAATTTTCACTGATCAAAGCGGAGCCGTTTTTAGCCGCGCCACCTGGTGAAGATCGCGGTGGGCACGACGAGGTCGCGCCCCGCGTGCGGCAGCGCCATCTCGCCGGCCTCCCATTCGCCGCCCACAAAGAATTGCCGCGCGACTTGATCCAGCGCGATGTAAGACAGGCGCACGGCGTACACGGTGGCGATCATGAAGCCCTTGGCGCTGGCGCGGTCGTTCGGATCGGTGCGCAGCAACGCCTGGCAAGCGTCGAGCAATTCCGGCAGATCGTTTTCCAGCCTCCAGGTTTCGCCATCGGGCCCGCGCCCGAATTTTGGCGGATCGAGGATCAAGCCGTCATAGCGGCGCCCGCGCCGGATCTCGCGTTTCACGAACGCCAGAGCGTCGTCGCAGATCCAGCGGATCGGCGCATCCGCCAAGCCCGCTTCACGCTGATTGTCGCGCGCAAAGCCGATGGCTTTCTTGGAGGCGTCCACATGCGTCACCTTCGCGCCGGCTTTCGCGCACGCCAGCGAGGCAAGGCCGGTATAGCCAAACAAGTTCAGCACCTCGGCCTGGGGCCCGCGATGCGCTTTTAGGCAGTCGCGCGCGAAGCGCCAGTGCACGGAATGCTCTGGAAAGAAGGCGAGGTGGCGAAACGGGGTCGGGCGTGAAAGGAACGTCAGGTCATCCCATTGCATGCGCCAGCTTTGCGGCAGCTCGCGATTGAAGCGCCAGCGCTCGCCTTCGTCGTCCTCGGCGGAAGAGGGCGAAAAGATCGCGTCCGCGCCATCCCATTCGCGCGCGTCAAGCGCGGGCGCCCAAAGCGCCTGCGGCTCGGGGCGCACGAAGCGGTAGGGGCCGACTTGCTCCAGCTTGCCGCCATTGCCGGAATCCAAAATCCGGTAATCGCGCCAATCGTCGGCGATCAAAATCTTAGGCGCGTGCGCCGTCATAGCCGCGTCTCCGCCACACATCGTAGAGCATCACCGCGGTTGCGGCGGCAAGGTTCAAACTATCGGCGCGCCCGCGCATCGGCAGCTTCACTAGCCGGTCGCACGCCGCCTCCATCTCAGCGCTGAGCCCCGATCGCTCGTTGCCCATGAACACGATCACGCGGCCGGGCAGCGCCTCATCCGCACCCATCATCGCGCCTTTGAGCGAAGCGCCGATCAGCGCCGCGCCGCGCGCCTGCTTGTAGCGCACAAGCTCGGCCAAAGACGCGCGCGCCAGCGGCATGGCGAAGATCGAGCCCATGGTGGCGCGCACCGCCTCCACGGAAAACGGGTCGCAGGTTTCGCCCACCAGCACGACGCCGCCCGCGCCGGTGGAATCGGCGGTGCGGATGATCGTGCCCAGATTGCCGGGGTCGCGCACGCCGTCGAGCGCGATGATCGTGGCGCCTTCCAGGGTCTCAAGCGGGGCGAGCCGCTGCCGGTAGGCGCCGATCACCGTCTGCGGATTGTCGCGTTTCGCAATTTGGGCGAGTACGCCCTCATTGGTTTCGATCAGCCGCACGCCGCGCGCCTCCGCGCCTTCCAGCAGTTTGCGCACGGGCGCGCGCTCCAGGGCGGCCGGCGAAAACACCAGGATATCCGGCCAGGCGCCCAAATCGGCCGCTTCCAGCGCCAGGCGCGCGCCTTCGGCCAGGAACAAGCCGGTCTCGGCGCGCCCCTTTTTGGCGTGCAGCGCTTTGAGCATCTTGATCAGCGGATTGGCTGTGCTGGTGATCTGGTGGGCCATGGCCTTCTTTGCGTTCGCCCGCCGGGGTTTTCCGGTTTTCGCTTATTTTGTTCGGGGTTAGAAGGGCGTTAAGGGGCCTCAGAGGTGCGCAATGCGCGAGGCGCGGGAAAGATGATCGGCCTGTTCTTCTCTCAGTTGATCTTATTCTTGGCCGCGGCCTTGATCGGCTTCGCGCTGGGCTGGCGGCTCTTTGTGCTGGCCACCGCCCCGCGCCGGGAGGCGGAGCGGCGCGAGGTTGAAAAGCTGCGCGGCGATCTAGCCGAGGCGCAAGTGCGGCGCGCGCGGATATCATGAGCGATCCCAAAACCGAGCAGCGCCGCTCCATTGCTTTGTGGGTTGGCTTGATTGGCGCCGGCGTGACCGCGTTCGCGGGCATGTTCGGGGCGCACGACGCTTCGGTGTGGCGTTTGCCCAGCGTGCTGGAGGGGCATGTCGAACAAGCCTTGGCCGCCTCCGGCCAAGGCGGACTTGAGATCGATATGTCTGGCCAACGCGCGCGCCTCAGCGGCTTCGTGCGCGACGAAGAGTCGATTGCGCTGGCGCAGCGCGCCGCTTTGGCCGCGGCCGGGCAGGGCGGGCCATGGGCGGGCGGCGTGACTAGCGTTGATGTTTCGCAAGTCGCGGTCGGGCGCGTCAACGCGCCGTTCGCGTGGAGCGCGCGCCGGCAAGAGGGACAGGTCGTGCTCGCCGGCGGCGCGCCAACCGAGCGCACGCGCCTTGATCTGGCCGAGCTTGCGCGCACGACGTTTCCGAATTTGCGCGCGATCGACGGCATGCACGTCGCCGGCGGCGCGGCCTCGCCGCGTTTTACGGCGGTTGCGCGCGATGCGCTGGAAGGGCTTGCGCGGCTTGAGAGCGGCGAAGTGCGCGTGATCGACAACCAGATCGTCTTCATCGGCGACGGCGATCAGGCGGGCGTGGACGCCTTGCGCGCCGCTTTCGCCAATCCGCCGCCGCCCTATCGCGTGCGCTTTGACGTGACCGTCGATGGGCTCGACACGCGCCATCCCGAACTGCAGGGGCTCAATCTGCAATCGGGCGACGCCGATGCCTGCGCGGCAGCGTTCGATCGTTTGCTCGAGCGCAACGTCATCAATTTCGACACAGGTTCGGCCGCGATCGATCCGTCCAGCCGGCGCCTGCTGGATTCGCTGGCGTCCGTCGCGCTGCGCTGCGACCGGTTCCGTATCGAGGTGGGCGGCCACACCGACAACCAGGGCCCGCGCGATCTGAACCTTGAACTGTCCACACGCCGCGCTGAAGCGGTGGCGCAATATCTTGTCAGCCAAGGCGTGGCGCGTCAGCGCCTCGCCGCGCGCGGCTACGGGCCCGACCGTCCGCGCGCGGCGAATGCAACGCCTGACGGCCAGGCCGCGAACCGACGCATTGAATTCAATGTCGCCGGGGATGGGGGCGCCACGCCATGATCTATCTGATCGCTCAATTGGCCGGCCTGCTGCTTTTGACGGCGGCGTTCGCCGCGCTCGCGGGGTGGGCCTACGCCGCCCAACGCGCCAGGCCCGGCGATGAAACGCTGCGGCGCGACCGCGACAATCTCGTGCGTGATCTTGTGGCCTTGGCTGCGGGCGAAAGCGGGGCGGCCAATGACAGCATCGGCGCAGAGCGCGAGGTCGATGTCGCGCGCCGCATGGGCGAGATTCACATTTCTCGCATCGCCGAGCTTGAGCGCCAATTGAGCGCCGCGCGCTCCAGCGCCGACAGCGCCGCCGCGCAGGCGGCCGAATTGCAGCGCCAACTCGAAGCGCGCGACGCCGCGCCGACGATCGCCGAATTCGTCGAGCCCGAGCCTGCGCCGGATACGTCGGCGGAGAACGAAGCCCTCGCGCTGCAAGCCTGGCGGCTGCGCTATTTCGAGCAACGCGTGCGCTATCTGGAAAGCGCGCCGCCCGCCCCGCCTCAGGCGCCGCCCGCCCCGCCATCGCCGCTGCCGGATTGGCGCGCGCGGGTCGCGCAGGCTGAGGCCGCCCATCTCGCAGGCGAATTGCGCGCCGCCGCGCCGCCGGCAGAAGCGCCGGCGCCGGTGGAGGAGGCTGCTTCGCCCTTTGCCGCGAACGCGGATGTCGATGTGTTGCTGCGCTGGCGCATGCTTTACCTCGAACGCCGCGTGGCGCATCTGCAGGCGCAGGCGATGGAAGCGCTCGCGCCGGTGGAGGAAGCGCCGCTTTATCCAGCGGGCCCCGACCCCGATCGTTGGAAATGGCGCGCACGTTATCTTGAAGCGCGCACGCGCCATCTCGAACAGCGTTTGGCTAATGCGCCTGCGTTCATGGCCGCGCCCGCGTCGCTCACGGAAGACGAGGATGAAGACGCAACGCCGGCGCGCCCGAACGTGCAAAGCGCCAAGCCCGCAATGCTGGCGTCCGCGCGCAATGGCGCGCCAGACGATCTCACCTTGATCGACGGCGTCAGCTTGCAGCAGCAAAGCACATTCTATTCGCTCGGCGTGTTTCATTTCGATCAGATTGCGGCGTGGACGCCCGAGAATATCGCCTGGGTCGATCAATATCTGCGCTTGCGCGGGCGCATTGAGGATGAGGAATGGGTGGAGCAGGCGGGCGACCTCGTCCGCGAAGGCCCCGCCGCCGCGCGCCGCATCCTGGAAGATGAAGAGGCTTAAAAGCCCGCGATCGTGATTGCCAGCACATCCGCGCCGTAGCGCTTCAATTTGGCTTCGCCGATGCCGGCTACGCGCCCCAGCGCGATCAGATCTTGCGGCTTGCTTTGCACGATCGCCGCCAGTGTGGCGTCATTGAACACGACATAAGGCGGCACGTCCGCCGCGCGCGCGGTGTCGCGCCGCCATGTGCGCAGGGCTTCAAACAGCTTCTCGTCCGCACCGCTGAAGCCTGCCTTCGCCGCGCCTTTGGCTGCGCGCGCGGCGCGACGCTCCTCCTTGCTGCGGCGCTTGGCGGCTTCGCGCATGCGCACGGGGCGCTCTTTGCGAAAGATGGCGCGCACGGCTTCTTCATCGCCAATCGAGAGCGTGGGGCGTTCATCTTCGCCTTCGCTCAGCACGCCCTCGAACAAGAGATGCTCGATCACGCCGCGCCATGCGCTTTCGTGCTGATCGGCGCCGATTCCGAAGGTGGAGCGGGCGGCATATTGTTGATCGAGCGCATCGCTGGCTTTGCCGATCAGATGGTTCACGATGCGCCCGCGCCCGAAGCGTTGATCCATGCGCATGACGGCGGAGATTGCTTTGGCGGCGAACTCGCTGACGTCGATCGCGGCGGGCGGATCGGTGCAGATATCGCATGCGCCGCACGGCGCAGCGTTTTCCTCGCCGAAATAGCGGCGCACGCCGGCGCGACGGCAGGTGAGGCCGTCGAGAAAGGCGTAGAGCTGGCGCGCCTTCTTGATTTGCACGGCTTTCACCGTTTCGCTCGCGTTCGATTGACTGGCGAACATGATGGCGCGGCGCAAATCGCCCGCGCTGTAGATGCAGAAGCCTTCCGCGCTCTCTCCATCGCGCCCGCCGCGGCCGACCTCTTGCCAGTACGCTTCGATGCTCTTGGGCGCGTCGGCATGGATCACGTAACGTACATTGGGTTTGTCCACGCCCATGCCGAAGGCGATGGTGGCGGCCATCACCACGTCGTCTTCTTCCTGGAAGCGATGCTGGCGATCGGCGCGCATCTTGGCGTCGAGGCCGGCATGATAAGCGAGCGCGGGCACGTTTGCGTCCTGCAGCGCGGCGGCGATTTTTTCCACGTGATCGCGCGTGGCGGCGTAGATGATGCCCGACTTGCCGCGCCGGGCGCGCACAAGATCAAGCAAGCGATCTTGCGGGCGCGGGCCCTTGCGTTCGCCGCTGAGCGCCAGATTGGGCCGGTCGAACGAGGCGATGAAGCTTTGCGCGTGCTCCAGCTTTAGTTGCGTGCGGATATCGGCTTGGGTTTTGAGATCGGCGGTGGCCGTCACCGCCATGCGCGGGACGTTGGGGAAACGCTCGGCCAATTGGCCCAGCGCGCGATAATCGGGGCGGAAATCATGCCCCCATTGGCTGACGCAATGCGCTTCGTCGATGGCGATCAGCGCGATCGGGCATTGTTCGAGGAAATCGAGAAAGCCCGGCGCGAACAAACCTTCCGGCGAGACGTAAAGCAGGTCGAGCTTGCCTTCGCGCGCGGCATCCAGCCATTCGCGGCGCGCCTCGCGATCTTGTGTGGAATCCAGCCGCGCCGCCGCCACGCCCGCTGCGCGCAGCGCCGCCACCTGATCCTGCATCAGCGCGATCAACGGCGAGACGACAAGGCCAACCCCTTCACGCAGAATGGCCGGGATTTGGTAACAAAAGCTCTTGCCCCCGCCGGTGGGCAGCACCGCCAGGCAATTGCGTCCCGCCAACACTTCGCCGATCACGTCGCCCTGCATCCCGCGGAAATCCGCGTGGCCGAATACGCGCTGCAGCACAGCGCGCGCGTCGGAGAGTGAAGCCTGGCTCACCCCGCGTCGCTACAGCGATCCGGGGCGAACGCATAGCTCAGTGCGGCTTTTCCTGCACGGGCGCGTCAATGCGCAGCTTTTCTTCCGCGCCGTCGCGATAGGTGATGAACACGGTGCGATAATCGGGCGAAGCCTTCGCACGCGCGCCATTGGCCTCAGCCAGCGCGATCTGCCGCGCGGCGCGTTCGCGCAATTGTTTGGTCTGAGCGTCCATGAAATCCTCCTGCGTCCAGATTTGGCGCGGGTGGCGGCGAGGTCAACTTACCCTTTGAAATAAGCGCAAAACTTGTTCCCCTCGGGATCGCGTACATAAGCGCCGTAGAACGGGGGATCGCTTTCGCCGCGCACGCCGGGGCCGCCTTCATCGGCGCCGCCGTTTGCCAGCGCGGCCGCGTGAAACGCCTCGACCGCCGCGCGCGAGGCTGCTTTGAAGGCCAGCATGGAGCCGTTGCCGAGCGTGGCCGCCGCGCCATTGAAGGGCGTCGCGAGATAAATCTGCAGGCCTTCGTCCTGCTTGCCGTCGGGCCCGTAGCCGGCCCAGCCGCCGCTTTCAAAGCTGCGTTTATATCCCAATGGTTCAAATGCGGCGTCGAAGAACGCGCACGAGCGCGCGATGTCGTTCGAGCCGATGGTGACGTAGCCAATCATTCTGATCTCCCTGCGTCCGCATTGAGCGCCGGGCCTGTCAGATTGTCAAGAACAAAAAGCGAACATCAAGTGGCGCGACGGTGCAGCCCCAGCGCGCCGATGCAGATGCCGGCTTGGCCCGCCCAATAGACCATCCAGCCCGCGAAGCCGCGCCAGAAGGCGAGCGCGGGGTCGGGATCTGGGTGAAACATGTTCCAGGCCACGAAGCCGTCGCTGATGAAGAAAAGCACCGCGCCAAGCATCGCCAGCCAGCGCGCGGCGGGCAGCGTGAAGGAGATCAGCGCCATCAGCGTCAGCACGCCGGTATAGACCGCGAGCGGGGCGAACATCGGATTGTCGCGCGGCACCAGCAGCGCCGTCATCACGATGCAGGCGATGATAAGCGCGATTGCGCCGAGAAGGCGCAGGGGCTGTTTGAAGGAGCCGAGGCCGAGGCCGGCGCGCAGGAAGAGCGTGATGTAGAACAGATGCCCGATCAGAAACGCGAACGCGCCCCAGAGAAACGTCGCCTCGCTCCACGCCAGCAACGAATCGCCCAGCGCGCCGATGAAGAGGCCGGCGGCAAGCAAGCGCGAGCGCGCGATCAACGCAATGAGCCCCAACACAATGATGCTGGAAGCTTTGACCAGCGCGCCGACGACATAAGGCGGAGAGCCCTCATAAAGCGCAGAACCAAACGCGCCGTAGGCGAC
>CAZWQS010000057.1:0-15565 GCA_964635925.1 uncultured Terricaulis sp. | reverse complement strand
TGCTCATGGTGCTGAAGCCGGGCCGCGAGGCGCAAGCCAAAGCCATTTTCGATAAATGGGGCCTCGACGCCGCCGTGATCGGCCAGACGACTGACACCGGCAATCTCACGCTGCGCTGGCACGGCGAGATCGTGTGCGACATTCCGCTTGGGCCCCTCGCGGACGAGGCGCCTAAATATGAGCGCCCCTATGTGGAGCCGCTGAAAGCCATTCCGCTCACCGAAGGCGAAACCGCGCGTTTGACGGGCGAATATCCCGGTTTCGCGCAATCGCTCACCGTGTTGCTGGCCCAGCCCGATCAAGCCTCCAAACGCTGGATTTGGGAGCAATATGATCGCCACGTACAGGGCGATACGCTGGCTGACAGCGGCGGCGACGCGGCCATCGTGCGCCTCTATGGCTCAAACCGCGCGCTCGCCATGACGTGCGACGTGACGCCCCGCTATGTGGAGGCCGATGCCTATGAAGGCGGCAAGCAGGCCGTCGCAGAAGCGTGGCGCAATCTCAGCGCGGTCGGCGCCAAGCCGCTGGCGGTGACCGACAATCTCAATTTCGGCAATCCACAGCGGCCTGAGATCATGGGCCAGATCGTCTATGCGATCGAGGGCATGGCCGAAGCTTGCCGCGAACTCGCGTTCCCCGTCATCAGCGGCAACGTCTCGCTCTATAACGAAACCAACGGCCAGGCGATTTTGCCCACGCCCGCGATCGGCGGCGTCGGCATCCTGGAAAACCTTGAGCGCCGCGCCGGCGCCGATCAGCTCCAGCACGGCGATGCGCTGGTGCTGATCGGCGAAAGCCATGGCCATTTCGGCCAAAGCATCTATGCGCGCGATCTCTTCCAACTCGGCGGCGCCGCGCCGAAAATCGATCTCGCGCTGGAGAAGAAGAACGGCGATTTCGTCCGCGGCTTGATCGCCGATGGCTTGGCGCGCGCGGCGCACGATCTCTCCGATGGCGGGCTTGGCCTCGCCGCCGCCGAAATGGCGCTGGGCTCCGATGTGGGCGTCAGCCTCGGCTATCAGGGCGATCTGGCCGATGCGGCGTTCCTCTATGGCGAGGATCAGGCGCGCTATCTCGTCGCGCTGCCCCAGGCGCAGATGCCGGCGTTCGACCAGCGCGCGCGTGCGGCTGGCGTGGATTATCTCGTCGTCGGCGAAGCCGGCGGGCGCGAGCTGAGCTTCCTCGGCCAATCGGGCGAACGCGAGCGCATCGCGCTTTCCGACCTGCGTCAGACTCACGAATCCTGGCTGCCCGCCTATATGAAGGCTGCGCACTGAATTTACGAACCCTCTCCCCCAAGGGGGAGAGGGCAGGGTGAGGGGCGGCGCAGGCGCTTGCAGATAAAGCGCCCACACCCTCACCTCCAGCCCCTCTCCCTCAGAGAGGGAAAGGGGAGAGCAAGTGAAATACGACTATGACCTCTTCGTCATCGGCGCGGGCTCCGGCGGGGTGCGGGCGGCGCGGCTTGTGGGCAAGCTCGGCAAGCGGGTGGCTGTCGCTGAACAGGTGCAAGTCGGCGGCACGTGCGTGCTGCGCGGCTGCGTGCCGAAAAAGCTCTTGGTCTATTCCAGCGAGTTCTCTCAATCCTTCCGCGACGCCAAGAATTTCGGCTGGAGCGTGGATTGGGCGCGCTTCGATTGGCCCACGCTGCGCGACAACGTGCAAAAGGAGGTCAACCGGCTCTCCGATATTTACTGCACAAACCTCGCCGCCGCCGGCGTTGAGATCATCGAGGATCGCGCCATAGTGCAGGATGCGCACACCGTGCGCCTCACGCGCGAAGGGCGTTCGGTCACCGCTGAGCGCATCCTCATTGCGGTCGGCGGCCACACCTATCGCCCCACCGAGATCAAAGGCCAAGAGCACGGCATCACCTCGACCGACGCGTTCCTGCTGGAAGACTTGCCCGCCTCGATCCTGATCGCGGGCGGGGGCTATATCGCGCTGGAATTCGCGACGGTGTTCGCGGGCCTCGGTGTTGAAACGACCGTGATCTATCGCGGCGAGCGCATCCTGCGCGGCTTCGATCATGACGTGCGCGCGCACGTGCAAAACGAGATGCAGCGCGCGGGTGTGAAAATTCTCTGCGGCTCGGTGATCGATGAAATTGCGCCGCTGCCGAACGGCAAGAGGCTCGCCAAACTGTCCAATTCCATGCAGATGGAGGTGGATCAGGTGATGTGGGCGGTGGGGCGCACGCCCAACACCAACGGCCTGGGCCTCGAGAACGCCGGCGTGAAGCTGACGGAACGCGGCGCGGTCGTGGTGGACGAATATTCGCGCACCAACCTGCCTTCCATCTACGCCGTTGGCGACGTGACAGATCGCGTGAACCTCACGCCCGTGGCCATCCGCGAGGCGGTGGCGTTCGTGAACACCGAATATCTGAACCAGCCTACGACGATGGATCATGCCGACATCGCCTCGGCCGTGTTCTGCAGCCCGCCCGTCGGTGCGGTGGGGCTGAGCGAGGAGGATGCGCGCAAGGCGGGCCACAAGCTCCGCATCTTCCGCACCAGCTTCCGGCCGATGAAGCACGTGTTCGCCGGCAACGAACAGCGCACGCTGATGAAACTCGTGGTCGACGCAAAAACCGACCGCGTGCTCGGCGTGCACATCGCCGGCCCTGACGCGCCCGAAATGATCCAGCTCGCGGCGATCGCGGTGAAGGCCGGTCTGACAAAGGCGCAATGGGACGCCACCTGCGCCGTGCATCCCACCGCTGCGGAAGAGCTTGTTTTGATGGGCGAACCCGTCGCCCATGATAACGAAGCGCCGGCGTAATCCACAAAAGCCGCTGCGCCGCGCGCTTGACCCTTCTTCACCAAAAACTAACCGTCCCGGCCTGAGCTAGATCATACTGATTTGCTGGTTTGAAGGGGGCGCGAGAACATGCCCGCACGCTTGGTTTCGGTGATCAATATGAAGGGCGGCGTGGGCAAATCCACGACGACCGTTTCGCTTGCCGAAACATTGGCGCATCACCAGCGCCGCCGCGTTCTGGTGATCGATCTCGATCCGCAAACCAACGCCTCCATCATGGTGGCTGGCCCCGAGCGCTGGAACGCCATGCGCGAGGCCGAACGCACGCTTGATTTCTATTTCGAGAGCTACATCGTCCAGCAAAAGGCCAGGCCCTTCAAATCTCTGATTGAGACGAAAGTCACCGATCTCAAGGGCAAGCCCGACGTCGCGCTCTGCGCCTCCGCGCCCGAGTTCCGCATTGTCGAGCGCGACATGATCGAAAGCTTCGTCAAGCGCGGCTTCCAGATCGACCAGATTCAGAAATGGATTCTCGAGCGCTTCGCCAACGGCATCAAAAACGTGGTCAACGATTACGATTACATCCTGATCGATTGTCCGCCCGGCATTTCGTTGTTCGCGGAAGCGGCGTTGATCGCGGCGGATACGATCCTCGTTCCCTCCATCCCCGATTACGTCTCGCGCCTTGGCCTCATCACCTTCCGCAAGCGCGCGCTGCGTCTGATCAATGAGCGGCGCGGCGGGCCGTCGCAGCTCATGGTGCTCGCCACCAAGTACGACGACACGTTCTCGCTGCACCGCTCCGAAGCGCAGCTCCTGAAGGACAATCTGGGCGAGGCCATGTTTGACGTGCGCATTCCCCAGCACGTCGATATCGCCAAGGCCGCCGAATGGTCTGAAACCGTGCGCACGTTCGATCAGAAATACGGCGAGATGGCGGGCGTAGTGAAAAAGCTTGGCGAGGAATTCCAGGCCAAGGTGGAGCTTGCGCCCGCTCTATGAGCCTCAACAAAACGCTCGATCGCCTGTTTGATGAAATTCGCCGCGAAGCGAAGCGCAATCCCGCGTTCGCCGATCGGCTGGACGCGGTGCTGCGCTTGCACGACAGCCGCCGCGAGGTGGATGACGAGACGTTGGAAGCTGTGGCGCAGCAATCCTCCCCCGCGCGCGGGGGAAGCGCCGAGCGGAGCGAGGGGGAGGGGGAAGTTGCAAAGACCAAACGCCGCGCCGCGCCCCCGCAGTCAGCGCTCCCACAACAGCCCGCAGCCCCCGCGCTCAATCCCGCCGGCCTCTACAAGCGCGCCGGGGAGGATGCGTTGACCGAAGCGCTGGTCGCGCTCGATCTGGCGGCGCTGCGCGCGCTTGTCGCCGAACACAATCTCGATCCCAGCGGCGCAGCCGCCGCGCTCGACGCCCCTGAACTCGTCACCCACATCGTCGCGCAAGCCAAGAAACGAGCCGAGCGGGATGAGAGGATGTTTGATTATTAGTGCGCGCTCTCATTCCGGCCGGAGGCGCGGGCACGCGCCGTAGCGCCGGAACCCAGAGCGAGCGGGGCGCTGGCGGCTCCGGGTTCCGGCTCGCGCTTCGCGCGGCCGGAATGAGAGAGAAGGGGTGTTGCCGCTTCTAATCTTCCGTGCTGTGCTTGCGGCATGGCGCGATACGATCTCATCGCCGTCTATCTCATGGCCAGCCAACGCAACGGCACGCTCTATCTCGGCGTGACTACGGATTTGCTGCGCCGGGCGCTTGAGCACCGCGAGGGGCGCTATGAAGGCTTCGCGAAGAAATACGGATGCCGCACGCTCGTGTGGTGGAGCAGCATTGCGATCTCAATGAAGCCATTGTCCGCGAGAAGCGGATCAAGGGCTGGAAGCGCAAGTGGAAGCTTGAGCTGATTGAAAAGGGCAATCTGACCTGGCGCGACCTCTACGAGGATTTCCCGCTGCCGCGCGCGCTGCGGCGGGAAGAGGAATAATCTATCCATTCTGGACACGCCGGAGGCGTGATCCAGAACGCAGGGCCAACGCCGCGCTGCTCGCTCTGGGGCCTGGGTCTCGCTCCGCTCGCCTGGAATGAGAGGGTGGGATAAGTCGCCCCGCGATTCCGCAGTTGCGCACAGGGCAAAATCTCCCATAACTCCCGGTCCATGTTCGATAAAATCCTGATCGCCAATCGCGGCGAGGTCGCCGTTCGCATCATCCGCACCGCTCGCCGCATGGGGATCAAGACCGTGGTGGTCTATTCCGAGGCCGACCGCGACAGTCTCGCGGTTGAGATGGCGGATGAGGCCGTGTTCATTGGCCCGCCGCCGGCGGCGCAATCCTATCTCGTCATCGACAAGATCGTGGACGCGGCCCGGCAAACGGGCGCGCAGGCGATCCACCCCGGCTTCGGCTTCCTCTCCGAGAAGGCCGAGTTCGCTGATCGCCTGCTGGCCGAGAAGATCGCGTTCGTCGGCCCCAATCCGCATGCGATCCGCGCTATGGGCGACAAGATCGAATCCAAGAAGGCCGCCGCCGAGGCTGGCGTCTCCTGCGTGCCAGGCTTCATCGGCGAGATCGAGGGCGTCGATCACGCGGTGCAGATTTCCGAGGAGATCGGCTATCCGGTGATGATCAAGGCAAGCGCCGGGGGTGGGGGCAAAGGCATCCGCGTCGCGTACAACAAGAAGGACGTGGAGGAGGGCTTTCCCGCCGTACGCGCGGAGGCCAAGGGCGCCTTCGGCGACGACCGCATCTTCATCGAAAAATTCGTCACCGAGCCGCGCCACATCGAAATCCAGGTGATGGGCGATAAGCACGGCAATGTCGTGCATCTGTTTGAGCGCGAATGCTCGATCCAGCGCCGCAATCAGAAAGTGATTGAAGAGGCGCCGTCGCCGCTGCTTGATGAGAAAACGCGCAACGCCATGGGCGAGCAGGCGGTGTCTCTGGCGAAGGCGGTGAATTACGACAGCGCCGGCACGGTGGAGTTCGTGGCGTCTGGCGCCGACAAGAGCTTCTATTTCCTCGAAATGAACACGCGCCTCCAGGTCGAGCACCCGGTCAGCGAGATGATCACCGGGCTCGATCTGGTCGAGCAGATGATCCGCGTGGCGGCCGGCGAGAAGCTCGCGTTCAAGCAGAAGGATCTGAAGATCAAAGGCTGGGCGATCGAGAGCCGCATCTACGCCGAAGATCCGTACCGCAACTTCCTGCCTTCGATCGGGCGGCTGCGCGCCTATCGCGCGCCCGATGAGGGCAAAACCGGCGACATCACGCTTCGCAACGAAACCGGCGTGCGCGAGGGCGACGAGATATCGATGTTCTACGATCCGATGATCGCCAAACTTGTCACCCACGGCCCCACGCGCTTGGCCGCCATTGACGCGCAGGCCGCGGCGCTCGATCAATTCCTGATCGACGGCATCGCCGACAACATCCCGTTCCTTGGCGCGGTGATGGAGGAAAAGGATTTCCGCAAAGGCGATTTCACCACCGCCTACATCAAGCAGCATTTCCCCGAAGGCTTTGAAGGCGTGGCGCCCACCGAGGCGCAGGAAAAGCTGCTGATCGCCGTGGCCGCGTTCGCGCGCGCCTTCACCGCCAAGCGCGCGGGCCAAACCAGCGGGCGCATCAACGGCGCGGAAGATCGGCGTGACTGGGTGGTGATCCTTGATCGCGAGCATCACAGCGTCGAGGTCGATTTGACCGAGAGCGGCGCCGACGTCCTGATCGATTTCAAGAAACACCGCCTGGAAACGGACGCCCGCCCCGGCGCGCGCATTATCGAAGGCAAGTTCGACGGCGCGCCGTTTTCGGTGAAGCTGAAAGCTGCGCCGGAGGGCTACACGCTGCGCCTGCGCGGCGTCGCCGCGCGCGCGATCGTGGCCAGCCCCCGCGCGGCCGAGCTCTACAAGAAAATCCCTGAGAAGCAGAAGGCGGACACCTCCAAGCTGATCGTCTCGCCCATGCCGGGCCTCGTGATCTCGATCGACGCCAAGCCTGGTCAGGAGGTGAAGAGCGGCGAGGGCGTGGCCGTGGTCGAAGCCATGAAGATGCAAAACATCATCCGCGCCGAGCGCGATGGGGTGGTCTCCAAAGTCAACGTCGCCGCCGGCGCCAGCGTGGCGGCGGATGAGGTGATGATTGAGTTGGCTTAAATAGAGTAACGGCGGGCAAGCCGCTCGCCTGGAATGATTGAAGGCTCCGCAGCCGAAACAAGAAAAACGCGCGCGCCGGCCTTCCCAGGCGCGAATGCGCTTGCGTCTCAACGTGACAGGCGTTTCATGCGGTATTCCCCGCACGGGGGAGTCTCGGGGGAGATTGAAATGATTGTACGTTGGTTGATCGCCGGCTTTTTGCTTTGGCTTGTCGTCACGCTCGCGTTCCGCTTTGTCGGCGACACCGTATTCGTGCCCGGCCCGGACGGCGTGTCGTGGCTCTTCATGATCTTGCCGATCGTCTATCTCGCGGTGACGTTCGCGCTGCTCAAAATCCTCAAGGTCGAGCCCACCGATCGCGCTGAGGCGGCGTCGATCTTTGCGGTGCCTGGTCTGCTGATCGGCATCTATCAGATCAATTCGTTCTCGGTGATTTTCCCGAACCTCGATGCGGGCCTACAGCCTGAGTTCGCGGCGCTGATGTTCGCCTGCTATGCGGGCGTGATCGTGGCCGGCATCGTGTCTTCGCACTTGAAGAACATCTAAACGCCCGGGCGCGCCTCTTGTGCTAACACGAGGCGCGCCCATGCCGTTCGGCCTGGCTCTGCGGAAGTCTTGCGGCGATGAATGCAAAAAACAGCCTGCGCGACATGCTGCGGGTGTGGAGCCTGCAGACGGCCATCCTGGCCTGCGCGGCGCTGATCGTTTTTTGGGGCTTTTACGCGCTCGATTATTTCGCCCAGAACGCGGGCGCGGCGCCCGCCGGCTTCATCGCCAAGTATTTTTCCTATGACCCCGACGGCCTCAGCGACGCGATCTCATCGCTCGCGGCCGTCAACGCCGCCATTTTCGGCATCATCATCACAGTGGTGTCGATCATCGTTCAGCTTTCCGCCGAGCGTTATACCGGCGTCGCGCGCATGTTCCTGCGCGACCGCATCAACCAATATGTCGCCGCCTATTACGTGGTCGCCTGCGTCATCAGCGTGTGGATTTCCACGACGCTGCAAAGCAATTACGTGCCCGCCGCCACGTTGACGGCGATGCTCTCCATCACCACCGGCGGCATCGTGATCATGGCGCCGTATTTCGGCTACGTGTTCTGGTTTCTCGAGCCGCAAAACATCGTCTCGCGCATCCGCCAGGATTCGGTGGACGCGGCCAAGCGCGGCGCCCGCGCCCAGGCCGAAGCGCCATGCGCGGCCGCCCAGGCCGATACGCTCTTCGCCCTCGAAGAATTGACCGACATCGCCAACAATTCCATTTCCGGTCGCGACAAGATCATCGCCAGCGCGGCGGTGGATTCGCTGCGCGATTTCGCGCTTGAGTGCGTGTCCATCAAGGAGGGGGCCAATCCGCGCTGGTTCGCCATCGCCGGCCAATTGCGCCTCAATCCCGATTTCGTGGCGATGGACCCTGAATCGCTCGCCGACCTGGAAGCGCGGCGCACCTGGGTCGAGTGGCAGGTGATGCGCCAATATCTCAGCATCTATAACGATGCGCTCGGCACGATGCGCGACATCTGCTATCTGATCGCGATCGACACGCGCTATATCGGCGAAGCCGCCGGCAAAGCCAATGATTCCGAACTGGTCGAGCTCGTCCTTCGGTTCATGAATTCGTATCTGCGCTCCACGCTAAACGCCAAGGATGTGCGCACCGCCTACAATGTGCTGAACCAATATCGCAAACTGGTCGAGGCGCTGCTCGATCACGGTAAGCACACAGCCGCGCTCGATGCGGTGCGACACATGAAATATTACGGCCTGGTCGGTTACGATCTGGGCCTCAACTTCGTGACTGAAACGGTCGCGTTCGATCTCGCCGCCATCGCGCAATTGGCCAACGAGCGCGCCTCGCCGGTCGAAAGCAGCATGCTGCATGAATTCTTGGAGCTGGATCGCCCCACCTTCGCGCGCACGCGCGAAAAGGCGCTGGTGGGCGTGCGCAAGGCGCAGGTGAAATTGGCGGCATATTATCTCAGCGCCGGCCAGGACGATCGCGCCCGCGCCATCGCGCACGACATGCGCGAGGAGCCCGATGATCGCCTGACGTCCATCCGCGCCCAGCTTGAATCGGTCGAGAACAAGGATTTCTGGGAAATCATCGATCGCGGGCGCAACATGGAATACATGCCGCCCGAGCAGCGCGCCCATCTCAAGCGCTTCTTCGATCTGGTCGAAGCCGCTGGCGACGCTGCGCCCTAGGCGCGCAGACGCTTAGCTTTTTGCACCGCCGCGTCCAAAGCGCCGAGAAAGCGCGAGCGATCTGCCGCCGAAAAGGGCTTCGGCCCGCCGCCGCCTTCGCCGAAGGAGCGCAAATGCTCCATCAGCTCGCGTTGCGCCAGCGCCGCCCCAATCGAGCTTTCGGTAAACGCCTTGCCGGTCGCGCCCAGAGCGGCGGCGCCGCCTTTCAACGCGCGGCTGGCCAAGGGAATGTCGTTGGTGATCACGATGTCGCCTGGGCGGACGCGTTCGGCGATCCAATCGTCAGCCGCGTCGGGGCCGGCATCGACCACGTTCAGCGTCACGTCTGGCGGCGTGCGCATGAACGTGTTGGCGACCACTTGCACCGGGCAGCCCGTGCGCCGGGCGACGCGATAAACCTCCTCCTTCACCGGGCAGGCGTCCGCATCGACAAAGATCATGGGCGCGGCCATCAGAACGGGCAGCGCACTTGGCGGCTCACGCAGCGCGCGCACGCCGCGTTCTCCGGCGCCGTTTCGCCCAGCAGCGCCGCGAACCATTCCGCGAATGCGGTTCCCCCGCTTTGCTCGCTGTAGAACAGCGGCGAGCGCAGGATGGTGTGGGTTTGCCCGTCGGCCAGATAGGCGCGGAAATTCGCGGTCTCTTCGCGGCGGGTGAGGTCTTGCGCCATCTTGCGCGTCCAGGCGCGGCAGGCGTTGGGCACGCCCATGAGCGCATAGAAGCTCGCCTGCGTGATGTCGTGGGCGGTGGTGTATTGAGAGAAGCGGTCGTTCGGAAAATGCCGCGCCAGGATCGCCACGACGTCTTCATCGGATGTCACCGTGCCGTCCGCGCCGAACACGTTGGTCGGCAATTGATAATTCCAAGAGCTGTTGCGCCGCTCGAGGAAATCGCGCGGCGTCACGCCCTGGCCCGCATCGCCCAGCATCAGCGCGCGCCCCGTCGGAAACGCCTCCCGGATCGCCGTATAGTGCGTGGCCGCGCCATAAGCGCCCGCGCTCGATCCTGTCACCACGATCATCTCGGGATTGGCGAAATTCGCGCGCATCCATTCCAGGATCAGCGCGAAATTATCCGCGCCGCGATGCTCGATCGTGTAGGGGCGCCCGTCGTCGGGATCGACATAGTGCGCGGTGTTGGCGCCCGAATGCACGTCGCCGGTGCAATAGGGCACGAACACGAAGCTCCACTCGCGCAGCGGATTGCGCGGATTGTTGAGATCGAAAATGCCGCCCAGCGTGTTGGGGTTATCCGTGGCCAGCAATTCGGCTTTGTAGAGCCCGTCGCTGTCGCTGCCGTGCGCGGCCAGGCGCGGCACTGCGCACGTCACGTCATCCCAGCACGCGCCGCCGCCATCGAAAAACACCACGACCTTGTTGCTCGCCCCGCGTCGCGCCCAGAAGCGATACTCCGAATCCGCGCCCGGCGCGTCCGAACAAGTGGGCGTCAAAAGCCGCCCGTCGATCTCCGTGGGTTGCGGCGCAAGCTCCACCCATGCGCTGGGCGCGGGTGAAAGCGGTTCAGCGATCGGTTCCTTGCCGGCAGCGCTGCACGCCGCCAACGCCAACACCGCCGCAATCCAGAGCAAACGCCGCATGCATGGTTCCCTTCAAAGCCCGCGCAGTTTGCGCCAACACATCGGCGCCATCATGGCGCAGGCGCCGCGCAAACAAAAACCCCCTCCGTCGCGGGAGGGGGCCAAGAAGCACAAAGGGGTTCTTGCTATTCTGCTGTCTTCTTCTTCGTCGCGTAATCGAACATGGCGAGCGCCAGGAACGCGAGGCCGACCGAGCCGAGGATGATCAGCGGTGCGAACGTGCCGCTGTCGACGCCGTGATGAAACCCGTCGCTGGCGACCGCCGCGCCGGTGATGCCGCCGCCCAAAGCCAGCAGGATGACGCCTTTGCCGAGGCTGGCGCGCGCGCGATTGCCTTCTTGGATCATGTTGTCGCTGAGCTTGGTGATCAGTTCGGGCTCAAGCTGCTGGCCGCGCGCGAGCGCTTGCGAGATCAGATCGTGCGCCGAGCGCTTGGTGCGCTCCTTGGCCATGATCGGCACGATGATGATCGCGGCCAGAAAGCTGAAAAACACAAACGGAACGAAAATGTCGGCATCCATCTTTAGGCTCTCCCTCGTCAGGCGGGGTTTCCTGCCCCATTGTCGCCTAGATGCTGGGCGCGCCGGGTTTGGACGCAGGCCGTCGCCACATTTCCATTGCCTCGGCGGCAAATCCTTGGTTTTCAAAGCGAAGCCGCGCTGTTTGCGTGGGCAGGGGCGGCGTCCATGATCTTTCGCGCTTTGCTTTTGGCTGCCGTGTTCGCCGGCGCCGCGTCCAGCGCCGCCGCCCAGCAGCAGCGCGCCCAGGCCGTCTACGCCGCCAATTGCGCCGCCTGCCATTCGCCCGCACCGGGCGCGCCTTTGGGCGATCTCACGCGCCGAGCGCCCGCCGGGTTTGATGCGTTCGAGCGCGCCGTGCGCGCCGGCGAGAGCCCTTCGGGCGAGATGCCGGCGTTCGATGAAAGCGCGATCTCCGACGCCGACCTGCGCGCGCTGCACGCCTACATCAACAGCGTGCGCGCCCAGCGTTAAAGCGGGGGCGGCGCGCGCTCGGTGCGGCCGAACACGTCTTCGAACGCGATGTGCAAAGCCGCATCCGCATCCGCCATCGTCACCGGTAGGCCAAGATCGACAAGGCTCGTGACGCCGAATTGCGGGCCGGAAATGCCGCACGGCGTGATGCCGGAGAAATGCTCCAGTTCCGGCTCCACGTTGAACGCGATGCCGTGAAAGCTCACCCATTTGCGCAGGCGCACGCCGATGGCGGCGATCTTGTCCTCGCGCGCCCAGCCGGGACCCTTGCGCTCGACCCAAACGCCCACGCGCCCGTCGCGGATTTCGCCCGTCACGTTGAAGTGCGCGAGCGCGCCAATGATCCAACGCTCCAGGTCCGCAACGAATTTCGTGACGTCGCGCCCGCGCGTGCGCAGGTCCAGCATGAGGTAGACCACCCGCTGGCCAGGGCCGTGATAAGTGTATTGCCCCCCGCGCCCGGTGCGGAACACGGGGAAGCGGTCAGGGGCCAGGAGGTCGCCATCCTTGGCGGAGACGCCGGCGGTATAGAGCGGGGGGTGCTCCAACAGCCAGACCAGCTCGCCCGCCTCGCCAGCCGCGATCTGGGCCGCGCGCGCCTCCATGGCGGCTACGGCAGCCTCGTAGTCCGTGAGCCCGGGCGACACCGCCCAGCCGATCCGCGCCGTCTCGTTCACGCCCTCGCAACCCTTTCCGGCTCGACTAGAGCAGAATCAGATGGGGCCGTCGCGTGTCCGATAAAAGCCAAGTCCAACATGTCCCGATCGAGCTGGCCGTGGTGCTGGGCCGCTGCAACATGCCGATGCAGCAGCTTTTGCGCATGGGCCGGGGCGCGGTGATCCCGCTCGACACCAAGGAGAGCGACCAGCTCTGGATCCTGGCCGCCGGCCACCCCATCGCCCGCGGCGAAATCACCATCCAGGGCGATCGACTCTGCATTACGGTAACCGAAGCCGCAGACGTGCACGAGTTCAACGCGGCCGCCTAAGCAAGAACGGCCGCCCTCAAGGGCGGCCGCTTCGCTTTTCATCGCATGAAAATGGTGCGCTCGAGAGGACTCGAACCTCCACGATGTTACTCGCTACCACCTCAAGGTAGTGCGTCTACCAGTTCCGCCACGAGCGCATCGAAGCAGCCAAGCCGCTTCAGGGGCGTGGCCGTAGCAGGCCCGCGCCGGACAAACAAGACCCGCCTGGGGACTAGCCTTCCTTGCGCCGCCAAGGAAACAGGGCGCGCAGCTTCTCATCGCGCAGCCACAGCCCGCCCCACATGAAGAGGCCGAGATAGAGGCTGAACAGGATGTGGCTGTAGAGAGGGCTCTCGGCGCGGATTTGCGTGGCCATGGCCCCGCCCAGCAGCCCCATGAACAGCACCGCGCCCAGCACGCTGGTGCGCGGGGTCAGGTAGAGCACGACCAAAGTCAGCTCCAGCACGCCGATGCCGAACGCATGGCCCGGCGGCCAGCCGAGCTGCGCCATCGTGTCTTCCGCGACCGGCATGCCCATCAGCTTCGGCGTGACCGACGCGCCAAGAATGAACAGCGCAAACAAGCCGCTCAACACGCGGCCGATCCAAACCATGGGTGTCGCCTTCATCTTGTCCTCCCAGCTCAATCTTGATTTTGCGCGGCGTCTTTGATCGCGCTGTACGGGCAGTGCGGGCGCGCCAACATGCGATCAGCATACGCGTTCGCATGAGGCATGCCCTCCGTGAAGCCCAGCGCTTGCGCCCAGCACACGGCGTAGCCCACGATGATGTCCGTCACCGAAAAGCGGTTCTCGATCAGCCATTCCTTGCCGCGCAATTCCGCGTCAAGCACCGCAAGGCCGGTTTTCACCGCCGCCTTGTTTTGCGGAAACACCGCCGGGAGGCGTTCTGCCTCAGGCAGGATGAAGAGATTGCGCGCCGTGTGCCAGAGGAACGCTTCGATCTCCGTCAGCGCAAAGCACGTCCATTGATCATGCAGCGCGCGCGCCCATTGGCCAGACGGCGCGATGAGCCCGGCTTCGGAATGGCTGTCGGCCAGCCAGGTGCAGATCGCCGCGCTCTCGAACAGCGGGCGGCCATTGTCGCGAAACGCGGGGAGTTTGCGCAGCGGATGGATCGCGGCGACCTCGGGATGGGCGAACGTGTCCGGCCCCTCGATGCTTTCAAACGCCAATCCCAGCTCAAGCAAGGTAAAGCGCACGCGCGAAGAGCGCGTGACGGCGAATTCGTAGAGTTTCAGGCTCACAAGGCGTCTCCTTCGTGTTTCCTCCAAGGACGAACCGGCGCCGCCAGTTCCGACACCCCGGCCAAACTTTTGCGCACAAGCGGGTTGACGCCGCGCGCGGCGCGGCGTTTGACGGGGCGTTCTCCAGCCGAGCGTCCGCCGATGAGCACCGAATCCGAAACGGCGGCCGAGCCTCAGCACGCGCCGCCCTCCGAAAACCCCGGCTTCATCGCCTCCGTGATTGGCGCGGCGGGCGATCATGACGGCCCGCTGCTGCGCCGGCTGTTGACCGAACTCACCCCGCCCGATCTTGCCGACGTGATCGAGCACGTGCCGTTGGAGACCGCGCTCACCATCGCCCGCCTCATCGGGCGCGAGTTGCCGCCGGAGGTGCTGCCCGAACTCAGTTGGGAGCGGCGCGAGGAAATCCTGCCCGAATTGCCGGCCGATTATGTCGGCAAGGCGCTGGGCGAACTCGACACCGACGACGCCGCCGCGGTGGCGGCCGATATCGACGAAGAGCAATTGGGCGAGGTGCTCGCCGCCGCCGATGAAGACACGCGCCTAGCGGTCGAGGAAGCGCTCTCGTTCGAGGAAGAGACGGCCGGCCGTCTCATGCAGCGCGAATACGTCGCCGCGCCCGAGGGCGCGAGCGTGGGCGACGTGATCGACCGCCTGCGCGCCGATTCCGCCGAGCTGCCCGACGAATTCTTCGAGGTCTATGTGGTGGACGCCGCGATGCGCCCGCTCGCCGCCGTGCGCGTGTCGCAATTGCTGCGCTCCAAGCGGGACACCCCGCTTGCGGACATCGCGCGCAGCCCGCTGATCCTCATCCGCACCGATATGGATCAGGAAGAGGTGGCCCAGACCTTCCAGAAATATCACATGGCCTCCGCGCCGGTGGTGGATGAAAGCGGGCGCCTCACCGGCATGGTGACGGTCGACGATATCGTCGACGTCATCAGCGAAGAGGGCGAGGAAGATTTGCTGAAGCTCGCCGGCGTCAGCGAAGCCGCGCAGACGGACTCGGTGGCGAAATCCGTGCGCGCGCGCGCGCCGTGGCTTTTGGTCAATCTCGGCACCGCCGTGCTGGCCTCCGCCGTCATCAAAGTGTTCGAACATTCGATCGCCGAATTGGTGGCGCTCGCGGTGCTGATGCCGATCGTGTCCTCGCTCGGCGGCAATGCAGGCACGCAGGCGCTCGCGGTGGCTGTGCGCGCCATCGCCGCGCGCGATCTCACCGAATCCAACGCCCCGCGCTACGTCCTGCGCGAAACGCTGACGGCGGTGTCGAACGGAGTGATCTTCGCGCTGGTGCTGGCCATCGTGGTGCAGCTTTGGTTCAACAATCCGCTGCTGGCGCTCGCCATCGCGCTCGCTGTGATCATCACCTTCGCGTGCGGGGGGCTTGCCGGCATCCTCGTGCCGCTGACGTTGCGCCGCTTCGGCGCCGACCCCGCGGTGTCGTCCTCGGTGTTCGTCACCTTCGTCACCGACCTGATCGGCTTCCTCGCCTTCTTGGGCCTGGCGACGCTGATCTTGCTGAGTTGAATGCGGGATAGAGCAGGGCGCTATCCAACACGCGCCTCGTTCTCATGGCTAACGCAAATTCACTTTCGGCGCGCGCCGATGGCGCCACACTTGCCT
>CAZWQS010000056.1:0-15566 GCA_964635925.1 uncultured Terricaulis sp. | reverse complement strand
CTCCAGACTCGCGACCACGCCTGTCTCCGCTGGTCAAACGCCTGCTCTCCGAACACAATCTCTCCGCCGACGCCATCGCTGGCACGGGCCGCGACGGGCGCATCACGCATAAGGATGTGGAGGCGTTTATCGCGCTTGGACCGCCGGCGTCCTCGCCGGCAAGCGGCCGGCGAGACGCCGGCGGTCGAAGAAAGATTCCCAACGACGCGATGCGCAAATCCATCGCTGAACACATGAGCCGATCCGTCGCGACCGCTCCGCACGTGACGGCGGTGTTTGAAGCCGATTTCAGCGCCATCATCGCCCACCGCGCCAAACATAAGGACGCGTTCGCCAAGGCCGGCGCGCAGCTCACCTATTCCGCCTATATCGTCGCCGCCGCCGCGCAGGCGATGCAAGCCGCGCCGAATGTAAACGCGCGCTGGCACGACGATTTCCTTGAGATGTTCGAGGACGTGAACATCGGCCTCGGCGTGGCGCTGGGCGATAAGGGCCTCATCGTGCCGGTGATCCAGAAGGCACAAGCGCTGTCGCTGCAAGAGATCGCCGCGAAGCTGACGGATCTGGCCGAGCGCGCGCGCACGAACGCGCTGAAGCCGTCTGATGTGCAAGGCGGCACCTTCACGATCTCAAACCACGGCGTTTCCGGCTCGCTTGTGGCCACACCCATCATCATCAACCAGCCGCAATCGGCCATCCTGGGCGTGGGCAAGCTGGAGAAACGCGTGGTGGTGCGCGAAGTGGATGGGCAAGACGCGATCCTGGTGCGCCCGATGGCGTACGTTTCGCTCACCATCGATCACCGCGTGCTCGATGGGCATCAAACCAATGCGTGGCTTACGCGCTTTGTTGAAACGCTTGAGAATTGGACTGCGTAATGATTGACGATCTGGCGCCCAAGCCGGCCGACCCGCTGCTGAAGATCATCAAGATGTTCGGCGACGATCCGCGCGCCGATAAGATCGATCTTGGCGTCGGCGTTTATCGCGACGAGCACGGCGCGACGCCCGTGATGGCTGCGATCAAGCAAGCCGAGCAACGCCTAGCCGCGCAGCAGAGCACGAAAACCTATGTGGGCCAGCAAGGCGACGCCGAGTTTCTGCGCCTTATGGGCGAACTCGCGTTCGGCGATGGCGTACGCGACCTCGTTTCGATCCAGGCCGTAGGCGGCACGGGCGCGCTGCGGCTTGGCTTTGATTTTCTGCGCGCGGCCGGCGCCAAGCGCGTGCTGCTGCCGACGCCCTCATGGCCGAACCATCCGGGGCTGATCGATGCGGCGGGGCTAAAGCAGGTTGATGTGAAATTCTTTGATCTCGACGCGCAGCGCATCGAGATCACGCCGCTGCTGGCGGCAATCGGCCAGCTTGCGCCGGGTGACGCCGTGCTGCTGCAGGGCTGCTGCCACAATCCGCTGGGCGCGGATTTCGATACGGCGCAATGGGCGGCGCTGGCGAAGGCATGCGCGGAAGCGCGCGTCGTCGCGTTCGTGGACGTGGCCTATCTCGGCTTCGGTGACGGATTGGAGCAGGACGCCGCGGGCGTGCGCCACGTCCTCGCGCACGTGCCGAACGTGGTCGTCGCGCTCTCGGGCGCAAAATCCTTCGGGATTTACCGCGAGCGCGTGGGCGCGCTTTATGTGAAAGCGGCGCCGACGGCGCGCGCGGCGGTGCAAAGCAATCTCTACGCACTGGCGCGCACCAATTATTCGATGCCGCCGGATCATGGCGCGGCGTGCGTGCGCACGGTGCTGGCTGATCCTGCGCTGCGCAAGCTGTGGGCCGATGAGCTTGAAGGCATCCGCCAGCACATGTTGAAAACCCGCGCGGCGCTGGCCGCTTCGCGTGTGAACAAACTGCCGATGCAATTGATCGCCGATCAGAAGGGCATGTTCTCGACGCTGCCGCTGACGCCGGATCAAATCCGCACGCTGCGCGAAGCGCACGGGATATACATGACCGATTCCGGCCGCATCAACGTAGCCGGCTTGCCGGAAAGCGATGTTGCGCGTTTCCTTGAGGCGCTGCGCGCCGTCACGAGCTAGGCGGCGTACACCGCGCGCACGTGGCCGTCGGTATAGCCGAGGATGCGTCGCCGCCTGCCGGGCCAGGTGGTGAGATCGATCACGAAGCGCAGATTGTTGTGGTTGCCGTCGGTGACGGCCTCCGGCTCGAGGCGTACCCACGCGAGCGGTGCAGCATCCGTCGCCGCTTCGCCTGCCGCGTTGATCGCGGCCACGATCGCCTCGCGCGTCTCGCGCGGGGGATATTGCAGAAACACCGAATGATAAACGATCGTCGCGGAATCCTTCGCGCGCGCCGCGAGCTTTTCGCCCAGCCATACCGCCGCATCCGCGCGATCGACATGCGCGTCATGTTTCAGCGCCAGCGCAACTGCGCCGTCGAAACGAGCGAGGCGCTCGGGCTGATCTGGCCAGATGTAGGATTTGAGTTGCAAGCGCGCGGCGGCGTCGCGAATGTCGAGCGGATTGAGATCGCACGCGGCGCGATGGCGGACATTGATATCGACCAGAGGCGGGGCGGCGCCCTGCCAATCGGTGTCGATCACCACCGGGCTCTCCTGCCCCCAGGCCCATGAGGCCGTGCGATAAGCGAAGCGATCCCAGTTGAGATTGAGGCCGGCGCTGGCGCCGATCTCCAACATATCGACAGGCCCGCGCCACTCTTTCGCGAACGCCAGAAAGCCCGCGAGCAACGCGATGGCCCGCCGCGTTTCGTTGGTTTGCGGCGGCGAGCGCATGAACGCGCGCGCCCAATCGGCCTCACGCGCCAGAAACGCGCGCGCGGCGGGCCAAACCTCCGCCATGCGCCAATGCGCCGCGTGTCCGGGATAGAGCGCGGCAAGCGCGGGATCGCGCCCTGTCAACACCGCGGCGTGCAGAGCGCCGGCGAGGCGAAGCGCCACGACGTCGGCGCGCGGATTGGCGGGCCAATCGGCAACCAGAGCCGCCGTCGGTCCGCCGGCCTTTATGTCTTCGGCGGCGGCCCTCGCCAGCTCGCTGGTGAAGGGCGAGCCGTACGCCGCGCAAAATCCCGCCTGCTCCTCAAAATGGGCGAGGACGCGCTCCAGGCTCACGCCCGCTCCACGCAAAGGGCGATGCCTTCACCGCCGCCGATGCAGAGCGAAGCGACGCCGCGCTTGGCGTTCTGCGCTTCCATCGCCGCAAGCAGCGTCACCAGCACGCGCGCGCCCGAAGCGCCGATCGGATGACCAAGCGCGCAGGCGCCGCCATTGACGTTGATCCTCTCGTGGCTGATGCCCAGCTCCTTCATCGCGATCATCGGCACGATGGCGAAGGCCTCGTTGATCTCCCACAAATCCACGTCGCTGGTTTTCCAGCCCGCGCGCTCCAGCGCCTTCTGGATCGCCGGCACGGGCGCGGTGGTGAATTTCGCGGGCTCGTGCGCGTAAGAAGCTTGCGACACGATGCGGCCAAGAATTTTCTTGCCCTGCTTTTCGGCGTCCGATTGGCGCATCAGCACCAGCGCGGCCGCGCCATCGGAGATGGCGGAAGCGTTCGCGGCCGTCACCGTGCCGTCGGGCGTGAACGCCGGTTTGAGCGAGGGGATTTTATCGGGGCGCGCCTTGCGCGGCAGTTCGTCCGTATCGATCAATCCCGCCTTGGACTCGACCGGCGCGATCTTGCGCTTGAAGTGGCCTTCGCTCGCCGCGTTCTGCGCACGCTTCAGCGTTTCCAACGCATACGCATCCTGCGCTTCGCGCGAGAATTGGTATTCCTTCGCGGTTTGATCGGCGTAGACGCCCATCGCCTTGCCTTCGTAGGCGTCTTCCAGGCCATCTTGGGCCATGTGATCATGCAGCACGTCGTGGCCGTATTTCTGGCCGCTGCGGTGCTTGGCCATCAGGAACGGCGCGCGCGTCATGCTTTCCATGCCGCCGGCGACGATTACATCGGCCTCCCCCGCGAGCAGCGCCTGGCGCGCCATGGCCACTGCCTGCAGGCCCGAGCCGCACATCTTGTTGATCGTCACCGCTTCGGTCGATTTCGCGAGGCCCGCCTTGAGCGCGGCCTGACGCGCGGGCGCTTGGCCTTGGCCGGCGGAGAGCACATTGCCCATGATGATCTGATCGGCGCCGGCGACGCCCGCTTCCTTCACCGCCGCCTTCACGGCCACGGCGCCCAATTCGGAGGCGCTGAGGCCCGTCAATTCGCCCAGCAGCCCGCCCATCGGCGTGCGCGCCATGCCGACGATCACGATCTCTTCACTCATGAGGTTTCTCCGTTCTCAACACCATAGGCATCGCGGGTGCGCGCGCCAAGGCGCGGGCTTCGCGCCCGCCGCCTAGGCCGTCGCCGCGATCCAGCCGCCGCCGAGTACGCGCGTGCTTTGCGGATCGTAGAACACCGCCGCCTGACCGGGCGCAACGCCCTCTTCTGGCGTATCCAGCTCCACATGCCAGCCCGCGCCGACGCGCAGGCGCGCGGGCGCCGGCTCGCGCGTGGAGCGCACGCGCACGAGGATGGGGCGGCCGTCGAGATCGTCTTCCGCCGCCGCCGCTTCGCCGATCCAGTTCACATCCTTCAAGGCGATGCGCGACACGCCCAGCGCCTCGCGCGGGCCGACGATGACGCGCTTCTTGGCGGCGTCCAGCTTCACCACGAACAGCGGCTCGCCCGTGGCTATGCCAAGGCCGCGGCGCTGGCCGACCGTGTAATTTATGATACCGTTGTGTGCGCCCATGACGCGCCCATCGACATGCACGATCTCGCCCGCCTCCAGCGCGCCGGGGCGGAGCTTTTCGACCACGCTTTGATATTTGCCGTTCGGCACGAAGCAGATGTCTTGGCTATCAGGCTTTTCGGCTACGCGCAGGCCATGTTCGGCGGCGAGCGCGCGCACCTCGCTCTTGGGCAGATCGCCCAACGGGAAGCGCAGATACGCGAGCTGCGCGCGCGTGGTGGCGAACAGAAAATAAGTTTGATCGCGGCTGGCGTCAGCGGCGCGGTGCAGTTCCGGCCCGCCTGCGCCTTCGACGCGGCGCACGTAATGGCCCGTCGCCAAGCAATCGGCGCCGAGGTCTTCGGCCACGCGCTTCAGATCCGCGAACTTCACGGTTTGGTTGCAACGCACGCAAGGAATGGGCGTGGCGCCAGCCAGATAGGTATCAGCGAAATCCTCCATCACCGCTTGGCGAAAACGGCTTTCGTAATCGAGCACGTAATGGGGAATGGCGATGCTATCGGCCACGCGGCGGGCGTCGTGAATATCCTGCCCGGCGCAGCACGCGCCCGGCTTGTTCACCGCCGCGCCGTGATCATAAAGCTGCAGCGTGACGCCGATGACGTCATAGCCCTCGCGCTTCAACATGGCGGCGACGACGGAGGAATCGACCCCGCCCGACATGGCGGCCACCACGCGCGTTTGCGCCGGCGGCTTGGGCAAGCCCAGTGAATTAAGTGTGCGCGCGCCGGGCGGGCGCGCCGTCAGGGTGGTCATCTCTTCTCTCCCACCGGGGTCAAGGCCCGGAGCGAAGGCTTAGAGATAGTCGAGAAGGCTGAGCTGGGAAAGCTCCGCGAACGTCTTGGCGGTGGCCTCATACTGCGTCATCAGCGTCGAAAGCTTGATCGTGGCCATGGCGACGTCGGCGTCGGCCTGCTCGCCGATCTCCTTGGTGAGCAGGTCAGAGCGCGCCTGCAGGCGGATTTGCTCGGCGTCAAAGCGGGCGCTGAGCTGGCCGGCGCGGCCCTCTTCGGTGACGAAGGTGGCGGCCTGAGCCTCAAGCTCGGCGGCGATATTCTGCAATTGCTGCGTCAACGAGGCGCTGATCGGCTGGCCGATGGTTCCGCCCGAGGCGTCCAGCAGCGTCTTCAGCTCCAGCATCGCGTCGAACATGCCTTGCGACAATTCCGAGGCTTTCTTGGACAGCACCAGCGGCGCCCCGCCGCCCACGGCGATGGTTTGATGGCGCTGGGCTTCGTCGAAAATGTCCGCGGGGCTGGTGGCCGCCTGCAATTGTTCGAGCGAGGTGATTTTAACCGGGCTGCCCTCTTGGCGTTCGCCGGCGAACAGCGGCTGGCCATTCCAGGTTTCGTTCAACGCCGATACCGTGCTGGCGAAACTCATCTCCAGCTCAACGGAGATGCCGCGCCCGTCATTGGCGCTGATCGCTTCGCGAATGGACAGCGCCAGCAATTGCGCGGCGTCCGACACGCGCCCAAGCGCCGCGCCCTGTACGCCAAAGCGCGCCTGCAATTGATTGATGACCGAACCTTGCGCGTCGGAAGCGGCCTTGAGGCCCTTGGCGGTCAGCAGACGCGCGGCGCCGCCGCCGAACCCTTGCAGATCGGAATGCGCGGCGCCGGAGGCCACTTGGCGCTGTAGATCGGCCAGTTCACGCGTGATGCGATGCACGTTGGACATCGCTTGCGCGGAAAACTGCAATGTCAGCGCACCGGTCATGGCGGCCCTTTCAAACTAGCGATAGCCGATGGCCATAAGCACATCGATCATTTCCTTGGCGGCCTGGATGACGCGCGCCGACGCCGCATAGGCGTTCTGATACACCGTCATTTTCATCAATTCGTCGTCGAGGCTGACGCTCTCAACTTCGGCGCGGCGATCATTGGCGGCGATCAACACGGATTCAGCGCCCAAAGCCGCGCGCTGCGCGGCGGACGAGAGTCGCCCCGCCTCCCCGCCCAGGCGCGAGGCGTAGACCGCGAGCGTGGTGGATTGCGCCGTCATCACGCCGGCGGCGGGAAAGCCGCGCGCGGAATCCTTCGCCGCCGCGAGCGCGGTCGCGCCGCGATTGTCGCCCGCCTCAACCACGCGATCGCCCAGATCAGCGCTGAGATCGGGCCGGCCGACGGCCAACAACATCGGATCGGCGAGGATCGCGCTGTTGACGTGTGTTTCCATCGCCCGGCGCGCGTTCATCGCCGGCGCCATCCCATGCAGCGCCGACACCGAAACGCCCGTATTGCCCCGCTGCGTGGAATCATATTGCAGCGTGACCTCGAAGGAGCCATTGGCGGTGAAGCCGATGCGGCCCGTGGCTGGGTCCATCGCGAAGCCGCCATATTCGCCAACGCCCGTGCCGGCGGCGTTCAGCTCCCACAACAGATCGTCCCATGTCGCGCCCGGCGCGGCGAGCGCGCCGCTGATTTCCACGGTGCGGTTGGCGATGACGCGTCCGGCGCCGTCGCGCACCTCAAAAATCATCTGCCCGCCCGGATTGAAGCCGAGTTCGTCCGCGCCTTGAATGCCGTTCTCAAAGAACAGCGGCGTGGGGCGCGAGACGAGATCGTTCAGCCCGAAGAAATGCGAGAAGCCCCGCCCCCCGCGCGCGCTGGGATCGGCGCTATCCTGCTGCACGACAAGCCCGCCCGTGCCCGCATTGATCGACATGATTCCGTTGGCGAAGCTTGCGCCGCCGGCGGGATTGGACGCCGCCAGCGCGGTGTCGAGCGCGGTGACGAAGGCGTCGATGTTGTCGGCAAAATTGTAGACGATCGCGGGATCTTCGCTGGTGATCTGGCCCGCGTCGAAATCGATATTGAGGCGCTGGCGCAGAACGCCCGCGCCATCGACCACGCCAATCGTGGCGTCGCCCGTGAAGCCGAGCGAATCCGTACCGAGCAAGCCGGTTTGGCGCCCCGTCAGCGTGCTGCGCGCGGGCGAAGAGGCGTTTTCATTGTGCACCTGATTGACGGAATCGCCCAAAGCCGCCGCGAAGCCGCCAAGCGCTTCGAGCAAGCCCGGCAATTCGTTATCGCGCACCTCCAGCAGACCCTTGATCGACCCGCCAAGAATATAGGGCTCCAGATTGGAGAAGGCCCCGATATCCGCGTTCATCGTGATCGTGCCGAACGTGGCGTTTTGAGCGTTGCCGGGCGTGTAATTGAGCCGCGCGGCATCCACGCCCACCAGCAGCGCGCCGCCGCTGGTGCGCACGTGCACGCCGCCTTCGGGCACGGCCGTGACGCGCACGTCGAGCAGCGCCGACAATTGATCGATCATCGCCGATTGCGCGTTCTCCGCGCCTGTCGTGTCGGCGCCGGTGCGTTTGTTGAGGCGGATTTCCTGATTCATCTCCGCAATGCGGTTGATCAGGCTTTGCGCCTCACCGACGGCGTCGGAAATGCGCTGATCGGCTTCGGAGATGAGGTTCTGCAGCGACTCGCCGATGCGTTGCACCTCGGTGAACATGGTCTCGAGATTGTTCACCGCTTCCGAGCGGCGCAGCGCCGAGGATGGATCGACGCCAAGCTCTGTCAGCGCCGACCAGAAATTATCCAGCATCGCGAACATTGACGCCCCGCTCGCGGGATCGCCGAACTGCGCTTGGGCGCGCGCCAGCAGATCGGCGCGCGCGCTGGCGGCGCCGCTGGCGGCGCCGGCGATGTAGCTCGCGGTGGAGAGAAAGCGATCCGCCGCGCGCTTGATGCCTTCAACCTCAACGCCTGCGCCGGCGCCCAATTGCGTGCGCGGAGTCAGCGCCAGTTCGGTGCGCACGTAGCCGGGCGTGTTGGCGTTGGCGATGTTCTGCGAGACGACGCCAAGGCCTGTTTGCGAGGCGCGCAAACCAGAAAGGCCAGCCAGCAGAACCTGGGTTAGACCGACCATGCGCGCGCCCCCGGCAGAAAGCGCCCGGCGCCCGGCTGAAATTGCCGGGTCCGGCGGCCCTGGGCGGGCGCGCGGTTTGCGCTGTTAGCCCGTTGAAAAATCACGTCTTTCTCAGACCCCCTCGAGCGAATGGCGGGCGCGCGGCGCGCGCTTCGCCGGCTTCCTTCGCAAGCCTGGGGCCAAGGTAAACGGCCCGGCAGAAGCTGCCGGCATGGGCGGCGCCGTTTGCCTATCGGCGCGCGGAGCGCAGCGCCGCCCGCCGAATATATAGCTGATTTTATTGTATTTTATTTGGTGAACGACGTGGCCCGGCGCTTGCTGAGGCGAGCTGACGCCGCCCGCATTGCGCGCGCGGCGTTGGGGGACGAGATGACTTCAACGGCCGCAGCCGTCATGGACGCGATCGCGCCGAGCCCGGCGCGACCCGGCCCGCGCGCGCCGAGCAACGCCAACGACGAGCCCGGCCCGACGTTTGACGACCACCTGGCCGACGCGGAGACGCCGCCCTCAAGCGCGCCTACGCATAATAAAGAAACGCCGGCCGAGACATCGGCCCCCGCCCCCGCAACGCCAGACACCATCGCGGCGCCCGTGGCCGCGCCGGCGGAGCAAACACCGGCCGCGCCCGTCGTGCTGCAAGTGATCGCCGGCGCGCCGGCGCCGCCGGCGTCTGCTCCGTCCGCCGAAGGCGCCGCGCCGCAAGCGGCGCCAACACCGTCAACGCCCGCGCAGATCCCCGTGCAACCGCCGGAAACGCAGAAGGCCGCCGCCGCGCCCAGCGCGCCCACGCCGACGCAAGCAGCGCCGGAAACGGCGGCGACAGCCAGTGCGCCAAACGAAGCGACGCCAACCCAAACGCCCATCGCTGAAACGGCCAAACCAAACCAGACACGCGCTCAGGCGGAGCCCGCCACGCCCGCGCCGCCAACGCAACCGACGACGACGCCCCAGCCGCAAACCCCGGCCATCGTCGCGCCGGCGGTCGAGCAGCCGCAGGCGACGCAAACCGCAACGTCGCCCCTTCCCGCCGCACCGATCGCGCCAACGACGCAAGCTGCGCCCGCGTCGCGCGCGACGGCGCCGATCACCGAAGGAAAGCCGGCGTCCGAGAATGGCAAAGCCGCGCCGGCGCAAAGCGGCGCGCAAAACGCCGGCGCCAAATCTGTGCAATCAAAAACCGCCGCGCCGAGCACGGACTTCAGCGCCTTCGCGCTGAGCGACGCGCCCGAGGCGCCGTCGCAACCCGCGCAGAACGCGACCGCACTGACAACTCAGAGCGCCGCCAGCGTCCAGCACGCCAGCGCCGTTGAGCAAAGCGCTGCGCGCGCCGCGCCGGCTGGCGCGCAAGTGAGCCGCGAAATCATCCGCCGCTTCGATGGCGGCGCGACGCGCTTTGAAATGCGTCTCGATCCGCCGGAACTGGGGCGCGTGGAAATTCGCCTGGAGGTGACGCGCGATCATCGCGTGACCGCGTTGATCTCCGCCGACAATCCTCAAGCGCTGACCGACCTCGTGCGCCACGCGCGCGAACTGGAGCAAAGCCTGCAAGCGGCCGGCCTCGATCTCAGCGACAGCGGCTTATCGTTCGATTTACGCCAAGGCGATGAGAGCGCGCGCGAGGCGGGCGGCGGCGATGGCCGCGGGGCGAACGATCATGCCCCTGGCGAAGACGAAACCGCACTCCCCCAATCCCAGCAAACCGCGCGCCTGGAACGCTGGCGCGGCATGCGCATCGACGTGATGGCGTGAAGGACACCCCATGACCACGATCCCCGGCGTCACCGATCCGACAGTACAAACCCAAAGCGGCGCCTCGCGCACGAAATTGTCGGACAATTTCGACACGTTTCTCGTGCTGCTGACGGCGCAATTGCAAAACCAGGATCCGCTCGCGCCGATGGATTCCACGCAATTCACGCAGCAATTGGTGCAATATAGCCAAGTCGAGCAGCAGATCCGCACCAATGAACAATTGGAATCGCTGGTCAGCCAATACAACGCGATGTCGGCCTCGCTGCCGCTTTCCTATATCGGCCGCTTCGCGGTGATCGATTCCAACAACACCTACATGGCCAACGAACAGGCCGCGTGGACTTACAGCTTCGAGGATACGCCCTCGACCGTGACCATCAACGTGCTCAATTCGAAGGGCCAATCCGTCTACACCACGACGGGAACCGCCGCCGCCGGCACGCACAATTTCGTCTGGGACGGAACCAACAATTCCGGCGAGGCCATGCCCGAGGGCATCTATCGCCTCAGCATCACCGCCAAGGACGCCACAAACAGCGACGTCGCTTCCGACGTCAACGCCATCGAACTTGTCTCGGGCGTCGATCTCACGGGCACGCCGCCAAAGATCGTCTCGCGCTCGGGCAATCATGATCTGACTTCGGTGCTAGGGATTCTCGACTTCTTGTAACCGCTGAAATCAAGGCGGCGGCAAAACGCCTCCGCCTATCACGCGCAGAAGCGCTTTCAATCTGAAAACCCTTCTTCCCGCGCTTCGGCGCGCGGACGCTCGTGATGGAGACTTGGAATGTCGATTTATACCGCATTGCGCGCGGGCGTTTCGGGCCTCACGGCCAATTCGAGCGCGCTCGCCGTGATCTCTGACAACATCGCCAACGTGAACACCGTCGGCTATAAGCGCGGCGGCGTCGATTTCAGCGCCATGGTCAACGCGCAGAACTCGAAGACCACCTACAATGCGGGCGGCGTGCTGCCGACCGTGCGCCAGAAGGTGACGCTGCAGGGCTCGCTTGAGCAATCGCGCTCGCCCACCGATTTCGCGATTTCGGGCGACGGTTTCTTCATCGTGTCCACCAACAACCAGCAGCTCTCGAACGGCGGCAACGTGCTGTTCACGCGCGCCGGTTCGTTCACCATCGACGCCCAAGGCTACATGGTGAACGCGCAAGGGCAGTTTTTGCAGGGCTGGCCGGTTGGCAGCGACGGGTCGGTCACCTCCTCGCCCACCAGCCTTTCAGCGATCGAGCCCATCAACATTTCCGGCGTCGGCGGCTTGGCTGAAGCGACGCGCAATGTCGGCCTCAACGCCAACCTGAATTCCGCGCAGAGCGAATGGGCCGGCCCGCCCGCCTATACGGTCAACGCATTGGCGACGGGCGCGATCACGCCGCACTTTGAAAGCTCGATGGAAATTTACGACAGCCTTGGCGCGCCGCGCACGATCGCGTTCGGCTTCCTCAAGGTCGGCCCCAACCAATGGCGCGTGGAAGCCTACGCCCGCCCCGACACCAACGTCACCGGCGGCTCCGGCACCGGCGGCGTGCTGGCGGCGGGCCTCATCGAGTTCAACACCGACGGCACAGTGCAATCGGTCTCCGGCCACGGCACGGCCTCCCCAGTGGACGACATCGACGGCGCCTTCACCGTGGACTGGGCGAGCTTCACCGGCGCGGCCGCACAGAGCGTGACGCTCAACCTGGTGTCCGGCCTCACTCAGAACGCCAACAATTTCGGCATCACTTCGGTGACGGCGGACGGCGTGCCCCCAGGCGACCTTGTCGGCCTCGTGCTGGAAGGCGACGGCATGCTGACGGCGCAATTCTCCAACGGCCGCGCACGCGCGCTTTATCAAATCCCGCTGGCCACATTCCTGAACGCCAACGGCCTCTCCCCCGATGTCGGCGGCTCATTCCGCGCCACGTTGGCTTCGGGCCTTTACAACATCAACGCCTCGAACGCGGGCGGCGCCGGCACGATCAAATCGGGCGCCCTGGAAGCCTCCAACGTCGACCTTGCCGAGGAGTTCACCAGCCTTATCACCACGCAGCGCGCTTATTCCGCTTCATCAAAGATCATCACGACCGCAGATGAAATGCTGGAAGAGCTTTTGCGCGTGAAGCGATAAAAATGTTGGGGGTAAGAAACACGTAAGAAAATCGGCGTACTAATTCGGCACATGCGCCTAAGCAGGATTAACCCCTGCTCTTAGTCGTTTCTTTAGCCGTTCGATTTATAGTGAGCGGCAAGAACGAGGAGAAAGGCGCTATGCAGAAGCAACGCCGCTATGATGGGGTGGTGATGGGTCCCGACGGGAATCCCCTCACTTTGGATGATCTGCCGCCGGCCGGCACGACCCGTTGGGTCATTCGGCGCAAGGCAGAGGTCGTGGCCGCCGTTCGCGGCGGGCTGCTGACCATGGAAGACGCGTGCGCGCGCTATGGGCTCTCCGAAGAAGAGTTCGATGGCTGGCGCAAGTCGATCGAGAAGCACGGCATGGCGGGCCTGCGCACTACGCGCATCCAGCACTACCGCTCGACCGGCATGTAACGCGTTATGCGCCGCTTTTCGCGGCGCAGCCCCGGGTTTTCAAAGCCCTCGCCTTCACCGGCGGGGGCTTTTGCCTGACTGGGCGTCCGCACGGCGCTTAACCTTTGTTTCACCACGCCCCCGGCAATTTCTGCCGACCGGTGAGATTTGCCTAGTGATTCTCTTTTGATCATGGGCCCTCGCCGCGCATGCAGGGGCGCGCGTGAACGGCTTTTCCAATCTCTTGTTGAAAGCAGGCCCGACGCGTCTATTCGCGGCGTTGGGCATCACCGCGGTGGCGGCGGCGCTGATCTTTACACTCGTGCTGCGCATGGGCGGGGAATCCAAGGCGCTGCTGTTCGCCGGCGTGGACATGCGCGAAGCCGGCGCGATCACGCAGCTCTTGGAACAGGCCGACATTGACTATGAGCTGCGCGGCGACGGCGGCTCGATCTACGTATCGCGCTCACGCGTCTTGGATGCGCGCATGATGGTGTCGGCCGAGGGGCTGCCCTCGCGCGGCTCCATCGGCTACGAAATCTTCGATGAGCCCGACGCGCTGGGCCAAACTCAATTCCAACAGAACATCAACCGCCTGCGCGCGCTCGAAGGGGAGCTGGCGCGCACCATCGCCTCGCTTGACGGCATCTCCTCTGCGCGCGTGCACCTGGTGTTGCCGGAGCGGCAATTGTTCGCGCGCGAAACTGAGCAGCCCTCCGCCTCCATCGTGCTGGGCCTGCGCCGCGATGCGCTCTCGCCCGGCCAGGTGCGCGCGATCCGCAACCTCGCCGCGTCGGCGACGCCGGGGCTGACCACCAATCGCGTCACAATCCTCGATGAGACCGGCCGCCTGCTGGCGGCGGCGAGCAATGGCGAAGGCGGCGATGTCACCGGCGAGGGCGTCGATGCGCGCCAGGCCGCGGTCGAAGAGCGCATCCGCCGCACCGTGACCGATATTGTCGAAGGCGTCGTCGGCGCGGGCAATGCGCGCGTACAAGTCTCCGCCGAGATGGATTTCTCGCGCATCAGCGAAACCTCCGAGCGGTTCGACCCCGAAGGGCGCGTGGTGCGCTCGACCTCCACCTCCGAATCCACCGCTAGCAACGCCGAGCGCGCCCAAGGCGTGAGCGCCGCCATCAACACGCCGGACGCCCCCGCCGGCGGCTCCAGCAGCGGCGCGCAAAGCACGGACAATACGAGCCAGGAAACGGTGAACTACGAAATCTCCCGCACCACGCGCACGGAAGTGAGCGAGGGCGGGCGGGTGCGCCGCCTCTCGGTCGCGGTCGCGGTCGACGGCGTGATGGCGCCCGGCGAAGGCGAGAACGCGCAAGCCACATGGGCCGCACGCAGCGAAGAAGAGATGCAGCGCCTGACACAGCTCGTGCGCTCGGCCGTGGGCTTCAACGCAGAGCGCGGCGACGTGGTCGAGGTGGTCAACGCGCAATTCGCGCGCGCCGCCGCGCCCGAGGGCGGCGCGGCGGCCAGCGGCATGCTCGATTTCATGGGCGATCTCGACACGATGCGCATTATCGAGATCGCCGCCGCCTTGATCGCCTCGCTCGCGTTCGTGTTCTTCGTGCTGCGTCCGCTGATCGGCGGGCTGATGCGCGGGGGCGCGAACGCAGGCCCGACGCCCGCGATCGCCGGCGGCCCGGCGCCGCCCGCCCTGCCCGCGCCGGACGGCGCGGCCGCGCTGCCCGAACCCGACAGCGACATCGATCTGGCGCAAATCCAGGGGCGCGTGCGTGCGTCTTCCGTGAAGAAGATGGCCGAAGTGGTGACGCAGCACCCCGATGAATCCGCACAGATCATTCGCGGCTGGCTCAACAATGCGTTGTAAGTCATGAACGCGCTCACCAAACCGACGCCCGGCGAAACCAAGCCGATGGTCGATCTCTCGCGCTACAGCGGCGCGGAAAAGGCTGCGATCGTGCTGCTCAGCCTGGGCGATGAGGCGCGGCGCCTTTGGGAGATGCTCGACGAGGACGAGATCAAGGAGGTCTCCCAAGCGATGGCGCAGCTCGGGCTCGTGCCCGCGCCGGTGGTTGAAGCGCTGGTGCACGAATTCGTGCAGCGCCTTTCGGGCTCAGGCTCGCTGATGGGCTCGCTTGAACAGACCCAGCGCATGCTGAACTCGATCTTGCCGAAGGAAAGAGTCGACGCCCTGATGGAAGAAATCCGCGGGCCGGCCGGACGCAATATCTGGGACAAGCTGGCCAACGTGAACGAAGCGGTGCTGGCGAGCTATCTGAAGAACGAATATCCGCAAACCGTCGCCGTGGTGCTCGCCAAGGTGCGGCCCGAACACGCCTCTAAAGTGCTGGCGGAATTGCCGGAGGATTTCGCCGCCGAGTGCATGATGCGCATGCTGGCGATGGAGCCGGTGCAGCGCGACATCCTTGAGAAAATCGAGACGACGCTGCGCACGGAATTCATGTCGAACCTGGCGCGCACCTCCAAACGCGACAGCCATGAGCTGATGGCGGAAATCTTCAACAATTTCGACCGGCAGACCGAGAGCCGCTTCATCGGCGCGCTGGAAGAGAAGAACCGCGAAAGCGCCGATCGCATCCGCGCGCTGATGTTCGTGTTCGAGGATCTCGGCAAACTCGATTCCGGCGGCGTGCAGACGCTGCTGCGCGCGGTCGACAAGGGCGATTTGGCGCTGGCGCTCAAGGG
>CAZWQS010000055.1:6037-15708 GCA_964635925.1 uncultured Terricaulis sp. | reverse complement strand
AGACAGTGTGGGCGACGTGGTCGCCGCCAAGCGCATCGGCGCGCGCGATATGAAGCGGCCGGAATTGCTGGCGGAATTGTTCAATGCGGCAAGCGTGCGCATCGGCGTCGCCGGCACCAGCGGCAAGAGCACCACCACCGCCATGATCGCCTGGCTGCTGCATCGCGCGGGCCGCGACCCCACGGTGATGAACGGGGCGGTGATGAAGAATTTTGTCACGCCCGAGGCGCTGTTCGCCTCCGCGCTTGTGGGCAAAGGCGATGCGTTCGTGTCCGAGGTGGATGAAAGCGACGGCTCGATCGCGCGCTATGCGCCTACCATCGCCGTCGTCAACAACATCGCGCTCGACCATAAGAGCATGGACGAATTGCGTGCGCTGTTCGCGAGCTTTGTCGCCAAGGCCGAAATCGCGGTGTTGAACCTCGACAATGAGGAAACCGGCGCGCTGGTGATCAACGCCAAGGTGCGCACCTGCACGTATTCGCTGCGCTCGGGGCTGGCCGATCTTCACTGCACCGCCATTCTCCTCGGGCCGGGCGGCGTCTCGTTCGATGTTTTGGAGAAGCACACGCGCGCCAGCGCCAGCGTTGAGATGGCCGTGCCGGGCGAGCACAATATTGCCAACGCTCTGGCAGCACTTTCGGCCGCGCGCGCCTACGGGCTTACGCTGAAAGAAGCGGCCGAGGCGCTTAAGGGCTTTTCCGGCACCAAGCGCCGGCTTGAGGTCGCTGGTGAAGCCAAGGGCGTCACAGTGATCGATGATTTTGGGCACAATCCCGACAAGGTCACCGCCACGCTCAATGCGCTGCACGCCTTCCCTGGCCGTCTGCTCATCATGTTTCAGCCGCACGGCTTTGGCCCGCTGAAACTGATGCGCCAGGAATTCATCGACGTGTTCGCCAGCCTGATGGCTGAGGACGACGTGCTGATCATGCCTGATCCGGTCTATTTCGGCGGCACCGTCGATCGCAGCGTGACGAGCGAACACATCGTCTCCGGCGTCCGTGCGCGCGGGCTGCAAGCTATGGCGTTCGCGGAGCGCGGCGCCTGCGGCGATAAGCTGATCGAATTGGCCGAACCCGGAGACCGCATCGTGGTGATGGGCGCGCGTGACGATACGCTGAGCGTGTTTGCCGCAGAGTTGGTCGAGCGCCTCAAAGCGAAGTAGGGGCCTCCCCTACTCCGCCGCCGGGCGCAGATCCTCGGGCGCGGGTTCGATCGGCGCAAACCGCGCCGCATCCGCCACCAGCAATTCCGCGCGCAGCGTGATGGCGCCGTGATCGTCTGTGGTTTCCTCAAGAATTTTCCCAGCCGCCGCGATCTGCGCGCGTGTGCGGCCGGCGTCGGCGGGATCAAGGGTGAGGGTGATGACGCGCGTGGCGGAGAAGGCCGCGCGGTCGATCGCGGCGAGCAGGGCGTCCATGCCCTCCCCGCTGATCGCGGAGATCGCAACAGGGGGCAGGGCGCCCTGCCCCGTCTCCGCCGCCTCCGCCCGGCGCACGCGCCCGACGCGCGTGGCTTCATCGAGCTGGTCGATCTTATTCCAGGCTTCCAGTACGGGCGGTTGCTTGCCGCCGGCTTCCTGCGCCAATTGCGCCAACACGCTGAGCACGTCGGCCTTCTGCTGCTCGCTTTCGGGATGTGCGATGTCGCGCACGTGGATCAGCAGATCGGCTTCCGTCACCGCCTCCAGCGTGGCGCGGAAGGCTTCCACCAATTCGTGCGGCAAGTCAGAAATGAAACCCACCGTGTCGCTCATGATCACGGCTCGCCCGCTTGGCAGCTTTACCTGCCGCGCGGTGGGATCGAGCGTGGCGAACAGCATGTCTTTCGCCAGCACGCCAGCTTGCGTGAGGCGATTGAACAGCGTCGATTTGCCTGCGTTCGTATAGCCAACCAGCACCACGGCCGGCAGTCCCGCACGCGCCCGCGCACGGCGCTGCAGGCCGCGCGTGCGGCGCACGTCCTCCAGCTCGCGCTTCAAACGCGTGATGCGGTCAGCGATCTGGCGGCGATCGAGTTCGATCTGGGTTTCGCCGGGGCCGCCGGTTTTGCCGAGGCCGCCGCGCTGTCGCTCCAAGTGCGTCCAGGTGCGCACCAGGCGCGAGCGCTCATAGCCTTGGCGCGCGAGTTCGACCTGGAGCTTGCCCTCCTTCGTGCGCGCGCGCAGGCCGAAGATTTCGAGGATGAGGCCGGTTCGGTCGATCACTTTCGCACCGATATCGGTCTCAAGATTGCGCTGCTGCACCGGCGTCAGCGCCGCGTCTACCACGACAACGCCCGCGCCGATCTCGTCCGCCTTTTCCTTGATGCGCTCCACGCGCCCGCCGCCAAAATAGGCGCGCGGGTGAATCTGCCGAAGCGGCGCGGCTTCGGCAAAGGCGACATCGAGTTCGAGCGCCTGCGCCAAGCCCACCGCTTCCAGCAGGCGCGCTTCGTAATCGCGAGCGCCCCCGTCCGCGCCCGCGAGCGGGCGCAGCACGATGGCGCGATTGACGTCTTTAGGCGGCGGTTCAGCCGTCGGCTTCATCGGCGGCCTTGTCGATCTCGTGCAAGTTCACCGGCCCGCCGGGCATGATCGTCGAGATCGCGTGTTTGTAGACAAGTTGCGCTTGGCCGTCGCGGCGCAGCAGCACGCAGAAATTATCGAACCAGGTGACCACGCCCTGAAGTTTGACGCCATTGACCAGGAAGATCGTCAGCGGCGTTTTCGATTTGCGGACGGCGTTGAGAAACGTGTCCTGCAAGTTTTGTTTTTTTTCCATGGGTTCCGCCATGCCTGAGTTTTATGATTCCGCATCGACCGCGCGGATAGGCGCATAGCTATAAGCGTGTGCAGGTGCGGCGCCAACTATCACGAAGCCTTTAGATTCAAGGCGCTGCGTTTTCGCCTAAATAAAGGGCGCGTAACGCGGCCGTCACGGGGCCAGGTTTTCCCGCGCCGACCGGCGCCCCATCGATGGCGATGACAGGCATGGCGGGGTTCGATGCGGCGCTGATGAACGCCTCGCGCGCGGCTTTCGCCTCCGCGACTGTGAACGGGGATTCATCCACTTGGAGCTGCAAATCCGGCGCGAGCGCGAGAAGCGCCGCACGCGTCACGCCATGCAGAATGTGATTGGAAAGCCCACGGGTGCGCAGCAGCCCGGCGGCGTCCACGATCCAGGCGTTGGAGGACGTGCCTTCGGTGACGAAGCCTTCGGCGTCCACAAACCAAGCCTCGAACGCGCCCGCTTCGCGTGCGGCTTGGCGGGCGAACACGTTGGGCAACAGGTTCGTCGATTTGATATCGCAGCGCGCCCAGCGCGCCTCAGGCAGCGTGATCACTTTGATCCCCTGCGCGGCGCGCGCTGAGATTGCGGCGCGGTCGAGGTTCTTAGCCGTGAGCACGATGGTAGGCTTCACGTGCGCGGGCGGAAAGCCATGATCGCGGGGCGCCGCGCCGCGGCTGATCTGCAGATAGACAATGCCGTCCCGCACTCGATTGCGCCGCTGCGTTTCGCGCACCACCGCCATCAAAGCCGCCTCCCCCATCGGGGGTGCGATACGCAATTCGGAAAGGGAGCGCCAAAGCCGGGTGAGGTGGCCTTTTACGTCGTAAAGGCGCCCGCTGCGCACGGCCCAAACCTCATAGATCGAATCCGCGAATTGATAGCCGCGGTCCAGGATCGACACGCGCGCCTGTGACAGCGGCAGATAGGCGCCGTTGACGTAAGCGATTTGGCTCATTCCGCTTCGGCGCCGTTGCGGCCCGGCGCTTCCACGCCAAGCGATTTAAGTTTGCGGTGCAAAGCAGAACGCTCCATGCCGATGAAAGCCGCCGTGCGCGAAATGTTGCCGCCAAAGCGCGTGATCTGCACGTTGAGATATTCGCGCTCAAAGCGTTCGCGCGCATCGCGCAGCGGCAGCGCTATGACCTCCTGCAAGCCGTCATGCTTGGCGATGCCGGCGGAAGGCCAAGCTTCGGGCGGCAGCGAATCCACCGTCACCGGCGTTGCGGGATCGCCCGTGGCCAAAATCAGGATGCGCTCGATCACGTTGCGGAGCTGGCGCACATTGCCCGGCCAATCGGCCGCCTGCAGCGCCGCCAGCGCATCTTCGCCGATCTGACGCGCCGGCACGCCGGACATGCCCGCCAAGCGGCCGACGAAATAGCCGGCGAGTTCGGGAATATCCTCGCGCCGCTCGGCCAGGCTCGGCGCCCGCAGCGGCACGACGTTCAGGCGATGGAAGAGGTTTTCGCGGAAACGGCCCTGCTCGATATCCACGCGCAGATCGCGCGAGGACGAGGAAACCACGCGCACGTTGACCTGCACATCCGTGGCGCCGCCCAGGCGCTGGAAGCGCTGATCCACCAGCACGCGGAGAATCTTCGATTGCGTCTCAAGCGGCATATCGCCTACTTCGTCGAGGAAGAGGGTGCCGCCATGGGCCTGCTCGAACACGCCGATCTTGCGCGGGCGCCCGTCCGGGCCCTCCTCGCCGAAGATTTCGCTCTCCATGCGGTCAGGCGCAATCGAGGCGGCGTTGATGACGACAAATGGGCCTGTGACGCGTGCGCTGCGTTCGTGCAGCAAGCGCGCGACCAATTCCTTGCCCGAGCCGGCAGGGCCAGTGATCAGCACGCGGGAATTGGTTTGCGCGACGCGATCGATCGCCGAGCGCAGGCTCGCCATTACCGGCGAGGTGCCGATAATGTCATCGCCCGCCGCCGAGCGCGCCCGCAGCGCGGAGTTTTCTTTCTTCAAGCGCGCCGTTTCCATCGCACGCTGCACCACCAGCAGCAAGCGATCCGCCGTGAACGGCTTTTCGACGAAATCATAAGCGCCTTTGCGGATCGCCGAGACCGCCGTTTCGATCGTGCCGTGGCCCGAGATGACGACCACCGGCATGTCCGGATCGATCTCCTTGAACATTTGCAGCAGTTCAAGGCCGTCGATGCGGCTGCCTTGCAGCCAGATATCGAGCACGACCAGCGAAGGCGTACGCCGGCGCATCGCCTCCAGCGCCTCGTCGCTATCGCGCGCGGTGCGGACCTGGTGGCCGTCGTCTTCAAGAATGCCCGAAACGAGGTCGCGGATATCGGCTTCGTCGTCGATGATGAGAATATCAGACGCCATGGGCAGCTCCTGCGCCGGATGGCGCGGTCTCGCGCGTTTCTTCAACGCGCTTGGGTAGAACAAAACGAACGACGGCGCCGGGCGAAGGCCCGGGCGCGTCGTCCAGCTCAATCAGCCCCCCGTGATCTTCCACCACGCGCGCGACGATGGCGAGGCCCAGCCCGGCCCCTTTTGTACGCGTGGTGACATAGGGTTCGATCAGACGGTGGCGATCCTTCTCCGGAAAGCCCAAGCCGTTGTCGATGATTTCGAATTGCACGCCGTACTCAAGGTCGCGCAAGCGCAGCAGCACGAAGCCGTCCTTCGGTTCGCCATCGCGCACGCGGCGCGCCTGTACGCTTTCGGCGGCGTTCTTGATGAGGTTCAATAGCGCCTGCGCGATCAAGCGCTCGTCGCAAACCAGCCCGATCGGCTTGTCCACGCCCTCGACCTCCACGCGCACGTCGGCAAACGCCAGGCGCTGGCCGAACACGGTCGCGCGCGCGATTTCGCTCATATCGGCGAACGCCATGATCGGCGTGGGCATGCGCGCGAATGCGGAGAATTCGTCCACCATGCGCCCGATATCGGAAACCTGACGCAGAATCGTGTCGGTGCAGCGCTGGAAGGTCTCCTGATCGGAGGTGATTTCCGCGCCGAACTTGCGCTGCAGGCGCTCGGCCGAAAGCTGGATCGGAGTCAGCGGGTTCTTGATCTCGTGAGCGATGCGGCGGGCCACATCCTTCCAGGCTTCCTGGCGTTGGGCGGAGATCAGCTTGGTCATGTCGTCGAATGTGAGCACCAAGCCGCCTTCGGCGTCAGGGCTCATGCGCACGCTCAAATTCGTTGAGGCGCCGTCGCGCATCAGATCGACGCGCTGGGGCGGCGTTTCGCCCTGCGGGGCAGGCTGATTCAAGAGATCGGCAAACTCGGGCGCCACATCAATCAGCCTGCGCCCGACAAGACTCTGCTCACCAGCACTGAGCAATTGCCCCGCCGAACGGTTGGCTGCGCTGATCCGTCCGTTGCTGTCGAGCCCGACCACGCCCGCGCTCACCTCGCCGAGCACCGCTTCGATGAAACGCCGGCGCGTTTCAGCGTCTTCCTGCGCCGCGACGAGATCGCGCCGCTGCGTATCGAGCTGGGCGGTCATGCGGTTGAATGCGGCGCCCAGTGCATCGACCTCATCTTGCTCTTCGCCCACAGTGACGCGCGCTTTCAGGTCGCCCGCCGCGACCCGGCGCGCGGCGCCGACGAGGCGCCCGATCGGCTCGGCCACGCGCGAAGCGCTGGAAAGCCCCACCCAAACCGCGCCCAGCAGCACTAGAAGCGCGGTGGACACATAAGCCAGCGTGAACATCACCCGCAGCGAGCCCTGCGCGTCGCGCGCGGTGCGATAATCGTCCACCGATTGATCGAACAGGCGCAATTGCGTGACGAGGCCCGGCGCAATCGCGCGCGTCACCACCAGATAGGCGCCGTCATAGGCCGAAAGCCGGAAGAGCCCGACGACGCGATCGTCGTCTTGATCGAAGCGGATCGACACCGAACCCTGATCGGCGGCGGCCAAGCCCTCGACACTCGGCGCCTCAAAGCCGCGCGCTTCGCTTTCTTCCGCGCGCGCCAGCACAGTGCCGTCGGCGCGCACGATGTAAGCCGAGCTCAAAAGCCGCGCCTGCATCTGCGCACGCAGGAAGGCGCGATAGCGTTCAGGGTCTTCCGTCAGCCCGCGCACGGCGATGTTGAGGTCTTCCGCCATCGCCAACATCTCGCCGCTCAAATCGCCGGATGCGAGATCGACATAAGCGCGCCCAACCGCGGCGGCGTTTTCGATCGTGGTCTCCACGCGCTGGCTGAACCAGCGCTCAACGCCCTGGCTGAAGGTGAAGCCCAAGAAAGCCGCGATGATGATCGCCGGCGCTAAGGCTGCGAGGCTAAACAGCGTAACGAAGCGCACGTGCAACCGCGCGCCTGTCGCCGCCGAGCGCCACGCGCGCGCCACGCGCAAAAGCCGGTGCGTCAGGATGCCAGCCAGCACCACCGAAAGCGCCAAACTCGCGCCGAGCATGATCTGGATGGCGGGCGTCGCCTCGCCGGCGAGCCCCTCCCCCGAGATGAGCAGAAGGGTGGCTGCGGCCGTGAGCAGGGCGGCCAGCAGAAAGCCGCCAGCGAACGCTAGCGCGCTGCGGCTCTGGGGCTGGTCGCTGAGAACCAGCTCAGGTTTTTCAGTGGCCGCGAGCGGCTGCACCATGGCGGGGGGCTTCCCATGTTGCGCTGAGGCAACATGGTGTTGCCGAAGATCACGCCCCCGTCAATCGCCCCTGCCAGTGCGGATGCCCAGGACCTGGATCTTCTTGCGCAGGGTGTTCCGATTGATGCCGAGCACGGCCGCGGCCCGGATTTGATTGCCCCGCGTCGCTTGGAGCGCGTGCTGGATAAGCGGGCGCTCGACCTCGGCCAGGAAGCGGTCATAGAGCCCCGGCGCGGGCAAATCAGGACCTGCCGCCGCGAATTCCTGAGCCAGACGCTCTTCCACGGCTTGGGCGAAGCCCGCCCCGGCGCTGGCGTGAACCGCCGGCGCGGCGCTGGCGCCGGCCAATTCCTGTTCGATTTCCCGGGCCGTGATCACGGCCGCCGGGCTTAGCGCCGCGGCGCGGCGCAGGAGGTTTTCGAGTTCGCGGACGTTGCCGGGGAAATCGTGCGTCTCCAGCCGCTTAATGGCGGAGGCGTCCAGCGTCTTTTCGGGCAAGCCCTCACGCTTGGCGCGCACCAGGAACGCGCGCGCGAGATCGCCCATATCCTCCATCCGCTCGCGCAGCGGCGGCAGACGGATTGGCACCACATTCAATTGATAGAAGAGGTCCTGGCGAAACGCGCCTTGCTGCGCCAGCGCCGCCAAGCTGCGCTGCGCGGCGACGATGAGGCGCACATTCGGGCGAGCGCCGGAATCGTCGGCATGCAACAGGCCCGCCAGACGCGTTTGCGCCTCGCTAGTCAACTCGTCCACGTCTTCCAGAAACAGCGTGCCGTTGCGCGCGCGCGCGAAGGCGCCGTCGGGGCCGAAAATGTCGCGGTCGAGCTGGGCCGCGCCGAGGCCGGCGAGGCTGGCGTTCACAAACGGTCCGCCAGCGCGGCGGCTGTGTTCGTGGATTGCGCGCGCCACGCGCTCCTTGCCGGCGCCGCTCTCGCCTTCCACCAGCACGGTGAGATCCGAGCCCGCCACGCGCGCCATGATGCGATACACGTCCTGCATGGCTGGCGAGCGCCCGATCAGCGGCAAGCGCTCTTCCTTTTCGGCCTTGCTGGCCTGCGCGCGCGACTTTGCATCAGGCCCGCCCGCGAGCGCGCGCCGCACCGCAGCCATCAGCGCATCGAGATCAAACGGCTTGGGCACGTAATCGTAGGCGCCCGCGCCCGCGGCCGAGAGCGCCGTGCTCACGGTCGATTGCGCGCTCATGACGATCACCGGCAGATTCGGCCGCGCCGCGCGCATGGCCGGCAACGCGTCGAACACACAATCATCGCCCATGTAAACGTCGCTCAAGACAAGATCGCCTTCGCCTTCACGCACCCATTTGGATAGCGTGGCGACGTTCCCGGTGGCGCGAACCGCGTAACCCTCCTTGCCGAGCGCTTGCGAGAGCACGAAGCGGAGTGAGGAATCGTCGTCGGCCAACAGGATGCGTGCGCTCATGGGGTGTCATCCGGATCGATGGGGAGGAAGATGTTGAAGGCGGTGCGGCCAGGCTGGCTGTCGACTTCGATGCGCCCGTCATGGCGCGCCACGATGTCGGCGGCGACGTTGAGCCCAAGGCCCATGCCGCCAGGCTTGGTGGTTGCGAACGGCTCAAACAGGCGATCGGCGACATCGGCGTGCAGGCCGGGGCCGTTATCGACGATCTGCACCTCGAGCAGCGCGCGCGGCGCCCCGCTGGCGGCGGCGCGGAATTTTACGCCGGGCCGATATGAGGTGATAAACGCGATCTCGCCGTCCCCCTGGTCGCCAAGCGCTTCGGCGGCGTTTTTGGCGATGTTCAAGAACGCCTGGATCAATTGATCCAGATCGCCGCGCACCGCCGGCAAGCTTGGATCATAGCGCTCGCGGATCATCACGTGCGGCGCGCTAGAGCCGATCAGCTTGCGCACGCGATCAAGCGCCTGGTGCACATTGAAAAGTTCAAACCGCGGCGGCTCGAACGCGCCCATCGGATCGATGCGATCGGTCAAGCGCGTGATGCGATCAACCTCATCGCAGATCAGTTTCGCGAGCGCGGCCGAATCCGCATCATCGGTGCGGGCGATCAATTGGGCGGCGGCGCGGATGCCGGCCAGCGGGTTGCGCACCTCATGCGCCAAAGTGCGGGCCGCGGAATTGGCCGCGCCTGAAGGCGGCGCCTGGCGCGCGCGCGGCGGGCGCGTCAGCACCAGCGCGATATAGCCATTGTCGCCCACCGGGCCCGCCGCGACGGTCGCGCGGCCGAGCGCAAAGCCCGGGCCCACCAAGGCCACGTCCGCTTCCGCGACTCCCGCGGCGCCGCTCAGCGCGCGCCGCGCGAGCGTCGCCAGCGGCGC
>CAZWQS010000055.1:0-5937 GCA_964635925.1 uncultured Terricaulis sp. | reverse complement strand
CGGATGCGCTCGCCGCTATCGATGCCCAGAACCGGCGCTGGAAGCGCTTCCATCCACCGTTCGGCGTCGGGGGCGGCGGGCCGCCCGGCAGAGGGCCGCGGAGGAGCAATTGTGCCCTTCACCGCGCGCGCGTCCCGGCGCGGGGCAAGACAAAGGGGGCAATTTGGTCCACACCGGGCATGGCGCGTCGTCCTCTACGGCGCAGCTTAAGGCGCCCAAAAAGCGGGCGCCAAGCGTTTTATGTTGCGATGCAGCAGGCGGGGAGCGATTTCGCCTACATGAATGTCTCGGCTCTTATCGTGGCGGCCGGCCGCGGCGAACGCGCTGGCGGCTCTATTCCCAAGCAATACATGGCTTTACGCGGGCGCTCCGTCTTGGCGTGGTCGCTGGAGGCCTTCTCCCGAGCCGGCGTGAGCGACATCGTTGTGGCGATCAACGAAGCCGATCTTGAGTTGTGCCGCGCAGCAATCGGCGGGCTGCCCAACGTCCGAACGGTATTTGGCAGCGCCACGCGAACCGAGTCAGTTCGTGCGGGCCTGGCGGCGGTGAAGGGCGAAATCGTGCTGATCCACGATGCAGCCCGTCCGGGGCTGACCGGTGCGATCGTCTCCGCTCTGATCGCTGAAATCGAAGCTGGCGCCGAAGCGGCGGCGCCTGCCCTGCCGGTGGCGGATTCCCTGCGCCGCGTCGACGCCAGCGGCAGAACCAGTGATGACGTGAGCCGGGACGGCCTAGTGCGCGTGCAGACGCCGCAGGCGTTCCACACGGAAACGATCCGCGCCGCGTATGCCGCGGCCGCGCCATCGGCGGCGTTCACCGACGATCTCAGCGTCGCGCGCGCGCATGGCGTGGAGGCGCGGCTGATTCAAGGCGATCATCGCCTGCTCAAATTCACATACGCCGAGGATCTCATCATGCTTGAGGCGCTGCTTGGCGCGCCGCTGACGCCCTGTGTCGGCACGGGTTTTGACGCGCACCGTTTCGGCGAAGGCGATCACGTGACGCTCTGCGGCGTGCGCTTGGCGCACGATAAGGGCCTTGTCGGACATTCGGATGCGGACGCTGGCTGGCATGCGCTGGTCGATGCGATCCTCGGCGCGATCGGCCAAGGCGATATCGGCGCGCACTTCCCGCCCAGCGATCCGCAATGGAAAGGCGCAAACTCGGAAGCATTCCTGCGTCATGCCGCGGCCTTGGTGAAGGCCGCGGGCTCGCGCATCGCGCACGTGGACGTCACCCTGATCTGCGAGCGCCCGAAGATCGGCCCGCATCGCGAGGCCATGCGCGCGCGCACCGCCGAGGTGCTGTGCCTGGCGCTCGATCGCGTGAGCATCAAGGCCACGACGACAGAGCGCATGGGCTTCACCGGCCGCGAGGAAGGGCTCGCCGCGCAAGCCGTCGCGACTGTGGAGCGTCCGCTTACGGCGTAGCGGCGGTGGTTTGGCAATCGCGCAAATAGGGCTGCAGATGGCAGCGCTCGATCCCGCTCAAACCTTCCCAGAGCGCGCGCGGCACGTTGATATAATCATCGCTCCACCCCTGCCCCGGCAGCGCAGCGACGACCGTCCAATCGTTGCTGGGCAACACAAGGCTCGTCAGCACGTCCGGCGTATGCGCCAGGATCATGACGCTGGCGCCCAGGCCGCCAAAATAAGACACAGGGGCGGCTTCGAAGCGATCGCTCAAACGGTAGAGCGTGGGCGCGTTGAGATCGCGCGCCACCCGCGCGGCTTCCGACACCAGCGCCAGGTTGCGATTGGAGAGATGCAGCACAACAATCCCGCGCGCCGTTGTCTTCCGCAAGTAAAGCGCCACCGCTTCGCGCGTCAGCAAATGCGCCGGGATCGCGTCTGAGGAGAATGCGTCCACCACGACCACATCGAAGGACGCATCCGCCGCCTCGGCGATGCGCAGGCGCGCGTCGCCGATCTCCACGCGGGCGTTGGGCTGGCATTGCGGCACGTAGGTGAAATCGCCGTCCGCGCTGGTCGAAAGACGCACCACCGCGGGATCGATCTCATAGATCGTCAATTCGTCTTCCGGTCGCATCAGGCACGCTGCAGACCCAGCGCCCAGCCCGATAAGCGCCAGCCGCACGCTATCTTGCGCCGCAATGCCTGAGGTGATCGCCTCGCCCAGCGCGGTTTGCGGGTGATAATAGGTGAGCGGCAGACGCGAGTAATCGTCGCCCACCAATTGCGCGCCGTGAATGGTCGTGCCGTGCATCAAGACGCGCAGCGCCGGCGCGCCCGGCTCGCCGCGCGCAAACTCGCGCGTGCGCATCACACCGAAGAACGACCGTTCCTGTGTGATCACGCGCGCGCCGCGCACTTCGTCGACAAAAATGATCGCGAACGCGGCCAGCACGATCGCCGCCAGCACGATCGGCCGGCCGCGATTGAGAAAAATCGCCACGCCGCAAAACCCGATCGCGATGACGATGATCTGATCAGCGGCGATTCCGCTTCCCGCCAGCGCAGCGAGCAGCAGCAACACCACCCCCGGCATCGCCAGGCCCAGCGCGATGTCGCCCAGTGCATTGTTGTGGCGCCGGCGCTGCACAGTGCCGTGCACGCAGAAAACCAGGCTGAGGAAGCTCGTCGCGAGCAGTGCGATGCCCCAAGGCTGAACCGCGACGCGTGCGGCGTCTTCACCCGCCGCTGCCACAAACACGCGCCCAATATTGGCCGCGATATAGATCACCAGCGCGGCATGTACGACGCCAAGGGCGAGGAAAGCGTAACGGTACGGTGTCGGGCGATCCTCATCGCTCCAGCCGGCGGCGATCAGCAGCGCGGCGGCGCTCAGGGCGCCGGCGACGATTGCGCCGTCCAGCGGGGGCAAGCGCAGCAGAACGAGCGCAATCACAACGCCCATCACCGATGCGCCCAGGGCTGCGTCAGAGAGGCGCGGCATGTCGGTGGGCGCGCGCGGGCGGAACAGGCACGCCGCCGCCATCGCCAGCGGAAACTCGTAGATGTTGTTGAAGATGATCGGCGCGACGAACGCCGCAAACGCGCCCCCCAGCACGCCGCCGAGCGACACGTAGAGATAGAATTCCGTCAGCCGATCCGCGCCGGGGCGCGTGCGCGCCAAAGCATGATGACAAATGAGCGCGCTGAAAAAGAAGCCGCCGAGGATGCCCCCTATCGAGAGCGCCCAATTGCCGGCCGCGTAATACGACATCACCATGAGCGCGAGCGCGACGGGATGGACCGCAAGGCTCGCCGGCTCGATCCTCTCCCCGCCTTTCATGAACGCCACGATGAAGGTGACGAGATAGAGCGCGAGCGGGATCACCCAGAGCATGGGCGCGGAGGCGACATCGGTCGAAATGTGCTGCGTGACGCCGATCACCAGCGCGGACGGCACGGCGGCCGCGGCGAGCCAGTAAAGCTTTTGCCGCAAGCTCGGCGCCGGCGTCTCAGGCGCGGTGCGCGTAGGCGCATCGCCATGCGCGGCGATCGCCGCGGCGCCGGCGAACACGATCAGCGCGGCGACAAGCACATAGCCCGCGCTCCACGCCGCGCTTTGCGCGTGCGCGCCGAGTAAAGGCTCGATCAGCGCGGGGTAAGCCAGCAGCCCGGCGAAACTGCCGAGGTTGGAGGCCGCATAGAGGTAGTAGGGATCGCTCGCGTCCGCGCGGCCGGTGCGGGCGAACCAGGCTTGCAGCAAAGGCGCGGTGGCTGACGCCGCCGCGAACGGCGCGCCCACCGAAAGCGCAAGCACGCCCACGAGCCAAAGCGCGGGATAATCTGATGATGGCGGCCCCAGCAGGTCCGTCACCCGCACGGGCAGCGCCAGCCATGCCGCGATCAGCACGGCGACGTGCACAGCGGCTTGGATGCGCAAATCTTTCACGCGCGCCAGCAGGTGCGCGTAGAGATAGCCCACCAGCAGCGCGGCCTGGAAGAACGCCATCGACGTATTCCATACCGCCGGCGATCCGCCCAGCAGCGGCGTGGCCATGCGCGCGAACAGCGGCTGCAGCACGAAGATGAGGCCCGCGCTGGCGAACAGCGCCAGCGCAAAGATGGGCGCGGCGGCGCGGCGCGCTAGAGCTTCCATGCGTTCTCCCCCCGCGAGGCTGGCTCGCTTCTGCCATCCGCGCCGAGTCCTGGGAATGGACATTTTCAGGCGCGGAGCGTTAGCCTTCCGCGATGGATGACGCGACTCTGCTGCAATCGGCCAAGGCGCTGCTCGCCGGCGCGGAAGCGCGCGCGCTGAAGCTCGCCGCCGCCGAGAGTTGCACAGGCGGATTGATCGCGGCCACGCTCGCGCGCGTGCCGGGCGCCTCCAATGTGCTGGAGCGCGGCTTCGTAACCTATTCCAACGAGGCGAAAACCGAATTGCTTGGCGTGCCGGCCGAACTGATCGCGCGGCGCGGGGCGGTGAGCATGGAGGTGGCGCTGGCGATGGCCGAAGGCGCGCTCGCCCATTCGCATGCCGACCTCTCCGTCGCGGTCACCGGCGTCGCCGGGCCAGGCGGGGGCAGCGCGGAGAAGCCGGTGGGGCTCGTTCACATCGCGGCGGCGCGCAAGAACGGGCCGCGGCTACATGAAGAAATGCGTTTCGGCGACATCGGGCGCGAAGCCGTGCAGCGCGCCACCGTCGCGGCGGCGTTCGCGCTATTGACGCGGGTGATGGCCTAAGCGCCGGCGCGCCTCGCGCTCGAAAGCGGCCATGATGCGCCCAGTGATCTTGTCCTTGTTGGCGGCGACGACCGCGTTCAGCACCGGGTTCTTGAACTGATAGGAAATCCAAAAGCGTACCCGCGCGCCCTTTTCGTGCGTCTCGAAGCGCCAGCGATTGTCGAGCGCGTGAAAAGGCCCGCTGACAAGCGCGACATCCACCTCCCCTTTGGCGGGCTCGCAGCGCACTGTGGTGGAGAATTTTTCCGTGATGGCTTTCCAGCCCACAATCGCTTCGGCCACACCTTCCCAGCCGCCTTCGTCGCGCTTTTCCTCCCTGATAACGCGCAGGCGCTGCAGCCAGGGAATGAACTCAGGGTACGCCCGCACATCGCCCACAAGCCGGCAAAGATCACCCGGCGCGTACGGCAGGATGCGTTCGGCTTCCAGGCTTGTGCGGCTCATGCCTTGGCGGCCAGCGCCTGTTCGCGCGCGGCGCGCAGCTTGGCGAAATCCTCGCCCGCATGGTGGGACGAGCGCGTCAACGGGCTCGCCGACACCATTAGGAAGCCTTTGGCGTAAGCGATCGTCTCCAGCGCCTTGAACTCATCCGGCGTCCAGAAGCGATCGATGGCCGCGTGCTTTTTGGTGGGCTGCAGATACTGGCCAATGGTCAGGAAATCGACGCCGGCGACGCGCAGATCGTCCATCACCTGCAACACCTCGTCCTTCGCTTCACCCAGGCCCACCATGAGGCCGCTCTTGGTGAACTGGCTCGGGTCGCGCTGCTTCACGCTGTCGAGCAGGCGCAGCGATTGGTAATAGCGCGCGCCAGGGCGGATCGAATGATAGAGGCGCGGCACGGTCTCGAGATTGTGGTTGAACACATCGGCCTTCGCGTCGATCACGCGTTCGGCCGCGCCTGGTTTGCGCAGGAAATCCGGCGTCAGAATTTCGATGGTCGTTTCCGGCGCGGCTTCGCGCACAGCGGCGATCGTGCGCACGAAATGATCGGCGCCGCCGTCGTCCAGGTCATCACGATCGACCGACGTGATCACGACGTGCTTGAGGCCCATTTGCGCGGTGGCGAAAGCGACGTTCTCCGGCTCCTTCTCATCCAACGCCAGCGGCTTGCCGGTGGAGACGTTGCAGAAACTGCACGCGCGCGTGCAGATGCCGCCCAGGATCATGAAGGTGGCGTGCTTCTGGCTCCAGCATTCGCCGATATTGGGGCAGCCGGCCTCCTCGCAGACGGTGTGGAGCTTGAGATCGCGCACCAGCTCCTTGGTCTGATGGTATCCGGCGC
>CAZWQS010000054.1:0-15778 GCA_964635925.1 uncultured Terricaulis sp. | reverse complement strand
GCGAAGGCGTGGCCGGCGCCGGCGCGGCGGTGGCGCGCGAGCGCATCCCCGTGATCGGCTTCTCGTCCGATCGCACGATCGGCGGCAACGGCATCTATCTTCTGAGCTTCCAGCTTGAAGACGAAATCGCGCGCATCGTCTCCTACGCGGCGAGCCAGAACATCCGCACCATCGCCCTGCTGGCACCGTCGAACGAATATGGCCGGCGCGTGGAGGAATCGCTGCGCGCCGAGGCCGCGCGCAACGGCGTCACCATCGTGCAATCGCGCCTTTACAGCCGCAATGACGCCGAAGCCGGCGCCGCCGCCACAGCGCTCGCGGCCACGCTGCGCGCAACGCCGGCGCAAGGCGTACTGATCGCGGAAAGCGGCTCGCCGCTGCGCGCGATCGGCACAGCGTTGGTGCAGGCGGGCGTGGATCAGCGCCAGGTGCGCTTCATCGGCACCAGCGCCTGGCTGGGCGACGCCCAGCGCGAGCCTTCGCTCTCGGGCGGCTGGTTCGTCTCGCCCGAGCCGGCGGCCCGCACCGATTTCGAGCGGCGCTACAACGAAGCGTTCTCGCGCGAGCCAACGCGGCTTGCGAGCTTGGCGTATGACGCGGTGGCGCTGGCGGCGCTGCTCTCGCGCGATGCGGGGGCGGCGGGCTTCAGCCGGCCGCGTTTGGAAAACGCCGAGGGCTTCGCGGGCGCTGACGGGCTCTTCCGCTTCCGCTCAGACGGCGCGATCGAGCGCGGCTTGGCGATCATCCAAGTCGGGCAAAACAGCACCAACGTGCTGGATCCTGCCCCGCGCCAATTCCGGCGCACGGGGAGCTAATCCAGCAGCAACATCGCGACGACGCGGTTGGCCAGCACGCGCCCTGCGGGCGTGAGGCGGATGGTGCGGCCGTCGGCGTCGAGCAAACGCCAATCGGAGAGCTGCGCGATGGCGCTGCGTTTGAGCGGGCGCCCGCGCAACGCATCGATCCGCGCCACCTCGACGCCTTCGGCGACGCGCAAGCCCATCAGCAGCATTTCCTCAGCGTGCTCTTCGCCAGTGAGCGCGGTTTCCTCGATCAGGCCAAGGCCGTTTTCGCGCACGGCGTCGATATAATCAGCCGGCCGGCGCTGCGCTTCGAGCGCAATGCGCGCGCCATTGTGCGTCATCCGCCCATGCGCGCCGGGGCCTACGCCGATCCAATCGCCGCTGCGCCAATAGATGAGATTGTGCGCTGAGCGCGCCTCTGGCGTGCGCGCGTGATTGGAGATTTCGTACGCGGGAAAGCCCGCGGCCTCGCAAATATCCTGCGTGGCCTCGTACAAGTCGGCGGCGGCTTCGGAATTGGGCGTATGCAATTGCCCGCGTTCGACACGGCGCGCGAATGCGGTGCGCGGCTCGATGGTGAGCTGATAGAGCGATACATGCTCGATCGGCAGTTTGAGCGCTTCGCCAAGCTCGGCGCGCCACGCTTCAAGCCCCTGCCCTTCGCGCGCATAGATGAGATCGAGCGACACGCGCTTTCCTGTCGCCGCCGCCGCTTCCACCGCCCGGCGCGAGGCGGCGGCGTCATGGCGCCGGCCCAGCGCTTTCAGCGCTGCATCGTCAAACGCCTGCGCGCCGACGGAAAAGCGGGTGATCCCCGCAGCGGCCTGTTCGGCGAACAGCGCGTGATCTTCCGGATTGGCCTCCAGCGTGATTTCGCAATCGGGCGCAAGATCGAAAGCGCCGCCGGCCGCCTCGATCAGAAACGCAACCTCCGCGCCGCGCAGCAGCGAGGGCGTGCCCCCACCCAGGAAAACGCTTTGCGCCGTGCGCCGGCCAAACCGCGCCGCATGCGCGCCCATGTCGGCGGCGATCGCTTCGAGAAGCGGGCGGTTATCCGCCCCGCGCGCGCGATAGACGTTGAAATCGCAATACGGACAGATCGCCGCGCAATACGGCCAATGCACATAAATGCCGAAGCCGCTCATTTGAGCGCCGCGAGCAATTTCTCGAAGGCGCGCGCGCGATGCGTCAGCGGCAGTTTCTCTTCGTGGCTCATTTCGCCGAACGTGCGGGTGAAGCCATCGGGCTCGAACATGGGGTCGTAGCCGAAGCCTTTGTCGCCGCGCGGGGGCCACACGATCCGACCGCGCGCTTCGCCTTCAAACACTTCGACGGCCCCACCCGGCGCGGCCAGCGCCAGCGCGCACACGAAACGCGCGCCGCGATCGCGCGCCTGCTTGGCCTCCAGCGCATCGCGCACGCGCCCCATGGCGACGGCGAAATCTTTTCCCGGCCCGGCCCAGCGCGCGGAATAAACGCCCGGATCGCCGCCCAGCGCGAACACCTCCATGCCGCTGTCATCGGCCAGCGCCGGCAGCCCCGAGGCCGCCGCCGCCGCACGCGCCTTGAGCGCGGCGTTGCCGGCGAAGGTGGTTTCGGTCTCCTCCGGCTCGGGCAGGCCCAGATCGCCGGCCGACACCGCTTCCACCCCCAAAGGGGCCAACAAAGCGGCGATTTCCCGGACTTTCCCGGCATTGTGGCTGGCGACGACGAGGCGTCCGACGAGGCGAGGCATGATTTCTGACACTTGTTTGACTTGTCCGATGGGGGTCTATATCGTTTATCAATAAAGTCCGGCTAGGGTCTGGGCTTTGGGCCAGGATTTCGCATGCGCGCTCTGGGGAAAGGCTCCCTCGCTTCGATCATCAAGGTGGTGCTGGACATCGCCTGGGTGGTGCTGTGGATCGCCGCCGGGTGCCTGGCCATCGGCGTGGTTTGCTATCTCGGCGTCATCGCCGCCATCCAATTCGGCGCCCTGAGCCCGGATGTGCTCGAATCCAGCAGCCGCACCGTCCAAGTCGGGCCGGTCACGGTGGGGACGCGCAGCGAAGACCGGCTGGTGTTCCACGTCGTGGCCCCGGCGCTGCTCTCGGCCGCGGTGGCGGTGGGCGGGGCGCTGGTGATCCTCTGGCGGCTCAAGCACCTGTTCAAGAATTTCACCTCGGGCGAGCCGTTCTCGCGCGACAACGCCAGCCATTTGCGCGTGATCTGGATCGCCATGCTGGTGATGGAATTGTCGCGCTACGCGATCGCGGCGGCGGTGGCGCTGTTCGTCGTTATTTTCGGACAGCCTGAGCGCACCACGATCGAAGTCGATGCGCCGGTCAATTTCATGACCTGGTGCGCGATCTTCGTGCTGATCGTCCTGGCTGAAGTCTTCCGCGAAGGCGCGCGCCTCAAGGAAGAGCAGGAGCTGACGATCTGATGGCGATCCGCGTCACCCTCGACCGCATCCTGCTTGAGCGCCGCATGTCGCTGACCGATCTGAGCGAACGTGTCGGCGTGACGCTGGCGAACCTCTCGATTCTGAAAACCGGCAAAGCCAAAGCAATCCGCTTTTCCACGCTGAACGCGCTCTGCCGCGTCCTGGAGTGCCAACCGGGCGAGCTGTTGAGCTACGAACCAAGCGAAGACGACGCTTTGGATGAAGCCGCCGATCAGGCCGCCGGATAAGCCGTGCCGATTTCCAGCCTGAAGCTTTCGATGTGCGGATCGTCCAGCGCCGCCGCGAAGACGAGATCGCTTTCGCCGAACAGCGCAAGCTGGCGATCGCCCGCCTCGAACACATAGCCGACATCGACGCGATACGGCTCTGTCATGGTCAGCCGACGCGGGTTCGCGAGCGAGCGGCCCGCAATCCACGGCAAATCCAGCGCTTCGCTCGTCCAATCGCGGGCGATGGCGGCGAAAGAATCCGGCTCTTCGGTGCGCAAATGGCCATAGGCGGCGTCCAGCAACGGCCCCTCGCCCACCACGATGTCGGTGGCGGATTCAAAGCCCACCTCGATGTGAAACACGGCGCCGCTCGCGAAGCTGATCTCCAGGGGATCATCCTCGTCGAACGGGGCGTGGCCCACGCGCGCAATTTGCGCGACCGGGCCTGCGGCGAGCAATTTTTCCAGCATCAGTGCGGATTCGCTTCCGTCATCACGTTGGTTTGCCCGTCGGCGACGCGCACCTCCATCGCGGGCGCTTCCGGGCGGCCTTCGGCAAACAATTCATAGATCATCGCGCCATCCTCCACCTGCAAGCTTTCGATCACGCGGACTGGGGTGAACGCGCCTTGCGCGCTGGCGGCGGCGCTGCGCACCGCGGCGGGCGCGTCGGCCCAGGGAATGTCGCGCTGGATTTCCACCGCGCGCCAACCTTCCGGCGTTTGCAGCACGTCGATCTCCGCCTCGCCGCCATCGGCGCGCACGCCTTCGACATCGAAATAGACGCGGCCCTCGCGCTCCTTGCGCTCGGCTTCGGTCATCGTGAAGCCAGGCAGCGCCGCTTGCACGGCGGCGAGCACCTCTGGCGGCACGCTGGCGGCGTCAACCACCTCGATCGCGTCGGGCGCGTCCACCGGGGCGGGCGCGGGCGCTTGCGTGCACGCGGCGAGGCCGAGCAGGGCGGCGAGCAAAGGGATGCGCATACGTTTCTCCTAGCCGATCGCGGCGCGTTGCAGCTCAAACAAGCGCCCGCAGCCGAGCTTGGCAAGGCGCATCAGCTCGGCGAACTCTTCGTCCGAAAACGGGCGCTGCTCGCCGGTGGCCTGCAATTCGATGATGCGGTTATCGCCCGAGAGCACGAAATTGGCGTCTGCTTCGGCGTTGGAATCCTCGGCGTAGTCGAGATCAAGCACCGGTGTTCCGTCGAATACGCCGCAGGAAATCGCCGCGACCTGGCCGGTGATCGGGTTGGCTTTGATCACCTGCTCCTCCACCAGATACGCGCACGCCTTGGCCAGCGCGACCCAGGCGCCGGTGATGGCCGCGGTGCGGGTGCCGCCGTCGGCCTGGATCACGTCGCAATCGAGCGTGATGGTGCGATCGCCCAGCGCCTTGAGATCGATCACCGAGCGCAGCGAGCGCCCGATCAGACGTTGGATCTCCTGCGTGCGCCCGCTCTGCTTGCCTTGGGCGGCTTCGCGCCGGCCGCGCGTGTGCGTGGCGCGCGGCAGCATGCCGTATTCGCCCGTGACCCAGCCCTTGCCTTGGCCCTTCAACCAGCCAGGCACACCGGCCTCGACGCTGGCGGTGCAGAGCACGTGCGTCTGCCCGAATTTGGCCAGGCACGAGCCTTCGGCGTAGCGGGACACGGCGGTTTCGAGGGAGACGTCGCGCAATTGATCGGGCGCGCGGCCGGAGGGGCGCATGGGGGCCTCTATTGGATTGTTTGGTCGAGTTAGGTCGATATGACCTAACTTTCCTATAAACCCCGATACGGGGCCGCGCCCGCTTGGCGGAAACGCCGGGCAAAGTCGAGCCTGAGGCGCTGGAATAGGTCTCTATAGGCTTGTTTGGTTAAGTTAGGCCATATTGACCTAACTTTCCTATACTACGCTATAGCCCCCTCGGCGGCGGTAGCGCCGTCCAGCAGGAAAGTTTGGACAGGTTTGGCCGAGTCGGCCTAACTGCGCCTTATACCGCCTTATAAGGAAGTTAGGCCACCCCAACCTAACTTGACCAAACAATCGCATGAAAGCCACCCACAATCCCTACAACCCTGGCGCCGGGGTCCCTCCCCCGGACCTGGCGGGGCGCGATGCGCTGATCGAACTGGCGCGCGTGGCGATCATCCGCGCCAAGGCGGGCCGGCCAGCCAAGAGCGCCATCATGCTGGGCCTGCGCGGGGTCGGCAAAACCGTGCTGCTCAACGCCTTCGAGGCGATCGCCGACGAGCAAGGCTGCCAGACAGCTTTGATCGAAATCGAGCCGACCATGCCGTTGGCGCAGCAACTCGCCCCGCAGCTTCAGCACATCCTGCATCGGCTCGACCGATTGAAGAAAGCCGGCGCCGATCTGCAACGGGCGTTCGGCTCGCTGCGTTCGTTCGCCAGCATGTTCAAAGCCACGGTCGCCGACATCGATTTCAGCTTGGCCGCAACCCCCGCGACCGGCGATCTCATTATCGACCTGACGGATCTGTTCGTGGCCATCGCCGAAGCGGCGAAGAAGCGCGACACCGCCATCGTGCTGCTGATCGATGAAATCCAGTATCTGAAGAAAAGCGATCTCAGCGCGCTGATCATGGCGATGCACAAAATGGCGCAGCGCCAATTGCCGCTTCTGCTGTTCGGCGGCGGGCTGCCGCAACTCGCCAAGCTCGCGGGCGATGCGAAATCCTACGCCGAGCGTCTGTTCGATTACCCGCCCATCGGCGCGCTGGACGATGCGGGCGCGCGCCTAGCGTTGACCGCGCCGGCCGAGCGCGAGGGCGTGAAATATACGAAGGAAGCGCTCGACTACATCGTAACGCAAACCGGAGGCTACCCGTTCTTCCTGCAAGTGTGGGGCGCCCATTGCTGGGAGGCGGCGGCGAAATCGCCCATCACGCTGGCCGACGCCAAGAAGGCCAGCGAAACCGCCACCGCCGCGCTCGATGAAGGCATCTTCCACGTGCGCCTGGCGCGACTGACCGACCGGCAAAAAGTCTATGCGCGCGCGATGGCCGAGTTTGGCCCCGAGCCGGTGAATTCTTCCGACATCGCCAACGCGCTCGGCCTTTCGCTGAGCCAGGCCGCGCCGATCCGCGATGAGCTGATCAAGAAAGGCATGGCCTATTCGCCCGAACGCGGCCTGATCGGCTTCACTGTGCCGAAATTCGACGATTTCATGCGCCGCGCGCTGCCGACGAAATCCAGGCGCTAATGCGCCGTCTTGCGCGGGCGCGGCGCTTCGCTAGGTAAGGCGCATGGGCCAAGCCCCCTCTTCCGCCGATCTCTCCGCGCTCGACGCGCGCGCGCGCGAAATCTTCCGCGAGATCGTGGAGGCCTATCTCGCCACCGGCGAACCGGTCGGTTCGCGGACCTTGTCGCGTGTGGGCGGTGTGGCGCTCTCGCCCGCCTCAATCCGCAACACGATGGCCGATCTGGCGGCGCTCGGCCTGCTTGAGGCGCCGCACGCCATGGCCGGGCGCCGCCCCACGCAATTGGGCCTGCGCTTCTTCGTCGACAGCCTGCTGCAACTCGGCGACGTGCCGGAGGACGAAAAGCGCGAAATCGATGCGCAGATCGCCAAAGCAGGGACAAACCCGCAGGACGTGATCGGCGCCGCTTCGGAATTGCTCTCGGGCCTTGCCGGCGGCGCTGGGCTCGTGACGACGCCCGAGCGCGACGCGCCGGTGCGCCACGCCGAGATCGTCGCGATCGGGCCGGGCCAAGCGCTTTTGGTTTTGGTGTTTGAAGACAACCAGATCGAAAACCGGGTGATCTCCACCCCGGCCGACCTCCCCTCCGGCGCATTGGCGGAAGCGGCCAATTATTTGAACGCGCGCTTCAAGGGCAAAACGCTGGCCGAAGCGCGCGCGGCCGCTTCGGAAGCCTTGGCGCGCGACCGCGCCGCGCTGGATCAGGCCGCGGCCAAGCTGGTGCGAAGCGGGCTGGTTGAATGGTCCGGCGAGGACCCGACGCTGGGGCGCTCGCTGATCGTGCGCGGGCGCGCCAATCTGCTGGCCGACCCCCAGGCCGTGGCCGACCTGGAATTGGCGCGGCGGCTGTTCGATGATTTGGAAAAGACGCGGGAATTGATCCAGGTGCTGGATATGGCCAGGGCTGGCGAAGCGGTGCGGGTGTTTATCGGCTCGGAAAACCCGCTTTTTTCGCTCTCGGGGTCGAGTCTGATCGTGGCCCCCTATATGAACGCCGAACGACGGGTGGTCGGCGCGCTGGGCGTGATCGGGCCCACCCGCGTGAATTACGCCCGGGTGATCCCGGTTGTGGACTATACCGCCCGCGTTGTCGGACGCGTGCTCGACGGGCGCGGCGATGAGGCAAAGAGGAAATGATGACGAACGAAAACGACGCGACGCCAGAGCCGGGAGAGGTGATCAACGCCGCGTTTTTTGAAGCGGAATTGGCCAAGGCCAAGGACGAGACGCTGCGCGCGCTGGCCGAAGTTGAAAACACCCGCCGCCGCGCCGCCCGCGACGTACAAGAATCCCGCGCCTACGCGATTGACCGCTTCGCCGGCGATTTGCTGCCTGTGGCCGACACGCTGAGCCGCGCGCTCGCCGCCGCGCCCGAAGGCTGGCGCGAAAACGGCGAGGAAACGCTGCGCAATCTGCTCACCGGCCTTGAGTTGACCGAGCGCGCGCTGCTGGAGGCGTTCGCGCGCCATGGTCTGCGCCGCGTGGGCGCGACCGGCGATGCGTTCGACCCCAAAGTGCACCAGGCGGTCGCTCAAATCCCCTCTCCGCTGCCTTCCGGCCAAGTGGTTGAGGTGATGCAGCCCGGATATGTGCTTGCGGATCGCACGTTAAGGGCTGCAATGGTGGCTGTGTCGGCGGGGCCTGGCGAGGGCGCCGGGAGCCCATCCGTCGATATCAAGATTTGAAGCGCTGCGGCGGGCGTGGGGACGCCCGGCAAGAATGGAAATGAGCGGCCGGAAATCGCCTGATTTCAGCTTTACCGCCGCCATGACAAATCTGTAATCAACGCCGTCCGAGCGATTGAGGAGACGAGCATGCGGGGAAAATTGATGTTCGGCGCAGCCAGCGCCGCTGTTTTGGCGTTTGCATTGGCGGCGCCCGCCGCCGCGCAGGACGGCGAGCCCGCCGGAGATGCAACCACCACCGCCGCGCTTTCGGCGGGGCAGCCGCTTTCAAGCGCGATCGAGCCCGCGGGCGACACCGATTGGTATCGCCTCAACGTCCAGCAAGGTCAGCGTTACGTGATCACGCTCGACGCCGCGCCGGGTGAAGGCGAAAACGCGATCGATCCGATGCTCGGCCTGTATGACGCGCAGGGCAACGAGCTTGCTTCCAACGACGACGCCGGCGGCACGCTGAACTCGCGTCTCGCTTATGTGGCGGCCGCGGACGGCCACGTGTTCGTCGAAGCGCGCACCTTCGCCGATCAGGGCGCGGGCGCCTATACGCTGCGCGCTGAAGCCAGCGCGGTGCCGGCCGACGACGCCGGCAATGATGCGGCCACGCGCGCCCGCGTGCGCGCGGGCCGCCCGGTGAACGGCATGATTGAGTTTGAAGGCGATTCCGATTGGTATCGCCTCGATGCGCGCGCCGGCAACACCTACCGCATCACGCTGACCTCCGCGGAAGGCGACGACGGCCTGGCTGATCCCCTGCTCCAAGTGTTCGACGCCGAGGGCAATCAGCTTGCCTATAATGACGACGACGACGGGCTGAACTCGGGCCTCGATTTCGTGCCGACGCGCAACGGCCCGGTCTATGTCGTCGCCGGCGCCTTTGGCGATTATTCCAGCGGCGCCTACACGCTCAATGTCGCCGCAAGCCGTCTGCCGGCCGATCCCGCCGCCGCCGGGACCAACACGCGCGCGCGCGTCGCCATCGGCCATCCCGCCACCGGCGCGATCGATTATGTGGGCGACCGCGATTGGCACCGCATTCGTTTGGCCGAAGGGCAAACCTATCGCTTCTCGCTGACCAGCAGCGGCGACGAGCCGCTGAGCGATCCGTATCTGCGCCTCTATAATCAGCGCGGCGAGGAATTGGCCGTCGATGACGACGGCGCGGGCGAGTTGAACTCTCTGCTCGAATTCACCGCGCCGACATCAGGCGTCTATTTCGTGGAGGCCAGCGGCTTCGCCGACGCCTCAACTGGCGGCTACACGCTGACCGCGCGCGAAGGCGACATTCCCGGCGACGTCACCACCGACATGCGGTTGACCACCGAAGGCGATTACCGCGAAGGCGTGCTCTCCCCCGCCGGCGACCGCGATTGGTATCGCCTCGATCTCACCGAAGGCCAGGCGGTGCGCATTGCGCTCTACAGTCTCACCGAAGGCGCGCTCGATACGATGGCGGTGGTCTATGGCCCCGAGGGTCAAGAACTCGCGCGCGACGACGATGGCGGCGACGGCCTCAATTCGTGGCTCGAATTCCAGGCGCCCGCGAGCGGCGCCTATTATCTTGAGGCACGCGGCTTCTCCGACGACGCGCAGGGCGGCTACGCCATCATGGTGTCGCCCGGCGAAATCAGCGACAGCGCCGACACCAACGAAATGCTCATGCCGAATGGCGACGGCCGCCAGAGCACGATTGGCGCGACGGGTGATGTGGATTGGTTCCTGATCGAACTCATCGAAGGGCGCCCCTATCGCTTCAGCGTGGAGGGCGCGGGCGTCACCCCGCTCGCCGATCCGGTGCTGACGATCTACGACGCCGCCGGCCAGCAAGTCGCCGTCGACGATGACGGCGGTCCGGGGGTGAACCCGTACCTGAACTTCGCCTCCATCACCGGCGGGCCGCACTTTGTGGCGGTGTCCGGCTTTGGCGAAGCCACGGGCGGCTATTATGTGCGCGCCACCGACACGGATGTGCCGGGCCACATCTACACCGACGAAGCGCTCGATGCGGCCAATGGCGATGAGCGCGCCGGGCGCATCGATATCCCGGGCGATCTCGATTATTTCCGCGTCGAGCTGGAATCGGGCGTGCGTTACGTGATGGAGCTGCGCGCTACCGGCGCTGACCCACTCGGCAATCCGATGCTCACGCTGATGGACGGCGAAAACAATCGCGTCGCCTCCGACAATGACAGCGGGCCGGACCGCAACGCGCTGCTGCGTTTCACGGCGCGCGAAACCGGCTCTTATTACATCCAGGCGAGCGGCTTCGGCGGTTCGACCGGATCGTATCAAGTCACCATCGTGCGCCAGTAGGCTGAAACGCCTGGGGGACGCACGCGGGCGGCGGCGCCGGACAAGGGCGCCGCCGCTTTTCTTTGCGCGTTACGACAGCACTTTGAGGCGATCGCCGCCCTGACGCTCCAGCATCCAGCCTGGATATTCAGGCTTGAGCGCGGAAACTTTGTCGAGCGCGACCAGGTCGTCGCCGGAAAGATCCACCTTCGTGGCGGCGATGTTGTCGAGCAATTGCGCTTCGGTCTTCGCGCCGATGATGACGCTAGTGACGTGCTTCTGGTGCAAGAGCCACGCGAGCGCGATCTGCGCCACGGAAACGCCGCGCGCCGCCGCAAGCGGGGCCATCACGTCGATGATCTCGAACGCCTTGTCCTTATCGACGGGCGGAAAATCGAACACGGCGCGGCGCGCGTCGTTGGGGCCGCCATCGCGCGTGAATTTGCCCGAGAGGAAACCACCTGCGAGCGGGCTCCACGGCAGAAGGGCGAGGCCCTCGTGGCGCGCGAGCGGGACGATTTCGCGCTCCAGATCGCGCCCGGCGATCGAATAATACATCTGCGCCGACTCAAACCGCGCCAGCCCTTCGCGCGCGGAAACGCCCAGCGCCGTCGCGATCTGCCAGGCGGCGTAGTTGCACAGGCCGATATAGCGCGCGCGGCCAGAGGCGACGACCTCATCAAGCGCGCGTAGCGTTTCCTCCAGCGGCGTCGCCGCGTCGAACGCGTGCACTTGATAGAGATCGACATAATCGAGCCCGAGGCGATCAAGGCTCGCATCGATCGAGTCAAAGATGTGCTTGCGCGAAAGGCCCCAGAGATTGTTGTCCTTGTAGCGGCGCAGCGCTTCGGGGCTCGCTTTAGCCTCCTGCCCCGGCACAACATCAGTCATGCGGCCGAACACTTTGGTGGCGATCACCAATTCATCGCGCGGCAAGCCCTTGATCGCTTGGCCCACAAGCTGCTCGGACACGCCGTTGGCGTAGACGTTGGCGGTGTCGATGAAGGTGACGCCTTGGTCGAACGCGGTCGTCACCAATTTGGCGGCGGCCTCTTGCTCAAGAGCGCCGATGACGCGCCACATGCCGCCGGCGCCGCCGAATGTCATCGCGCCGAGGCAAATTTCGGAAACGGCAAGGCCAGTGCGGCCCAATTTGCGATATCGCATGGTCAATCCTTTGGGCCGAAGCCCTGCTGATGAATGCACAAAGCGAAAGTCTGATGCAGTCGCGGGCCGGGCGCGCACGAGCGCGCGGCGGAAAGAAGGATGCAAGAGACGAAAAAAGGCCGCGCAGATCGCGCGGCCTTTGATTGTATAGCACGCAAAGCCGTTTTTGGCAAGGCGCGCGTCACTCCACGCCATGCGCGCGGAACCATGCGAGGCATCGCGACCAGCCGTCGGCGGCGGCTTCGGCATTGTAGCTCTCGCGGTAATCGGCGTGGAAGCCGTGCTGCGTTCCGGGATAGACGACGATCTCCGAATTCGTCGGATTGCCCGCCGCCGCGAGCGCGGCGCGCATCTGCTCGACCGTATCGAGCGGGATGCCGCGATCGTTTTCCGCATAGAGGCCAAGCACCGGCGCTTGCAAATCGGCCGCGATATTGACCGGCCACGGCCGCCCCGGCTCGGCGCCGAAGCCGTCCGGCGGCGGCGGCGTGAGCCGCCCGTACCACGCGACGCCAGCCTTGATCTGGCGGAAACGCGCCGCCGCCATCCACGTGACGGCCCCGCCCCAGCAGAAGCCGGTGACCGCCATCGCGCGGTCGCGCACGAAGCTTTGCGCCGCCAGCCAATCGATCGCGCCCGCCGTATCACCCATCACTTGCTCATAGGCGGCGGTCGCCACGATTTCGCGGATCTGCGCGAAATCCGTCAGCGGCGCGGGATCGCCAGCGCGGTCGAAATAATCCGGCGCGATGGCGACATAGCCTTCGCGCGCGAAACGGCGGCAGACATCCTTGATATAATCATGGATGCCGAAAATCTCGTTGACGACGATCACCGCGCCATGCGCGCCGCGATCATTCGGCCGCGCCACGTAAGCCGGCAGGCTGTAGCCGCCCGCGCCCGTTACGTGCACGTCAGCAATGACGAGATCATCTTCCGGCGTGCGCGTGGGGCTTGCGCAGGAAGAAAGCGCCGCGCTTGCGTAACCGCTGAAAAACAGCGAGGCCGCGATGGTGCGCCGGCTGGGCGCAAGATTGCCTTCCGGCGTGTCCAGACGCATTGCGACAAGCTCCCCTGCTGAAACGGCGATCACCCTTGCCGAAACACATGGTTCGGGCGCAGGCTTCTGGCCAGAAAAATCTTGGGGGATTTCGATGCGCGTTTGGGCCTTGCTCGCGTTCGCGGCTGTCTTCGCACTTGCGGGAGGCGCCCATGCCGCCACCCTGCCCTTCAATCCGGAAGACGCCACGCGCGCCTGGCTCGCCACCATGGGTGCTGCCGCAACCGAAAAATCCAACCGCTATTTTGAAGGCGGCTATGTGATCGATTTCGTCGGCACATTGGTTTCGATGCTCGTGGCGGGGCTTTTCCTGGTTTTGGGTTGGGCCAAGGGCGTGCGCGCCTGGCTTGAGCGCACGGTGAAATTCTTCCCGCTGGTCGCGTTCGGCACGTCGTTCTTCTACATTCTGGTTTCGACGCTGATCACCTTCCCATTCAGCTATTATGTCGGCTTCGTGCGCGAGCATCGCTTCGATCTCTCGACGCAGACGCTGCCGCAATGGCTCGGCGAACAGGCGATGGGCTTCGGCATCGGCCTGGTGCTCGGCTCGATCTTCCTCACCCTGCTTTACCTCATCGTGCGGGCGGCGAAGAATACGTGGTGGGTGTGGGGCTCGGGCGTGACGATCGTGTTCGCCGCGGTGATGAGCATGCTCTTCCCGGTGTTCATCGCGCCGATGTTCAACACCTATACGCCGATGGCGCAAAGCGAGCTACGCGACGACATTCTCGCCATGGCGCAAGCCAACGGCGTGCCGGCGACGGACGTGATGGTCTACGACCGCTCACGTCAGACCAATTCGATCAGCGCCAATGTCTCGGGCTTTGGGCCGACCACGCGCATCTCACTGGCGGATACGCTCCTGGAGCGCGGCAGCCCTGAAGCGGTGAAAGCGGTGATGGGCCATGAGATCGGCCACTACGTGCTGCGCCACAACATTTCCGGACTGTTGTTGAACGCGATGCTGATCCTGTTCAGTTTCGCGGTGGTGCATTTCGCCTTCAAGGCGCTGGCCAAAAACGAGCGCTGGGGCATTCGCGACATCGCCGATCCGGCCGGCCTGCCGCTGATCATGGTGATCTTCGCGGTGCTCGGCCTCGTCACCGGGCCGATGCAGCGCAATTTGACGCGCTTCAACGAATTGCAGGCGGATATGTTCGGCCTCAACGCCGCGCGCGAGCCGGACGGTTTCGCCGAAGCGGCGATCCTGCTCTCCGAATATCGCAAGATGGAGCCGGGGCCGATCGAAGAGGTGATCTTCTACACCCACCCCTCGGGCTGGACGCGCGTGCACAATTCCATGGTGTGGAAGGCGCACGAAATCGCCGCCGGCCGCCTGGAGCCCTCCCCTGGCGGCCCGCCGGAAGGCTGGCGGCCAGACTTTGTGCGCGCCGCTAGCCCGGAACCGTCACCCGGCGAAGCGTCAGATTGATGCGCCCGCCTTTGGGCAGCAGGCGCGAACTGCCGGCGATGATGCGGTCGACGCCGTGATAGGCGCGCCGGCTGCCGCCGCCGAGCATACACACATCGCCTGAGGCAAGCCGTACGCTGCGCGTAGGGTCGCTGCGCAGCACGCCGCCGATGCGGAAGAGCGCGGTGTCGCCGAGGGAGACCGAAAGCACCGGCGCGTCCCACGCCTCCTCGTCGCTATCGACATGCAGCCCCATGCGCGCGTCGCCTTCATAGAGGTTCACTAGGCACGCCTCGGGCGGCGCCGGATAGCCCGTGAGCTGATCCCACAGGCTCAGCAATGCGGCGGGAATATCCGCCCAGGGCTGGCCGGTTTCAGGGTGCATGGCCTGATAGCGATAGCCCTGCGTCTTGTCCGTCACCCAGCCGAGCGGGCCGAAATTGGTCATGCGCACGCGCATGGGCGCCCCGCTTTTCGGCATGCGGGGGATGTAGAGCGGCCCCGCCCGGAAGCGCGCGAACACCGCGTCGCGCAGCGCCTCCTGCGCCGCCCGGTCCAAGAGGCCGGGCCAGAGCCGGAAGCCGTCGAGATCAGAGGCCGGGCGGGTCATGACGAGACGGGCATGGGGCGCTTCGGTTTCTTTTTTGTTCCCGTGACGGCGCGGGTCCGTTTGCGGCCAGGGCTATTTCCCCGCGCAGAATGCGGTTAGCACGTTTGAAAGCCTTGCACGTGGTGGGCGATACACCACATGAACCGGGAAACAATCGGCCCAAAAGCTGGGCCGGCCAACGGAAACCACGAAGGATCAGGACGCGCTTCGGGGACGCCAAGTTATGGGTCCGCTAAGTGAGCCGCGTTGCCGAAGAACGAGGACAAGAACAATGGGCAAAGTGATCGGGATCGATCTGGGCACGACCAATTCGTGCGTCGCGGTGATGGAAGGCGGAGCGCCAAAGGTCATCGTCAATGCAGAAGGCGCGAACACGACGCCCTCCGTGGTCGCCTTCACCGAAAGCGGCGAGCGCCTGATCGGCATCCAGGCCGCGCGCCAGGCCATCACCAACCCGACCCACACCTATTACGCCGTGAAGCGCCTGATCGGCCGCTCCGCCGACGACCCGATCGCCAAGAAGGACGCCGAGCTCGTCCCGTACAAGATCGTCAAAGGCCCCAATGGCGACGCCTGGATTCAGGGCCGCGACAAGCAATACGCGCCGTCCGAGATCTCCGCCTTCGTGCTGCAAAAGATGAAGCAGACGGCCGAGGATTATCTCGGCGAGCCGGTGACGCAGGCCGTGATCACGGTGCCCGCGTATTTCAACGACTCCCAGCGCCAGGCCACCAAGGACGCCGGCAAGATCGCCGGGCTCGACGTGCTGCGCATCATCAACGAACCCACAGCCGCGGCTTTGGCCTATGGCCTTGATAAGGGCGGCCAGAACAAAACCATCGCCGTCTATGACTTGGGCGGGGGCACGTTCGACGTCTCGATTCTTGAGATCGGCGACGGCGT
>CAZWQS010000053.1:0-15880 GCA_964635925.1 uncultured Terricaulis sp. | reverse complement strand
ACCAAGGCGTCGCGCGCGCGGTGCGCTATGGAATCATGTTCATCGGCATCGTCTTCCTGGCGGTGCTGATTTTCGAGGCCGTCAGCGGCCAGAAGGCGCACCCGGCGCAATACATTCTCGTGGGCCTCGCCCAATGTGTGTTCTACCTGCTGCTGCTCTCGGTCACTGAAATCATCGGCTTCAGCGGCGCGTTCGCGCTGGCGGCCGCGGCGACGGTGGGGCTGCTGTCGTACTATGCCGGCGCGTCGTTCAAGTCGGCGGCGGTGGGCTGGCGGGCGCTCGCGGGCCTTTCGGGGCTCTACCTCGCCATGTACGTGCTCATGACGCTGGAGGATTTCGCGCTGCTGGCGGGCTCGGTCGTCGCCTTCGCGGTGATCGCGGCCACCATGATCGCCACCCGGCGCATCGATTGGTACGGCCGGGCCGAAAAACCGGCCGAATAGGGCATTTCGCGCGCTTGACGGGCGCGGCGGCGCTCGTCAGGTTCGCGGCCCATGGTCGAGCTCACTTTACCCAAGAATTCCAAGGTCAAACAGGGCAAGCGCCACCCCGCGCCAGCGGGCGCCAAGCGGCTGCGGGAGTTCAAGGTTTACCGCTACGATCCCGACAGCGGCGAAAACCCGCGCTGGGATATCTATCAGGTCGACCTCGACCATTGCGGCCCCATGGTGCTCGACGCGCTGATCGCCATTAAGGACCAGCAGGATTCAACGCTCACCTTCCGCCGCTCTTGCCGGGAGGGCGTGTGCGGCTCGTGCGCGATGAACATTTCCGGGCGCAACACGCTGGCCTGCACCAAGGGCATGGATGAGCTGCCCGCCGGCGCCATCACCATCTCGCCGCTGCCGCACCAGCCGGTGATGAAGGATCTGGTGCCCGACCTTTCGGGCTTCACCGCGCAATACGCGGCGATTCAGCCCTATCTGCAAACCGTCACGCCCGAGCCTGACGCCGAATGGCGCCAAAGCCCGGAAGAGCGGGCCAAGCTCGACGGCCTCTATGAGTGCATCCTCTGCGCCTGCTGCTCGACGTCGTGCCCGTCCTATTGGTGGAACAGCGATCGCTTCTACGGCCCCGCCGCTCTGCTGCAAGCCTATCGCTGGATCGCCGACAGCCGCGATGAAAACCAGGGCGAGCGGCTCGATGCGCTGGAAGATCCCTTCAAGCTCTATCGCTGCCACACCATCATGAATTGCGCCCAGGTCTGCCCCAAGGGTTTGAACCCCGCCAAGGCGATCGCCGAAATCAAAAAGGCGATGGTGGAGCGGAAAGTCTAAGCCAGCTTAAGGCCGCAATGCTGCGCGAAATGACGGAAATCCCGATCGCGCGTGATCAGCTCAACATCAGCATCGAGACAGCTTTGCGCGATCAGGGCGTCGGCGAGGCGCGCCTTCAATCCCTTACCAAGGAGCATGGCGCGCGATGTCGCCGCGCGCCGCCAATATCCTGGCGTCAGCTCCAGCATCGGCAGGGGCGAAATCAGCGCGTCGGCCTGCGTGAATGTTTTGGGATTTGAGAGTGCTTCGGCGAGCGCGGCTGGCGGAAGCACAAGCTGATCGGAGGCTAGCGCCTTCCTCAATTTTTCCACATCCGCCGCGTTCGGATCGCCCGCCAGAAACGCCGCCAGCGAACTGGTGTCGCAAGCGATCATGCTTCGTCCTTGTCTTTGCGCAGCTCCTCAAGATCGATCTCGAGATCGAGCTTGCCTTCCATGGCGAGCAGTTTTTGGCGCGCGCGCGTATGCGCCTGCCGCTCCAGCGCTTCGCGGATGGTTTCGGCGATGCCGGCGCCTTCGGCGCGCGCTGCCTCCAGCACGCGCGCATCCACATCGACGGTGATTTTGCGCATTTCGCCCATGGGGGCTTATACCATATCCGAATTATGGCCTCAAGACCCAGCTTTTAGACCCAGCCTAACTCACTGGCCCAGCCCCCAGCCCCGGCGTCCAGTCGTAGAGCGGGCGGGTGTGGCCGTCGTCGAAGCGCACGCCGTTCGGGGCGGTCAGCAGATCGCGCCGGGTGCGCTCGGCCCGCACCGCCAAGCCCACGATCCCATGCACCTGCACCGGCAGCACCTCGCTTGGCTCGCTGACGCCATTGCTGTTCGCGTCGCGCCACAGCGCCAGCCCGCCCAGCTCCGCGCCGGTCAATTCGCCGTCGCGATTGTCGTCCAGCGCGCGCAGCGCTTCAAACCCGTCGCGCCAAAATACCGCCCATGTGCGCTGGCCGATCATGTCGAAGCCCGAGCGCACTTGGCCGCGCCATTCGGGATCCCACACCAGCCATGCCGCATCCGGCGTCAGCCAGCCTTGCGCGCGCGCATCGCCGGTGCCGGCGAAATCGAACGCCACCGGCGCGTTGGGCGCGATCATCGCGTCAAACGGGCTATCGCGCATCGGGACAACGATCGGCGTAACGTAAATGATTGGCTGGCTGGCCTCCAAACGCTCGCGCAGGCGCTGCATGCGCGAGCGGTCACGCTCGGTGGTCGCCAGATGCTCCAGATGCGCCGCGGCCTCTGTGAGCACAGCGTGATCTTCCCAGTCCGATTGCGCCGCCCGCAGGCGGGGCAGGCCGCGCTTCAGGATTTCGCGCAGCTCGCGGCGGGCGAAATTGCGCTGTTGCATGCGGTCATACGCGTAAGCGAGGCCAAGCCGCGCGCGCAGATTGCCCGGCTCAAGCCGCACCGCGCGAATATAGTGCTGGCGTGCGGACTGCAGACGTTGCAGCGCGTCGTGATCGATCGTTTCAGCAACGCCTTCCGGCAACTCATTTTGCGGGCCCAGTTGGAAATCCACTTGCGCGCAGCGCTCGTCTGGGCCGAACACAGGGCCGCCGACCACTGGCTCGGGCATGCCGCGCGGCGCTTGGCTGCACGCCACGCCGCCAGCTTCGTTGAAGCGATTGTCTTCGCGCAGATAGGCGAAATCGCCGTCATTGCGCGCATAGGCCAGCAAGTTCAGCCGCCCCAGCAATTGCTCGCGGTGCGCGGGCTCAAGCCCCTCCATCGCCGCCACGTTCTCAAGCGCGCGATCAATCGGCGCTTCATAGATCGGCTGCGGCGGGGGGACGTAGGGGATGGCCAAGGCGCTCGCGGTCAACCCCGCCCACACGCTCAACGCCAAAACACGGGCGCGCATTCATTTGCTCCACCGAACCTCTCCCCTTGCACGCACGATGCAATGCGCCGGGCGGTTCGTCCATGTTTGATTGATCAGAGTCTCGTGAAGCCGCCGTGACGGAGGTTACGCCGGCGGCTTGGGCGGGTCGCGCCAGGCGCATTCGGGGCCTTGCGGATCGAATGGCGCATCCGGCGCGTCGGGCAGCACGCGCTCTACATAATGTTTGAGTTTGCGAATGACGCTTGTGGGATCGCCGTCAGCGTGTTCGTGCGGGATCAACGGGCCGAAGGTGAGCGTGTAGGTCTTTCCCGCCTTGTTTAGCAGTTCGTGAAACAACGTGATGTCGCGCAGTTCCGGCGAGATTTGCGCAAACGTGTGAAACCACCAGGCGTACGGCCCGGCCACATGCACCGGTAGAATCGGCAACTCATATTTGCGCGCAAGGCTCGCGGCCGTTGACATCCATTCCGGGTCGGTCAGCACGCCGTCGCGCAGGCGCGAGAGGCGGCCGGCGGGAAAAACCCCAAGCGGGCGCCCCTGTGCGAACGCCGCATCCGTCATTTTCAGCGTCACGCGCGTGCGTTCGCGCGTGCGCTTCGCCAGCACCCATTCCACAGGGATCAAAGCTTCGTCGAAACGCCTGCACACACGTTGTGCGTCCGAATTGGCGTAGAACAGGATGTCGGGGCGCGCGTGCTTCACCGCGTCGTACATCGCGATCCCGTCAGTGATGCCGGTGGGATGGTTGGCCAGCAGGATGAACGCGCCTTCGCGCGGCACGCGCTCCAGCCCGGTCGTCGCCAGCTTCACGCGGAGCAGATCGGAGATGCTCTCCATCGCCTCACGCCCGCCCATCGGGGCGATCGTATCGGCCATGCGCACGGCCTTTTCGTAGTTCAGCACACGCATCAAGGGCGGGCGCACCAGGGGCCAGAGCACGCTCGCGGAAAGCTTCGGCGCGCGTTCCTCGATCAGCACGTCCACGATGTGTTTGGCCGGCGCGGCGGGCGCGCCCGTCAGCGCGGCGGCGTCGGGTGGGGGCATGGACGACTCAAGGCTAGCCTTCTCGCCTGCACCCAAGCATGCGCCGTGCGCGGCGAAAAGAGGGCCAAAGCGCTTGCGTTTGCGCGCGGCGCGGGCTTGGTTCGCCGCGATGCATTCGCCCTTGGCCGCCTACCGCCAGCGCCTCGCCGAGGGCGCGCTTCAGCCCGATCCCGCCCAGGAAGCCGCCGCCAAGCGTCTGGATGCGCTGGCGCACGCGCTTGCGCGCTGGAAGCCGGAGGCGTGGCTGGGCCGGGGTGAAACCCCGCGCGGCGCGTATCTTTGGGGGCCGGTTGGCCGCGGCAAGTCGCTGCTGCTTGATCTCTTTTTCGAGGCCGCGCCGGTGCGGAAAAAGCGGCGCGTGCACTTTCACGAATTCATGCTGGCGCGCCACGCGTTCCTGCGCGAAGCGCGCGGCCAAACGCGCGGCGGCCAGGATGAGCTGATCGCCCAGGCCGCCAAGCAGGTGGCCGATGACGCGAACCTACTGTGCTTTGACGAAATCCAGGTCAGCGACATCGCCGACGCGATGATCCTGGGGCGCCTGTTCGAGCGCCTGTTTGCGGAGAACGTGGTGATCGTCGCCACCTCGAACCGCCCGCCGGACGATCTCTATAAGAACGGCCTCAACCGTCAGCTCTTCCTGCCGTTCATCGCGCTGTTGAAGCAAAGGCTCGACGTGATCGAGGTGGCTGGCCCGCGCGATTATCGCCTCGAGCAATTGATGGCCGCGCCGGTCTACTACGCCCCGCTGGGGCCGGCGGCGGATGAGAAGATCGAGGAAGCCTGGGCGCGCCTCACGCTCGGCGCGCATGCGAATGCGGTGACGCTCGATGTTGGCGGGCGGGCGCTGCGGGTGGAGCGTGAAGCCGCCGGCGTGGCGCGCTTCACGTTTGAAGAGCTCTGCGCCCGCCCGTTGGGCGCGGCCGATTACATCGAAATCGCCGAGCGGTTTCACACCGTGATTATCGAGAACATCCCCAAGCTCAATCCCGCCATGCGCGAGGAGGCCGCGCGCTTCCGCACGCTGATCGACGCGCTCTACGAAGCAAAGGTGAAGCTGATCGCCTCAGCCGACGCGCAGCCGGCGGCGCTTTACCCTGCCGGCGATCAAAGTTTCGAGTTCGAACGCACCGCCTCGCGCCTCATGGAAATGCGCGGGGAGGCATATCTGGCGCTGCCAAGGCGCGATGCGGAATGGAAAAGCGGGATTGTGGAATAGGCCGCGCGCGCCGCCGCGCGCGGCCTTACCTCCTAGAAATTCAGCGAGAGGCCCACGGCGAGCGAGTGCGCCGAGAAATCGGCCGCGACGACGCGCCCGCTGAGGCCGATCATGTCGGCGTCATCGACGTTGAAATAGCGATAGCGCACATGCGCATCGAGATTGCTCGTCAGCGCCTTGCGCACGCCACCGCTTGCTTGCCAGGCGAACAGCCAATCGTCATCTTCATCGTCCAGCAGCACAGCGCCGCCCGACGTGGTGAGGCCAGAAATTTTTACCTGGGCGAGGCCCACGCCGCCGCCGACGAAAAACGTAAGGCCAGCGGGCCCGCCAATATCCCAAGCGCCGTTGGCCATGACAGCGCGCGCGCCTACATCCCCGCTCGCGCCCTGGCCGCCTGCAATCAGGCCGCCGCCCGCGGCGAAACTGCTGTTCACCTCGTCCACGTCCACGGAGAGGTAGCCCGCTTCGAGTTCAACGCGGATCGGGCCGAAATCGTAGCCGACAAACGCCGCGCCGCTGAAGCCCAGATCGTGCTCAGTTGAAATGGCGCCCGTGCTGCCGGGCGTGGCACCCGGCGTATAGGTCTGGTCCGTTTCGGAGGAGACCAGCGCGCCTAATTCGCCGCCGACATAAAATCGGCCTTCCTGCGCCAACGCAGGGGCGGCGATCAATGCCGACGAAAACGCGGCGCCAAACAGAATCTTTCGCATCAAATTCTTTTCCACGGCGGACCCCTTGCAGAGCGCGTCTTCGACCGAAGGCCGCCATTCGGCGCCGAAGACGGAACGCGCGCGCAATTCACCCGTTCGCATGAGCAGGCGCGAATGCGCGGAGAACGGGTCAATTATTTTGCCTGCGGGCCATGCGATGGTTAATCGGCCAGCGCGGCTGACCGGCGACGCAGCCCTTGACCAAGTGCTGGGGGGCGGCGACGCTCAAGATCGGATAAGGCCCCCCGGGGCGAAATTAATCCCGCCCGGGGGCGACGATGCAAACTGAGATGGGGGCGATAACGGCCCAACGCGGCCGCTCTTATTTTTTCGCATGCGCGGTGGTTTTTCTGGCCGCCGTCATCGCCGGCTTTGGCCCCACCTTTTTCTTCCGTCTGTGGTTTCAGGAAGAGGCGCTGCCGATTTATCTGGTGCTGCACGGCGTGGTTCTTGCTGTTTCTGACGCAGACCTTCCTCGTCTTTCGCAATGATCGCGCCGCGCATCGCCGATTGGGCGCGCTGGGGTTCGTCCTTGCGCCGCTTGTGGTTCTGACGGCGTTTCAGGCGATTTTCGGCATCGTGGAGAACGCGGAAAGCGGCGGCTTCGATGTCGTCGCCAATCGCGGATTTATCGAATTCATCATCTGGTCGGACTTGGGCGTCCTGGCCGCATTCTCCAGCTTCACCATTGTGGCGCTGGCGCTGCGGCGGAAGGCGGACGCTCACAAGCGCCTGATGCTTCTGGCGTCTCTAAGCCTTATGGCGCCGGCCTTCATTCGTGTGTCGAGCTTCCCGCCTTTCAATTCGATGGGCGGGGTTCTGTTCGTGCTGATCGCTCTCATCCTGATCACGTCGTCGCTGATCATCTATGATCTATGGACGGCGCGCCGGGTTCACCCGGTCACGCTGGCGGGCATTGCATATTTCTTCGTCGTGATCCTCGGCAGCGCTTTTTTCATCCCCGGCACGCCATTGGGGCGCTTGGTTGATCCGCTGTTCGCCTGAGCTGAATGCGTCGTCCGCCGCTACACGGCGCCTTTAACTGCTTGCGCGGCGGTGCGGACAATCCAAAGCCGCCAAGCCACCCAAGCTGCAATCGCCAGGATAATGTAGCCGATCCCCATCGAAAGGCTCATCAATCCCAGCAGCGCGAGCGCGATTGTGAGGATCGCCGGGAAGACTAGGTCGTGGCCATAGACGGCGCCGGTGCTGATATTGCGCACCGCCAGCGCTTCCAGCGTGCCGTTTTTCATGGTGCCCGCCGCAATCACCTCATCGCCATCGGAAATCGACACCAGCGTGCGCGACTTGAATTGGACGGGCTTGCCGTCGATCCGGAACGACGCGATTTGATTGACGATGTGCGCCGCGCCGTTGCCGCGCGCAATGACGGTGTTGTCCGAACCGCGCCCCAGATGGGACGCGGTCCCGCGAAGTGTCGTGCTCATATCAAGCCCCCAAGCTGATGTGCCTCATCTTCGACTAACCGCTGCGTGCGTGTCGGGTCAATGCGGTGCGCGGCCCGATCAGCGCCGCCGGCGCGGCGTGCCCAGGATTCCGCGCATCAATTCGCGCGCGATGGTGTTGAACACCCCGCTCGCGACGCGCCCGGTCTGGCGCTCGATCGCGGTGGTGCGCGAGCTGCTGGAGCGCTTCGCCGGCGCTTTCTTGGTCCCACCGCCGGAGGATTTCGGCGCGCTGCGCGCGGCCTTGGCCTCTTCCTTCGCGCGCGCTTCTTCCTCGGCGGCTTTTTCCGCTGCCTTGGCCGCCGCTTCGGAGCGCTTGGTCAGCACTTCGTGCGCGCTTTCGGGGTCGATCGTCTGTTCATAGGCGCGGCCTGCTTTGTTCTGCGCCATCATGCCGGTGCGGATGTTGGGCAGAACGGGGCCGACCTGCGAATTGGGCGGGCGCACCTTGGTGCGCGCCACCGGTGTCGGCGCGCCCTTGGCGTCGAGCGTGGAAACCAACGCTTCGCCCACGCCGAGCTGCTGGATTTCGGTGGCGACATCCACGTCCTTGTTGGCGCGGAAACTTTGCGCGGCCACGCGCACCGCCTTCTGATCGCTCGGCGTATAAGCGCGTAGCGCGTGCTGCACGCGATTGCCGAGCTGCGCCAGAACCGGATCGGGAATATCCGCCGGCGATTGCGTCACGAAATAAACGCCTACGCCCTTGGAGCGGATCAGCCGCACCACTTGCTCCACCCGCGTCAGCAGCTCCTTCGGCGCGTCGCGGAACAGCAGGTGCGCTTCATCGAAGAAGAACACCAGCTTCGGTTTGTCGGGATCGCCCACCTCGGGCAGCTCTTCCCAAAGTTCGCTCATCAGCCAGAGCAGGAACGCCGAATAGAGTTTCGGCGAATGCACCAGGCGCTCGGCGGCCAGCAAATGCACCATGCCTTTGCCGTCGGGCTGCTCGCGCAGCAGCTCTGCCAGCTTGAACGCCGGCTCGCCGAAGAAATGATCGGCGCCGTCCATCTCCAATTGAAGCAGCTTGCGCTGCAGGGTCGCGACCGTTTGCGCCGTGACCATGCCGTATTTCTTGCCGATGTCGTCGCCATTCTCGGCGATGTAGTTCAGGAGCGCGCGCAGATCCTTGAGGTCCAGCAGCGCGCCCTCTTTCTTGCTCTCCTTGCTCCAATCATCGGCCAGGGCGAACGCGACGATCAGGGCCCCTTCCTGGGCGGCGGTGGCGTCCAGAATGCGCGCCATCAGCACCGGGCCCATCTCCCACACCGTGGTGCGGATCGGGTGGCCCAGTTCGCCATAGACATCCCAGAACGTAACCGACGCCGCGCCGGGAACCAGCGGCATGCCGATTTCTTCCGCCCGCGCCGTGGCCCAGCCGGGCGGGGGATCGCCGGGAACCGCGATGCCGGAGAGATCGCCCTTAATGTCGGCGGCGAACACGTTGACGCCCGCGGCCGCGAATTGCTCGGCCAGCACTTGCAGCGTCACCGTTTTGCCTGTGCCGGTCGCGCCGGCGATCAGGCCGTGACGGTTGGCGCGCTTCAACGCCAAGCCCTGGATCCCCTCGGGGCTCGCGCCGATTTCGATGTCCGCCGTCATTCTTCGGCCTCCTTGCTTCGTGCAACAGCTTGGCGCATCGGGTGTTTATGGCGCAAGCCGGTAGGGAGAGGCGCATGGATTTGTCGCAACGCGGGGCGCTCTGGATCGTGGCGACCGGGGTGATCGCCGCCGGGCTCTTTTTCCTGCGCGAGCCGCTGACGCAATTCGCGATGGCCTTGATCCTCTGGCTCGCCATTGACGGCCTGGCCGACACCTTGGGCAAGCGCCTTCCGTTCATGCCGCGCTGGCTGGCGCTGCCGATTGCGCTGGTTCTGGTGCTGTCGCTGGTGGCGCTGGTCGGGTTCGTGGTGGTGCAGAACCTCGGCGCGATGACGCAGAGTTATTCCGTTTACGAAACCCGCCTGAACACGCTGCTGGCGGATGGCTATGCAATGCTGGGCCTCGCTGGCCAGCCGCCCACTTTGGCCAATCTGATCGCCCGGCTCGATCCCGCTGAAATCGCCGCCCAGGTCGGGCAGGGCCTCCGGGCCATGGCTTCGGACGTGATGTTCACGCTGATTTTCCTGGGCTTCATGTTCTCGGCGGCGGCGATGATGTCGCGGAAGCTCGACTACATCTTCGGCGCCGGGCCCAAGCGCGAGGCCGCGCGCGCGGTGTTCCAGCGCATCCGCGTGTCGATGGAGCGTTACCTTTGGGTGCAGACGGTGATCAGTCTGATCATCACGCTGTTGACCTACATCACGCTGACATTAATCGGCGTGCACAACGCGCTGTTCTGGTCGTTCGTGATCTTCTTTCTCAACTACATCCCCACCATTGGCTCTGTTGTGGCCACCGTACTCGCGGTGGCGGCGGCCTTGGTGCAGTTCGACTCCATCGGCCACATCGTCGCCACCGGCGTCGGCGTCGGCGCGTGGCAATTCCTTGTCGGAAATTTCATCCAGCCGCGCATGACAGGAGAGTCATTGAATCTTTCCGCAGTCGTCGTGCTGCTGGCTTTGGCGATCTGGGGGATGATCTGGGGCATCGCCGGCGCGTTCCTGGCCGCGCCGCTTACGGTGATGTTGATGATTGTATTGGCGCAATTTCAATCGACGCGATGGATTGCGATTTTGCTCTCCGCCGACGGCAAACCGATGTCGGAAAGCGACGCTCTGAGTAACTCAGATGCGCAAGCAAAATGACGGTTGCGAATCGACGACGAACATGTATCGCTTGTGTGAAGAACGTCGCCGGGGCTTGGGGCGTTTTGCAAAACGCAAAATCGCATTCGCACCTGTCTCGGCGCGCTCGAACGTCAGTTTGACGTGTCGATCTGCTTTCGTGGGCTCAATGGGGGGCTTCATCACGCGGATTGATCCGTCCATCCGGAACAGGCCTCCGCGTGCGTCCCCCACCCAGCCTGCTGCGAGGCCTGCAGGCGCCGTCGGACAGCTTGTCCCCGTCCGGCGGCGCCGCCCTCTCTGAGATCGCCCGCGCCGGCCTTTGGGCCGGCTTTTTTTGCGCCCGCGCGCCCTCGTATCCGTTCCTGCAAGCCATGCGCCTAAAGCGTCGGACCTTAAATGCGACCGAAGCCTTGGATCACCCGCCGCGTCGCATTTAAGGTCTACAAGACGCTTTAGATTCAAAGTTTTCTAAAGCAACTTTTGGACTTTAAATTCGCACGGGGCCGGCCATCAAACTGAGGCGAATTTAAAGTCCGTTGCTTTAAGACCGGGGCGGAAAGCCGCGCTCGCCCCAGTTGAACCTTCCGTGCGGAAGGCTAGGGTCGCCAAAAATTGCACAGGAAACGCCCATCATGGACGCCGCAGCGCGCGCCGAGCTTAACGAGACCGCCGACCAATTTATCGCCGCCGCCACGAAGGGCCGGCCCGCCTTCCAAGCCAATGGCAAGACCGACGCCGCCGCCGAAATTTTCCTGCGCGGCATGTTCGACGACGCGTCGCCGGACGAACTGGAAGACCTGACCACCGACGACCTCGCCGTCCTCGCCCACGATTTCTGGGTTTGGCGCAGCGAGCGCGGCCCCGGCGTGCAGACGTGCCGCATCCGGCGCGGCCTCGGCGTCGGCGGGCGTGAGCTGGAGCGCGACATCCTCGAGATCGTCGGCCCGGACATGCCGTTCCTGGTCGATTCCGTGATGGGCGAACTGGCGGATCAGAATGTCTCCGCGCTCGCCATGTTCCACCCGTTGGCCCCGGCGCCGAACGGGGAGGGGCGCGAGTCGCTCATCCAGATTCACTTGCCGCGGCTCTCAGCCCAACGTGCGAGGGCTGTTTATGACGGCGTGAGCGCCACCTTGGCGGACGTGCGCGCCTCCGTGCACGATTTCCACGCCATGCGTCACCGCATGCTGCAATGCGCCGAAGATTTGGAAACCGCCCACACTAACGCCCTCGCCGAGGATGTGGCCGAGGCGGTCGCGCTGCTGCGCTGGCTGGCGGCGGATAAGTTCACGTTCCTCGGCGCGCGCGACTATAAATACGCGCGCCTGCCCGATGGCGGCTACAAGGCAGACGAACCGGAAATCCTCACCGCCACTTGCCTTGGCGTGCTGCGCGATCTCGACCTCTACGTGCTGCGCACCAGCGCCGAGCCGATGGTGCTGACGCCCGAATTGAAGCGCCTGATGGATGAGCCCGCGCCGCTGATCGTGGCTAAATCCACCTTGCGCGCGCGCGTGCACCGGCGCGCCACCGCCGATTATGTCGGCGTCAAGCGCTACAACGAAAAAGGCGAGGCAATCGGCGAAACCCGCTTCGTCGGCCTCTTCACCAGCGAAAGCTTCATCGAGCCCACGCGCAACATCCCGGTACTGCGCCGCAAGACCGAATGGGTGATGGGGCAGGCGGGCTTCGCCCAGGGCGGCCACAGCGCCAAGACGCTGCGAAAGATCATCGAATATTATCCGCGCGAGGAATTGTGGCAGATGTCGCGCGAGGAGCTGCTCGACATCTCCCGCGGCATCTTGCATCTGCTCGATCGCCCCCGCGCGCGCGTGTTCACGCGGCGTGACCGCTTCAACCGCTTCGCCACCGCGCTCGCTTACATTCCGAAGGATCGCTACGATTCCACCGTGCGCGAACGCGCCGGCGAAACCATTGCGCGCGCCTTTGGCGGAATGGTGGAAGGCTTCCAGCCTCAGCTTGGCGAAGGTCAGCTCGCGCGCGTGCTGTTCGTGATCGGTGAGATCGACAAAGCCGCGCCCAACCCCGACCCGCATATGTTGGCGAGCGAGATCGCCTCGCTCACCCGCTCCTGGCAGGATGCGTACGCTTCCGCGCTCGCGCACACGGATTTGCTCGATTCCATCACGCGCGAAGACGCCGCCCAGCGGTTCGATGATGCGTTCACCGCCGGCTATCGCGAGCGGTATAGCGTCGAAGAGGGGCTGATCGACTCCGCCGAAATCCTCGCAGCCAACGAGGAAGAGGTGATCCGCGCGCGCGCCTATCGTCTGCCGGGCGACGCCGACAACATCATGCGCTGCAAATTCTATGCGCGCGGCGATGTGCTGGCGCTTTCGGCCACGGTGCCGATCCTGGAGAATATGGGCCTGTTCGTGGACTCGGAAATCAATTTCGAGCTGCAACTGAAAGCCGGCGCGCGCCACGCCGCCCAGCGCATCTTCGTGCACGACATCGAAACCCGCTCCGCAGACGGCAAGCCGATCGATCTGGAGCGCGCGGGCCAGCAATTCGAAAACGCCTTCGCCGCGATCTGGACCGGCCTTGCCGAGAATGACGGCTTCAACCGTCTGATCCTCACGCTGCCGTGCACCTGGCGCGAGGCGGCGCTGGTGCGCGCGCTGGCGCGCTTCCGCCAGCAGACCGGGCTCGATCCCAGCCAGGCCGTGCAGGAGCAGGCGCTGGCGGCGTATCCAAAGATCGCGTCGCTGATCCTTTCGCTGTTCAAGACACGCTTTGATCCGAACTTGCCCGAAACGATGGAGACGCGGCGCGTGCGCTCCTCCAAGCTCGAATTCATCTTTGAAAACGCGCTGAACGAGGTGGTGAGTCTTGATGACGACCGGGCGCTGCGCCGCATCGGCCATCTCGTCACCGCGATCCGCCGCACCAATTATTATCAGCCGGGCGCCGATGGGCTGGCCAAGCCCTACATGTCGTTCAAGATCGATTCGAGCGCCGTGGCTGAATTGCCCGCGCCCAAGCCGTTCCGCGAAATCTGGGTGGCGAGCCCGCAAGTCGAGGGCGTGCACCTGCGCTTCGGCCCCGTCGCGCGCGGGGGCTTGCGCTGGAGCGATCGGCGCGACGATTTCCGCGTTGAGGTGCTGGATCTGGTGAAGGTGCAGCAGGTGAAGAACGCCGTCATCGTGCCGGTGGGCGCCAAGGGCGGCTTCTATCCCAAGCGCCTGCCCGCGCGCGGCGCGCCAGGCTATCAGGAAGCGGGCGTGGAGGCGTACAAAACCTTCCTGCGCGGCCTCTTGGACATCACCGACAATATCGGCGCGGACGGCATCGTCGCGCCCAAACACGTCGTGCGTTGGGATGAGGACGACGCCTATCTCGTCGTCGCCGCCGATAAAGGCACCGCCAGTTTCTCCGACATCGCCAACGGCATCAGCGCCGATTACGGCCACTGGCTGGGTGATGCGTTCGCCTCCGGCGGCTCGGTCGGTTACGACCACAAGGGCATGGGCATCACCGCCAGGGGCGCGTGGGAAGCGGTGAAACGCCACTTCCGCGAAATCGGCAAGAACATTCAGGAAGAAGAATTCACCGTCATCGGCGTGGGCGACATGTCGGGCGATGTGTTCGGCAACGGCATGCTGCTGTCGCGCAAAATCCGCCTCATGGCCGCGTTCGATCACCGCGACATCTTCATCGATCCCAATCCCGGCGATTGCGAAAAGAACTGGATTGAGCGCAAGCGCCTGTTCGACACTCCGCGCTCGTCTTGGCAGGATTACGATAAAAAGCTCATCTCCAAGGGCGGGGGGGTGTTCTCACGCAGCCTCAAATCCATTCCGATCAGCAAGGAAATCGCCGCGCTGACCGGGATCGAAAAAGCCGAAGTGACGCCGCCGGAATTGATGTCGGCCTTGCTCAAGAGCCAGTGCGAGCTTTTGTGGTTCGGCGGCATCGGCAATTACATCAAGGCGCGCAGCGAAAATAACAGCGATGTCGGCGACAAAGCCAATGACGCGATCCGCGTTGACGGCGAGGACGTGCGGGCGCAAGTGGTGGGCGAGGGCGCCAATCTTGGCGTTACGCAAAAAGGCCGCATTGCCTTCGCCCGCAATGGCGGGCGCATCAATACCGACGCGATCGACAACTCGGCCGGCGTGGACACCTCCGACCACGAGGTCAACATCAAAATCCTGCTCGGCGACGCCATTCGCGCCGATGTGCTGAAAGCCGATAAACGCGACAAATTGCTGGAAAGCATGACCGACGAGGTCGGCGCCCTGGTGCTCACCGACAATTACGATCAGACGCTGGCGCTCACGCTGACGCAGGATCGCGCCGCGCGCGATCTTGATAGCCATGAGCGCTTCATCCAGCGCCTTGAAGGCGCTGGCAAGCTGTCGCGCAAGGTGGAAGGTTTGCCCGCCACGGCCGAGTTCGTCACGCTGCGCGCGGCCGGACAGGGGCTGACGCGCCCTGAGCTCTCCAAGCTGATCGCCTATGCCAAGATCGATCTGTTCGATGCGCTGACGGCCAGCCCCGCGCCGGACGATCCGGCCTTCGCCGAGCCGCTGCGGGACTATTTCCCGAAGGAGCTTTGGAAATTCGAGCCGCAGATGCGCGTCCATCGCCTGCGCCGCGAAATTATCGCCACGCAATTGGCCAATGACGTGATCAATCGTTGCGGGCCGACCTTCATCGACCGTGTGCGCGAGGTGTCGCGCGCCGAGCCGGTGACGATTGCATCGGCGTTTGAGGCCGCGCGGCGCATATTCGATCTCGACACCGTCGTCGCGCGCGTCAACGCGCTGGACAACAAGGCGTCCGCCGCCGCGCAAACGGCCATGCATCAGCACATAGCCTGGTGCCTGCGGCGCTTGTCCACCTATCTGGCGCGCAATGCCGGCTTTGAAGCCGATCCCGCGCCGACGATTCTGGACGTGATCAAGCGCTATCAGGCCCCGGTGGCCGAACAGCGCGCGCGCTTGGCCGAAGAGATGAGCGAGATCGAATCCGCCCGCGCTCAGGCCCGCACGGCGCAGTTCGTGGAGCTTGGCGCGCCCGAAGACCTGGCGCGCGAGGTGGCGGAGCTGCGCCCGCTCACCAACGGGCTCGACGTCGCCGATCTGGCGCGCGCTTCAGGCTGGCCGGTGCACCCGGCGGCGCTCTTGCATTGCGTGATCGGCGCCGAATTTGGCATCGACGCGTTGCGCGAAGCCGCTGGCACGCTGATGCTGGATCAGCACTGGGATCGCCTCGTCGTGCGTCGCGCGTCGGAGGATTTCGCCGAGGTGCAGGTGCGCCTGTGCGAAACTGCCGCCGTCGCGATCGGCGCGCCCAACGCGAACGCCAGCAATGAGGAGATCGTCGCCGCCGCGCGCGACTGGGTCGCCGGCATCGGTCAGCCGGCCCAGCGCGCCCGCGCCGCGTTTGCGGAGCTGAACGCGCAAGGCCAATGGACCTTCGCCAAGCTGATGCTGATCCAGGCCGAACTCAACGCCCTCGCGAGCGCGGTGCGCTAGCTTGAACCCCTCCCCTCAAGGGGAGGGGCTTAGGTCGGTGATCATCGCGCGGATCATCTCATGCTCGCGCGCCGTGGCGGCGGG
>CAZWQS010000052.1:0-16305 GCA_964635925.1 uncultured Terricaulis sp. | reverse complement strand
GAGCAGGCTGCGCATGACACTCGTCCTCACCACGTATGATTGGGTTCCCGAAGCGCCGCGCGGCTACGTGCGCGATCTGCGCGTGCGATGGGCGCTGGAAGAGGCGGGTTTGCCTTATCGCGTCGAGAGCACGCCGTTCAAGGATCGGGGGCCAGAACATTTCGCGCACCAGCCCTTCGCCCAAGTGCCCTGGCTCACCGACGGCGATCTCAACATCTTTGAAAGCGGCGCCGTCCTGCTTCACCTCGGCGAGATGAGCGACAAGCTGCTGCCGACCGATCGCCGCGCCCGCAGCGAGGCGAAGGAATGGGTTTTCGCCGCGCTCAATTCGATGGAGATGGCCAGCGTGCCCTGGTCGCTCTTCCATTTCATGGGGCAGACCGATGGCCAAATGTTCGCCTTCTTCGACAATTGGGTGAAAGACCTGCGCGTGAAGCGGCTGGAAACTGTCCTCGCCAAGCGCGAGTGGCTCGCCGGCTCGTTTTCTATCGCCGACATTCTGATGGTCGACGTGCTGCGCCTGATCGACCGCTTCAAGGGCCTCGACGACGCGCCGATCTGCAAAGCCTACGTCGCGCGCGCGATGGCGCGCCCCGCCTTCCAGAAAGCCTACACCGATCAAATGGTGCATTTCGCGAAGGCGGATTGACTGGCGCGCGGCGCGCCATGCGCTTATGAAGCGCCAATGAAGTTCCGCTTCGGCACCCCGCTTTCCCCATCAGCGCTTCGCGTCATGCTGCTCGGCGGCGGCGAGCTGGGCAAGGAGGTCGTCATCGAACTCCAACGCCTTGGCGTCGAAACCATCGTGGTCGATCGTTACGCCAACGCGCCGGCTCAGCAGGTGGCCCACAGCGCGCACGTGATCGACATGACGGACGCCAATGCGCTTCGCGCCCTGGTCGAACAAGAGCGCCCGCACCTCATCGTGCCCGAGATCGAAGCGATCGCTACGGACGAACTCGTCCGCATAGAGGCCGGTCAACTCGCTACTGTGATCCCCACGGCGAAAGCCGCACATTATACGATGAACCGCGAGCGCATTCGCGTCTTGGCCGCCGAAGAGCTGAAACTGCCAACCTCGCCCTACGAATTCGCCGCTTCGCTCGAAGACTTGCAGGCGGCCGCGCAGCGCATCGGCTTCCCGAATTTCGTGAAGCCGGTGATGTCGTCCTCCGGCAAGGGCCAGAGCCGGCTGAAGGCGCCGGCCGATGTGGCGCCGGCTTGGGATTATGCCATGCGCGCTGGGCGCGTGAAGCAGCCGCGCATCATTGTCGAAGGGCAGGTGGCGTTCGATTTCGAGATCACCTTGCTCACCGTGCGCGCCGCCAGCGGCACGCACTTTTGCGAACCGATCGGCCACGAGCAGGTCGATGGCGATTACGTTGAAAGCTGGCAGCCGCAAGCCATGAGCGCAAAGGCGCTCGCCGCCGCGCAGGACATCGCCGCAAAAGTCACCGAGGCCCTCGGTGGTTATGGCGTCTTCGGCGTCGAACTCTTCGTCAAGGGCGACGAGGTCTGGTTCTCCGAGGTCAGCCCGCGTCCGCATGACACCGGCCTTGTCACGCTCGTCTCCCAGGAGCAGAGCGAATTCGCGCTGCATGCGCGCGCCATTCTCGGCCTGCCGGTGGACACGTCGTTGCGCGCGCCGGGCGCAAGCGCGGTGATCTATGGCGGCATGGATACGCAGGCGATCGCGTTTGAGGGCGTTGACGAAGCGCTGGCCGTTCCCGAGAGCGAACTGCGCCTGTTCGGCAAGCCCGAGAGTTTCCAAAAACGGCGCATGGGCGTGGCGCTGGCGCGCGGGCGCGATACGGGCGAGGCGCGGGCGCGCGCGCAACGTGCGGCCGCTGCTGTAAAGCCCGTCGCCATTTAACGCGGCGTTCATATCTTGCGCAGCGCGCGAAACCAAACCCTAAGCATGATCTGCTAAACGCGCCCATTGGGTACGTTGGGGCCTCCTGTGCGGGCGTTTTGGGAACAATGGAACGATGAGAACGCGCGTCGCGCGTGGATCGGCGTCGGCGCGCCGATCTTGAGTCTCGTCGCGGTTATCATTGCGTTAGCCATCGCCGCGTTCGCGGGCGTCGCGCGCCAACAGGACGTCGCGTTCGCCGAGAACACGCAACGCCTGGCCGCCAGCGCCGCGCAGGGCCGCGCCGAGAGCCTCGCGGCGATGATGATCGAATACGCGAACTGGGACGCCGCCGTCGCCAACATCACCACGGCCTGGGATGGGCAATGGGTGCAGGAGAATATCTATTCGAGCATCGCCGATGCGATGTTCGTGTTCCGGCCCGACGGCGCGGTGCGCCATGCCTGGTTCGCCGACGATGTCGATGATCCCGCGATGCTTCAGGCCGGCGTCATCGAAGCGGCGATCGCCATTCCGCAATTGCGCGGTTTGGCGCGGGCCGATGCGCCGGGGGAAACCGCCGCGCGCACGCACGCGATCGTCAATGGCCGCTGGGTGGTGATCGCGGTCGCGCCGGTGACGCCGGAGGACGATTCCGTGCGCATCCGCCAAGCCCGCAATGGCGGACAAGATTTTATCGCCGCGGTCGATGTGGCGGAGCCCAGAGAGCTGGCTGTCATGGGCGCGGCGCTTGGCCTCAAATCCATCGCCTTCACGCCCGAGACAGGGGCCGCGCGCGGCCTGGTGCGCCAGCTTGTGCGCGCGGCGAACGGCGATCCTGTCGGCGCGCTGGAATGGCGCCACGCTTATCCTGGCGCGATTGCGTTTCAGCGTCAGGTCTGGCTCATCATCTTCGGCTTGCTGGGCACCGGCGTGCTCACGATCCTGATCGCGCGCCGTTTGGTGTCGCGTCAGATCGAAGCGATCACCAGCGCCAAGGCCGTGCTTGAAGCGAGCCACGACAAGTCTGAATTCCTCGCCCGCGTCACCAGCGAATTGCGCACCCCGCTGAACGCCGTGATCGGCTATGCCGAGCTTATTCAGGAAGAAGCCCAAAGCGCCGTCGCGCGTGATGACGCCCAGCGCATCATTGTCGCGGCGCGCGAATTGTCGACGATGTTGAACGACATCATCGATCAATCGCGCATCGATGTCGGCAAGGTCAGCCTCAAGCTCGAAGTTGTGCCGGTGGCGGGCATGTTGGCGGAGGTGCAGAGCCTCATGCATCCCGTGGCCAGCGCGGCTGACGTGGATATCGTGGTCTCGCAAGAAGCGGCGGCTGCATACGCGTACGCGGACTATGCGCGTTTGCGTCAATGCCTGATGAACATCGTCGGCAACGCCGTGAAATTCTCGCCGCGCGGGGGCGTGGTGCGTTTGCGCGCGAGCCTGCAAGGCGATGCGATCCAGATCGAGGTCAGCGACAGCGGCCTTGGCATCGGTGAAGAAGAGATGCCGGCTATTTTCCGCCCATTCAGCCAGGCCAACGCCGCGATTGGCGCGGTCTATGGCGGGGCGGGGCTTGGGCTCTCGATCGCGCACGCGCTGGCGCGCCAGATGGGCGGGGATATTTCCGTCGTCAGCGCGCGCGGCGAGGGCTCGGTGTTTTATCTGCGCGTGCCGACGGCGACGGCGCGGGCGCTCAGCGCGGCTTGATCGGGGGAGGCTTTGCTCTAGCGTGGCGCGAGGAGACGCGCCATGGCCACCCAGCAAGCCCCCATTCCCTCAGGTTATGGCCCGCGCACCGAAGCGCGCGAGGCGCTGGGCGGGCGCGACCTTAGAGGCAAAGTCGCGATCGTCACCGGCGGCTATTCCGGCCTTGGCTTGGAGACCACGCGCGCGCTCGCCGAAGCCGGCGCCATCGTCATCGCGCCCGCGCGCACGCCGGAAAAGGCGCAAAAGGCGCTGATCAATATCGCCAATGTCGAGCAGGCCGCACTCGATCTGGCCGATCCCGCCAGCATCGACGCGTTCGCTGGCGGGTTTCTTTCGCGCACGAAAAAGCTCGACATCCTGATCAACAACGCCGCCATCATGGCGTCGCCCCTGATGCGCGATGCGCGCGGCTACGAGGCGCAATTCGCCACCAATCATCTGGGGCATTTTCAGCTTACCGTGCGCTTGTGGCCGGCGCTGAAAGCTGCGGGAAGCGCGCGCGTTGTGGCGCTTTCCTCGATCGGGCATCGCATCAGCCCGCCCGATCTGGACGATCCCAGCTTCCAGCGCATGGAATACAACAAATGGATCGCCTACGGCCGCGCCAAGTCCGCCAACGCGCTGTTCGCCATCGGGCTCGATGCGCGCGCCAAGGCGCATGGCGTGCGCGCGTTCGCGGTGCACCCCGGCGGCATCATGACCGACCTGCAGCGTTACATGCCGGAGGAAGAAAAGCGCGCCATGGGCTGGATCGATGCGGACGGCAATGTCGATCCGCGTTTCAAAACGCCGAGCCAGGGCGCGGCGACCAGCGTATGGTGCGCGACAAACGCGCAGCTTGAGGGCATGGGCGGCGTTTATTGCGAAGATTGCGACATCGCCCGGCCCGTCCCCGCCGACGACAAGGGCTTTTCCGGCGTCCGCCCCTGGGCGATCGACCCCGCGCTGGCGGACAAGCTCTGGGCGTTGAGCGAGACGATGACCGGCGCGCGGTTCGTGTTCTAATGGCTCGGGCGAGCGACGACGAGGTGCGCGCGCGTTTCGCCGAGCTTGTGAATATGACCCCGCGCGAGATCGAGGTTTGGCATAAGAGCGCACACTCCAAATCCGTTGGCCAGGATTCTGGCGACGGTCAATCCATCGGCGTAAAGGCGGGCCGACGCACGCTGCTGCTGCTGCGTTGCAAACGTGCTCCAGATGCGGAGGACATCAAGCATATGCGCCGCGTCGTGGGGTTCGTTCGCCGCCAGCTCGCGTGTGCGCCAGCCAAGAACCGCGAGGCTTCGCGCTGGCGTTTTGCGCTGATGAATTGGGGGCACGACCCAATGAAGCCCGGCTCCCGGGATAGTCCCTGGGTTTGACCGCCGGCGCTTACGCGAGCCTGATTTCCTTCAGCCGCTCATAGAGAAAATCCGCCGCCGTGATCGGCGTGGGATAGCGATCGGGGTGATCCGCATCGACGCAGCTCGGCAGCGTCTTGATCAGATAATCCGGCGCGAAATGCAGGAAGAACGGGATCGAATAGCGCGGTAGGTGCGCGCGATCGGCCGCCGGGTTCACCACGCGGTGCGTGGTGGAAGGCAACTTATCGTTGGTCAGCCGCTGCAGCATGTCGCCAATATTCACTACCAGCGCGCCTTCTGGGGGATTGATGTCGAGCCATGCGCCTTCGCGCGTCAGCAATTGCAGCCCCGCTTCCTCCGCGCCCAGCAGCAGCGTGATGACGTTGATGTCTTCATGCGCCCCCGCGCGCACGCCTTCGGGGTTGGGCGGGGTGGGCGGATAGTGCAGCAAACGCAGCACGGAGTTGCCGTCCTTCACCGGGGCGACGAAGAAATCGTCGGGCAGTTCAAGGAAGCGCGCGATCGATTGCAGCAGCTCCCCGCCCAGCGCATCGAGCGCCTGGTAAAGCGCATACACATCGGTGTGGAACGCCGGCGCTTCTTCGGGCCAAAGATTGTGCGGCATGAAGGGGCGGTATTTGTGCCCCTCGGGCAATTCGCGCCCGACATGCCAGAATTCCTTGAGATCGACCTTCGCCGCGCCCTTTGCTGCTTCCACGCCGAAAGGGATATAGCCGCGCTGGCCCGCCCCGCCCGGCACGTGGTAGCGCCGCTTCACCGCGTCAGGCAGCGCGAAAAATTCCTTCACCGCCTGCTGCGCGCGCGCCAGCACGCCTTCATCCAACCCATGGTCGCTCACCACGGCGAAGCCGTACTTGGCGTAGCTTTCGCCCATCGCCTTGGCGAAGCCGGCCGGGTCGGCGCGGCGCTGGCGCATGGACAGGGCGGGCAGGGCGGTCAGACTCATGGCCCCTATGTCGCGCCGCCCTGGTCCGGACGCAATCGGTTAACGCGACGTTTACGATTCGAGGCCGAGCGTGCCCGCCCTTGCGAGCAGGAGTGCGCCCGATGTTCTTCTTTTTCGGCCCCCATTCTTGGCGCGGCGTGAGCGGGCGGCGCTACAAATTCAAGTGCGTGCTGACCAAGAAGGGCCTGCCGCCGGCTGGCCAAGGCGGCATCTACGTGTTCGTGCGCCGCCGCTGGGCGTTTTTTCTGGAGCCGCTTTATGTCGGCAAGGCGCATGATCTGCGCAACCGCTTGCTGGGTCACGAAAAATGGGGCCGCGCGTATTGGTATTACGGCGCGACCGAACGCTACGTCCTCGGCCCGATCCGCGACGAGGTGGATCGCCGCCGTGTCGAGGAAGACCTGATCCGCGCCCTGAAGCCGCGCATGAACGACGTGTCGATCCCCCAGGCCGACGGCGCTCCCACACCCCGCCGCACCGCGGCGGCCAACCGCGCCTTTGGGTTGAGCGCGCTTCTGGGGCGGCGCCAGGCCGCCTGAGGCGCTTGACCGCCGCCCCGCGCCGCGCGAGAGCCGAGGCGCATGAGCGCCCCAGAGCCGGATCCATCGAGCCAACCGCCGGCCCCCAAGGGCCTCGGCGCCAAGCTCTCCGATTTCGTGAACAACATGGACGCCCGCGCCTGGCGCGCCGTGGCGGTGTCGATCGCCATGGTTGTGGCCGCGGCGATTATCCTCGTGGTCGGGCGGCTCTATTACGGCGCCGAGATCGAGGCCTTCATCGACAACACGCTGGGCGAAGCGCGCCGCGCGCATTGGGGGCTGCCGGTCGCCATCCTTGTTTTCACGCTGACAGCCTATGTCGGGGCGCCGCAGATCGTGTTGATCGGCGCCTGCGTGGTGGCGTTCGGGCCTGAGCAGGGCTTCTGGTTTTCGTGGATCGCCACGATCGTTTCGGGCGCGGCGACCTATTTCACCGGCCGCCTCACCAGCGCGGAAACGCAAAAGCGCTTCGGCGGCGCGACCGGCGGGCGCTTCACGCGCTTCATGGGCAAGAACGGCTTTCTCGCCAGCCTCATCGTGCGTTTCTTGCCGACAGCGCCGTTCGTCGTCGTCAACATGGCGTTCGGCGCCGCGCGGGTGAGTTTTTGGGCGTTCATCGGCGGGCTCGCCATCGGCGTGCTGCCGAAAACCGCCATCGTGGCGTTCGCGGGCGACGGCATCCTTGATGCGCTGGAAGGGCGGCTGGGATCGGCCGCTTTGATGGGCGTGCTGGCGATTGCGCTTTGGTTCTTCGGCGTTGTGCTGGTGCGCAAATGGATTCGCCGCCAGAACGGCGACGCCGCCTGAAAATTGGTCTTGCGCATTTTGCAGTGCAAAATTGACACCGGGCGCTCGCCGCGAACGCCTGCGCGCCCTACCATACGCCATTATGCGCACTCTGTTCGTTTGTTCCTTGTTCGCACTCGCCGCCTGCACCGGCGCGAGCCCTGATACGGGCTACGGCCCCAATCCTGAGCTCGGCGCGCCGCAAAGCGGCATGTTGCCGACCGTCAACACCGCGCGCGCTGTTGGCTGGGCTGACGGCGCTGGGCCCGCCGCGCCCGCGGGCTTCTCCGTTTCGCGCTATGCGGAGGACATCGTTCATCCGCGCTGGATTTACGTGCTGCCCAATGGCGACGTGCTGGTGGCGCAAAGCTCCACCAAGGCCCAAGAGGGCGGGGGTTTGATGGGCTGGGTGCGCAACATGGTTCAGCGCGGCGCCGGCGCGCTCGAGGATGAAAGTCCTGATCAGATCACCCTGCTGCGCGATAGCGACGGCGACGGCGTCGTCGATGCGCGCAGCGTGTTCGCGGAAAACCTGAACCAGCCGTTCGGCATGGCTCTAGTGGGCGATCATTTCTATATCGCCAACACCGATGCGGTCGTGCGTTTCCGCTATACAGAAGGCGCGCTGCGTTTGAGCGGGGCGGGCGAAGCTGTGCTCGAACTGCCTTACAACGAAGGCAATAACGGCCATTGGACGCGCAGCCTCGCGGTCTCGCCGGACGGGACCAAGCTTTATGTGGCCGTGGGCTCTGTCTCCAACGTGCCCGCACGCGACGGCTTCGCCGTTGAAGAAGGCCGCGCTGCAATTTGGGAATTCAATCCAGACGGTTCGGGCGCGCGCATCTTCGCTTCAGGCTTGCGTAATCCCGTCGGCATGGAGTTCGAGCCCTCAAGCGGGGTGCTCTGGGTCGCGGTGAACGAGCGCGATGAATTGGGCGACAATCTCGTGCCCGATTACATGACCAGCGTTCAGGACGGCGCCTTTTACGGCTGGCCGTATTCGTATTTCGGGCAAACCGTCGATACGCGCGTGAGCCCGCAAAACCCTGAACTGGTCGCCCGCGCGCTGGCGCCCGATTACGCGCTGGGCTCCCACACGGCTTCGCTCGGCCTGCATTTCTATCGGGCCGACATCTATCCGGGCGCGTATCGCGGCGGCGTGTTCATCGGCCAGCACGGCTCGTGGAACCGCAGCGAGCGTGCGGGCTACAAAGTGATCTTCGTGCCGTTCGCCAACGGGCGCCCCGCCGGCGACGTGCAGGATTTCCTCACAGGTTTCCTGGACGAACGCGGGCAAGCGCAGGGGCGGCCCGTCGGCGTGGCGATGGATCGCACAGGCGCGCTGCTGGTGGCCGATGACGTGGGCGACATTGTCTGGCGCGTCGCGGTCAACGACGCGCCGGCGCAGTAATCAGCCGCGCGCCTCGCAGCGCCAGACCAGGCGTTGGCGTGGCGCGCCTTGCGCGTAGCGCGCCAGTGCTTCGTTGCGCCGCGCCACTGCTTCGCTTGCACCTTCGCCTTGGCAGCCGCGGCCCGCCCCGCTTGCGGCGACAGCTTGGTTGGCCGCCGCGAAATCGGCTTCCGAAAGCGGGTAGCGTTCGCGGCGGAATTCGCCATTGGCCGGATCGATCGTGAGCACATCGAGCGCGCGCGCTTCACCCAGCACGATGGTGCGCTGGAAGCGATCGCCTTCGGAGGGCGCATAAAGCGTGCGCTCGTTCACGCACAGCGCGCCCGAAGCGCTGAAGCTCATATCCGAAACGCCTTGCGCGCCGACGCTGGCCTCACGGTCCAACGTGCAGGTGACTTGCCCCGCGAACCGGGGCGTGTGGGCGATTTGCACCTCGTTCTGGCTCTGCGCGCGCCAGAGCGCCGCGCCCGCCATCACCACCAGCACCGCCGCCGCTGTGGCGCCCAGCACCACCGCCACCACGCCGAGACGCCGGCGCGGCGCGTGGTCGTTGTCCACATGCTGTTGGGTCAACACGTGTTCGCTGTCGGTTGGCGCGTGCGGACGCCTGCGCCCCAGCACAACCGCCCCCAGCACCACCACCGCCACGAACAGCGCCAGCGTGCCGGCCATGAGTATGACGACGGCGATGCGCGTCAGCCGGTCAGCGGTTTCAAGTTTCTTCGCGAGTTCCTGGTTTTGCGCTTCAAGCGCGCCGATCGTGGTTTCGCGTTCGGCGGCGATGCGCGCTTCAAGCGGCAGGCAACGTTCGTCGGAAAGGTTAGGGCTGACGCCTGCTTCGTCGAGGAATTGCAGCAATTGCGCCGCGCGCGTGGAGACGCCGCGCGTCTCGCGCGTGTCCGCCCCGCTCACGTGCCAGGAATTGACGCCCAGCACCCGCCCGCATTCGTCCAGCAGCGGCCCGCCGGAGGAGCCGGAGGAAATCACCGCTTCATGGTTGATGGTGGGGATGAGATCGCCCGTTGGGGCGCGGTCGCGCAGCGCAGCGATCCGGCCGGATGTGCGCGAGGCGGGGGTCGGGCGCAGCAAATCCGCCCCTGACGCGCCCTGGTAATCCACATCCGGGTAACCCAGCGCCACCACGGCGTCGCCCGCACCTGGTTCCACAGTCGAAATGGTGAGCGGCGGAATATCCTCGCCGCCGCGGAACTCAAGCAGCGCCAATTCCGAAAGCGGCGAGTAGCGGATGATGCGCGCCGTCACGAGCCCATCGCCCTGCGGGGGGATGATGGCGACGCCATACTCCGGACGTTGGCGGGCAGGGGCCACCACATGCGCATTGGTGACGACCAGATTGGGCGCCACCACGAAGCCCGATCCCGAGCCGTAAAGCATCTGTCCTTCGGGCGTTTCCAGGATGACGACGACGCGCACAATACCGCGCTCAGCCTCGTCGATGCTGGTCTGCGCCGCCGCCGAAGCCGTCAGCGCCACGAAGAGCGCCGCCGCTGCAAACTTTAAAAGCTTTGCGATCAAGCGTTTCCCCGCCCCGGCCGGCGCATCGCCCGCCTCTGATCATCTCGCGCCGACACAACCGGAGCAAGCGCGCGGACCAGTCCGTCCGCGTGTGTGTCTTTCCGGTCATTGCGGCGCTGGCGCGGCCAGATTGCGACGCCGGCGCGCAGCCGCAAGGCTAAGTGTTAATCACGTGCTTACAATTGCATTGCGTGTAAGCAATTCATCACATTTCCGCGGCGGCGCAGCCCTTGCATCCGTGCGGGTCACACGGCAAGTCCATTCCGTTCGGCGGCGGGGGCGGTCGGTCGGCGGGATCGCGGGCGCGCGTGCGCCCCGCTTTGGCGCAGCCCTACCGCCTTTCGTGCGGCCTGCGCGCCAAGTGCGCGGCAAGGCCGACGCTGTTCTGAAGATTGTTAAACTAGCCGCGTTAAGTCCAAGTCAGGGCTGATTCGGCCAAGGGATTCGAGCGGCGAGGTTTTTAAAGCATGCTGGGCAATATGTTCGGTCTCGTTGCGCCGGATTTGGCGATCGATCTCGGGACCGCGAACACGCTAATCCACGTCAAGGGCCGCGGCATCGTCCTGGACGAGCCGTCGGTGGTCGCCTACGTCAACGAAGGCGGGCGCAAAGTGGTTTACGCCGTGGGCGCCGAAGCCAAGACCATGCTTGGCAAAACCCACCGCAACATGGATGTCATCCGCCCGCTGCGCGACGGCGTGATCGCCGATTTCGATGTCGCCGAAGAGATGATCAAGCAATTCATCCGCAAGGTGCTGCCGCGCCCGGCGCTGATTTCGCCCCAGATCGTCATCTGCGTGCCCACGGGCGCCACCCCGGTTGAGCGGCGCACCATTCTGGAAAGCGCCCAAGCCTCCGGCGCGCGCCGCGTGAAGCTGATTGAAGAACCGGTGGCCGCCGCGCTCGGCGCGGGGCTTTCGATTGACGATCCTTCGGGCTGCATGGTGGGCGAGATCGGCGGCGGCACCACCGAGATCGCGGTGCTTTCGCTGGGCGGGCTCGTCTGGTCGCGCTCCTTGCGCGAAGCGGGCGACAAAATGGATGAAGCCATCATCCAATATCTGCGCCGCACCGAGAATTTGCTGATCGGCGACAGCACCGCAGAAAAAATCAAAAAGGAAATCGGCACCGCCAAATCGCCGGACGACGGCCGCGGCATGCAAATGCCGATCAAGGGGCGCGACAATCTTTCCGGCGTGCCGAAGGAAATCGTCGTCACCGAAGCGATGGTGGCGGATGCGCTCTCCGATCCGGTCACGCGCATTGTCGATGCGGTGCGCCAGGCGTTCGAGCAGATGCCGCCCGAGCTTGCGGCCGATATCTACGATCACGGCCTGATGCTCACCGGGGGCGGGGCATTGCTGCGCAACCTCGATACGGTGCTGCAGGAGCGCATCTCGATCCGCGTGTCGGTGGCGGACGATCCGCTGCGTTGTGTGGTCAAAGGCTGCGGAATCGCGCTCGACACCATAAATTCGTCCGAAGCGCGCCGTCTGCTGACCGAAGAAGTCTAAGCGGCGTTAGAAAGAGACGCTGAACGTGGCCAGACGCAGGAGCGGATTTCGGCGCACGGGCGCGGGGCGAAAGATCGCGCCCGGCGTCATCGTGGCCGCTTTAATCGCGGTCGGCGCGGTCGGCGCCATCGTCTATCAGGCGGGCAAAGGCCCAGGCGCCGGCCAGCAGATCGGCGATGACGCCGCCGCCGGCGCGGGCCGCGTCGCCACCGGCCCGGCGCGCGCCGGCGAAGGCTTCTTCGCCCGCCTCGGCGGCATGTGGAACGCCGCTGGCCGCATCGAAGAGCTTGAGCGCGAAAACCGCGACCTGCGCGCCTGGCGCGATCTGGCCGAGCGCCTGGCCGAACGCAACGCGCGCTACGAAACGTTGCTGCGCATGCCGCCCGACGCCTTCGGCGACGGCGCCGACATCGAAAATTCGATCGCCGCGCAGCTCGTGCTCGATAGCGGTGGGCCGTTCACCCGCACGCTCGTCGCCAACGCCGGCGGCGATCACGGCGTGCGCGTGGGCTATATCGCGGTGAACGAGAACGGCCTGATCGGCCGCGTCGTCTCTGTCGGCAAGCGCTCGGCGCGGGTGCTGATGCTGGATGATTACACCTCGCGCATCCCGGTGATGGGCGAAGCCTCGCGCGTGCGTGCGGTGCTGGCGGGGCAGGCCACGCGCCCGCCCGAACTCATCACGCGGCCGTTCCAGATGCAGGCGCCGATGCTGGATTTCATCGTCGGCGCGCAAAGCTTGCGCGAAGGCGAGCGCGTGATCACCTCCGGCGATGGCGGGCTTTATCCGCGCGGAATTCCCGTCGGCGTCGCGCGCCGTGACGGGTCGGGCCAATGGCGCGTCGCGCTCGCGGCCGCGCAACAGCCGATCGATTTCGTGCGCATCCTGCCTTATGTTGGCGTCGAGCGCCCCGAAGACAACGCCGCGCCCGATCAAGGCCCGCCGCTCAGCGGCGTATCCTCCGTCGCGGTGATCGGCACGGAAACGATGGCGCCGCCGCCATCCTATCAGCCGCCCGCGCCGCCGCCGGCGCCGCGCCCGCGCCCCGCGCAACAGCAGCAAACAACGACGCAAACGCCCGCGCCGGCGCAACAGCAGCAGAGAACGCCGCCGCCCCAAGCGCCGCCCGCCGCCGTGCTGCCTTCGCCAGAGCCGCAGCCCCCGCCAGCGGAGCCGCAAGAATGACGCGGCGGTTGTTTCGATGAATGCGCTGTTCTCTCGTGCGCCGAACCGGCGGGTGTTGCGCGCGTGGGGGCTCGTGCTCGCCATCGCCAGCGTGATCTTGCCGGCGCTGCCGCTCGGCCCGCTGTTCGCGCAGCCGCCGTTTCCGCTCGCTGTGTTGTGGGCCGCTTATGGCTGGGCGGCGGAAGATGAAACCGGCTGGCGCGCGCCGCTGGCGCTGGCGCTGCTCGGCCTCTTGCATGATCAGATGGCGGGCGGGCCGTACGGGTTGTTCGTCGCGCTTTATCTCAGCGCGTTTTTGATGGGGCGCGTCGTGGCGGTCGCCATGTCGGCGCCGAACCTGATTTCACTTTGGGGCGGATTCATCGTCACCGCTTTGCTCACCATCGCGATCGCCTGGGCGCTCGCGCCGATCGGGCTTGGCCGGCAAGTGTCCGTCGGGCCCTACGCGGAAGCGGCGATCATCACCGCTATTATCTTCCCGCTGGTGCGCCCGCTCTATATGAGCGGGGCGCCCAGCGCGCGTCCGCAGCCGGGGGTGCGCCGATGAAACGCCCGAAAAAAGTCGGCTCCACGCTGCCCAAGCGCGACTCCAACGTGATCTTCAACCGCCGCGCCGCGCTGCTCTCCTTCGCGGGCGCGGGCGTGATGGGCGCGATCCTCTTCCGCATGGGCCAGCTTCAGGTCTCCGACGCGTTCAACCGTCAATACACGCTGGCCGCTGACGAAAACCGCTTCGACACGCGCATCATCGCGCCCCCGCGCGGCATCATCTATGATCGCTTCGGCACTGTGCTGGCGCAGACCAGCAAGGATTATCAGGTCTCGATCCTCCAGTCTGAGGTTGAGGACCTGGAAGAGGTGCTCGCGCGCGTCGCGCAAATCCTGGGGCTCGATAGCGAATGGGCGCGCCGCGCCGCCATCCGCGTGCGCGGCGGCCCGCGCTATGAGGCCCAGCCCGTGCGCGAAGGGCTGACGTGGGACGAATTCAACGCCATCAATGTGCGCTTGCCGGAATTGCCCGGCGTGGTCGCCAATTCCGCGGACGTGCGCGCCTATCCGTACGACATCGTGTACGGCCACCCGATCGGCTATGTGCAAAAACCCACGCAGCGCGATGTCGATCGCGCGCTGGAAGATCCCGCCCAGGGCGAAACGCGCGCGATGTATTATCGCAACCCGCACGTCCGCATCGGGCGCGCGGGGCTGGAAGCCAGCATGGAAACCGCGCTGCACGGCCAGCCCGGCTACCGCAAAGTGATCGTCAACGCGCGCGGGGTCGAGCAGGGTGAGGATCAGAGCGAGCGGCGCGAAGCCGTGCGCGGCTCGGGCCTCGTGCTGACGCTCGATCACGAATTGCAGCGCATCGCCATGGAAAGCTTCGGCATCGAGTCGGGCGGGGCGGTGGTGATGGATATCGTCAACGGCGATCTCCTGGCGATGGCCTCCGCGCCGGGCTTTGATCCCAATCTCTTCGTCAACGGCATCGGCCAAAACGATTTCCGCACCTACAACGAAGACGAGAAAAAGCCGCTCTTCAACAAAACCGTCACCGGCGTTTATGCGCCGGGCTCCACGTTCAAAATGATCGTCGGCATCGCCGCCAAGCAGGCGGGCGTGGAAGATGATTGGGCCGTGAGCTGCTCAGGCGGGTTCTTCTATGGCGGGCGCACCTTCCATTGCTGGCGCAACGGCGGCCACGGCCGCATGAATCTGCACAACGCCATCAAGCATTCGTGCGACGTTTATTTCTATCAAGCCGCGCTGCGCGCCGGGCCTGAGCGCATCGCCGCGGTCGCGCGCCAATTCGGCCTCGGCGAACATTTCGACATCAACGTGCCCAACGTGCGCGACGGCCTGATCCCCGATCCGACCTGGTGGCGCGAAAACCGCAACGAAGGCTGGACCGGCGGTCTCACCGTGAATTACGGCATCGGCCAGGGCGCGATGGGCGTGACGCCGCTTCAGCTCGCAGTGATGGCCGCGCGCTTGGGCAATAACGGTTACGCCGTCGTGCCGCGCCTTATCCGCGAGGGCGCGGGCGCAAGCGATCCGCCGCAGGCCCCGCATATGGGCGGCATCGAAAACGAATTTCTCGCCCGCGTACGCGATGGCATGTACGGCGTATGTAACGAGCCGGGCGGCACGGCCACGCGCGCGGGCAATATCGGCCTGGTGCGCGATCCCGAAACCGGCGCGGCTGTGCCGCTGACGCCTGAAAACCGCACCTGGCAACCCGTGCAGATCGCCGGCAAAACCGGCACCGCCCAGGTGCGCGCGCTCGGCGCCAATCGCGGCCGCCATTTTTCCACCATCGAATGGCGCTTCCGCGACAACGCGCTGTTCTGCTGTTTCGGCCCTTGGCATGAGCCGCGCTATGCGTGCGCCGTGGTGGTTGAGCATGGCGGCGCGGGCTCGGCGGTCGCCGGGCCTATCGCCTCGCGCATCATGCGCGAAACCTTGCTGCGCGATCCCTCGCGGCGCCCGCCCGCGCGCTTGGCCGCGCTCGAACCGAACAGGGGCCAAGCATGACGCTCGCCGTCGGCGCCAATCCCAACACGGTGGTGGAGCGCTTCCGCAAGCTCAATTGGGGCATCATCACGCTGCTCTGCGCCATCGCCTTCGTGGGCGTGCTGATGCATTTCTCGGTGTCCTCCGGCGGCTGGACGGAGATGCCGCTGACGCACGGCATCCGTTTTGGCGTGATGCTGGTGCTGGTGATCGGCGCGGCCATGTTCTTGGATGCGCGCTTCTGGCTCGCTGTGGCGTATCCGCTTTATGCGGTGGCGCTGTTGTTGCTGGTCGGGGTTGAGTTGATCGGCGAAACGCGCATGGGCGCGCAGCGCTGGCTCTCGATCGGGCCGATGTCGCTGCAGCCGTCTGAATTCATGAAGATCGGCATCGTGTTGGCGCTGGCGCGTTATTATCACCAGCTCGATCCGCGCAGAAGCGGCACCGTGCTTTGGGTGATCCCGCCGTTCCTGATGCTGGCCGCGCCTGTCGCGCTCGTCATGCACCAGCCGGATTTGGGCACCTCGCTGCTCATTCTCTTCGCCGGCATCTGCGTGATGTTCTTAGGCGGGCTGTTGTGGCGCATCATCGCCGCGGGCGCGATCGTGGCCGTTGGCGGGGCGGTGTTCGCCTACACGAACATATTGCACGATTATCAGCGCGACCGTGTGAACGTGTTTCTCGGCATTACCGACGATCCGCTGGGCGCGGGCTATCACGTGCTGCAATCGAAAATCGCCATCGGCTCGGCCGGCTTGTTCGGGCGCGGCTATTTGCAGGGCACGCAAAGCCAGCTCGATTTTCTTCCCGAAAAACACACCGACTTCATCTTCACGATGATCGTGGAAGAGACGGGATTCGTGGGCGCCGGGCTGCTGCTCGCCCTCTATCTTTTCGTGCTCCTCTCCATCACCTATATGGCCATACGGTGCCGCAATCCGTTCGGC
>CAZWQS010000051.1:954-16604 GCA_964635925.1 uncultured Terricaulis sp. | reverse complement strand
GGGGATAGCGCGCCGCTCTATCCCACACTCCGCCGCTTCCCGGACGCAGCCCCGGCGAAAGCCGGGGTGCGATCCGGGACCTAGAGAAACACGCGCCGTCGTTGGTGTTTATAGCTCTGGGTCCCCGCTCTCGGCCCGGCCTTCGCCGGGCTCTCGGCGGGGAAGCGAGCAAATCTATCCGACAGGCTTCCGATCGATTTACGCTGCCCCTGTTCTAATCAAGGGAGGCGGGTGTGCACGCCAAGTCATTCGCGATTGGGACACGGTTTGAGCGTGATGCGATCGAAGGTGGCGACATCCAAGATCGCGGCCCCGGTGAGAAAAAGGGAAGCCGGGGGACCTTGAAAACTATGGTGGCTTTCAATGCACGCGAGCCGGGAACGCATGCAAGGCGCTAAGCGCGCTTGGAACCCCAGCGTCGCAGCACGGCGGCGGATCAGGCTATCGATCTGTCAGAGGGATCAGACCTCGCCGTTGGCTGTCTCATCAACGTATGGCCCCCCAAGGCGACACTGAACGCTGCACGCAGGCGCCGGCTGATAAACAGACCGTGTGGGACGCGCCAGACGCACCCCCAACACTTTTACTTCTGCGCGCCGCGCCCGGCGCGTCCCGCTCTCCCAACTTTGGGAGATAAAACTGAAAGCAAACCCGCAAGCGCCGCGCGCTGTGCGGTTTAAACCTCGATCATATCGCGTGCGCGCCGGCACACGTCGGTCGCCATCGTCACCTCGGCGGCTGTAAAGAACGGCGCATAGACGCTGGCGGCGGCGAGAAACTGTTTCTTCATGCTTTCGAACCGTTCGCGCCCCTTCTTGGTGATGCGCACCAACTTGCTGCGCTTGTGCTTGGGATTATCGATGAACTCGACCAGCCCTTGCGCTTCCAGCGCGTTGCAAATCGTTTGGCAATGCTGGCGCGACACCGGGCGCGTGCGCGCCATGTCCGGCACCGTGTGCGGGCCTTGCTTCACCAGCGTGCGCAGCACGCCCCATTCGCCGCCCGCTTGCGCAAAGCCCGCCGTGGCCTGGGTGATCGCCTCGATGCGGAAATAAAATTCGATCACCGCGACTGAAAGATCGAGCACGTCCTGGGGGCTCGCCTGTAATGGCTTTTTCATTTGACAACCTGCTTGTCATATTTGACAGCTTAATTGTCATCCTGGGAGAGAGCGATGCGCGCGTCAATGACGGCCGGCCGAGGCGAACCGTGCGAAGGATTTGGGTGCGCCTGGGGCGACCCGCGAGGAATCATCGGCCATCTCGCCCTCGCCGCGATGGCGCTAAAGAACGACAAGCAAAATCAGGCCGCGCTCGATGCGTTGGCGCCCAAGTTTGGCGATAGCGTGCTGGAGATCGGCTGCGGTCCTGGCATGGGTCTGCGCAAGGCGGTCAAGCGCGTGGGAAAAGCCGGCTTCGCGGCGGGCGTCGATCAATCCGCATTGGCCGCGCATGTCGCCGCGCACGTGGCGCATGACGCATGCCTGAAAGGCCGCGCCGTGGTGATACGCGCGCACGCGGCTGATCTGCCGTTCCGCGATATGCTGTTCGACGGCGCGTTCGCGGTGAACAGTTTTCAATTCTGGCCCGATCCCGCGCGCGCTTTGCGTGAAGTTGCGCGCGTGTTGGCGCCGCGCGCGCGCCTTGTCATCACGCAGCGCGCCTCCAATCCCGAGCGACCCACGAGCCTCGCCTTCGCCGCGCGCGGGATCGAGCGCATCAGCCAAGCCAGCGCGCTGCTGAAAAGCCAAGGCTGGCGCATCATCGACGAACGCTGCGCCGCCGACGGGTCGCGCCTCATGGCCATCAGCGTGATCGCGGAGCGGCCGGTTTGAGCGTTATGTGGATCACGATCGCCTGGTTCGCGCTGGCGTTGATCCACACGCCGCCGGCGCTGGCGGCCTTCTCGTCGGCGTTGCGCAAACGCATGTATGGCGTGGAGGAGGACGGCGCGCTTGGCCTCGTCCTCACCCATCGCGGCGTGCTGTTCCTGGCGGTCGCGGCCGCGTGCGTGTTCGCCGTGTTCGACGGCGCCGCGCGCGCCCTGGCGTCGGTCGTGGTGTCGATCAGTCTGCTCGGATTTCTCGTCGCTTATGTCATGGCCGAACGGCCCGCACGCCTGCGCGCCGTCGCGCGGATCGACGCCATAGGGCTCATCCCGCTCGGTGCGGCGCTGCTTGACGCTTGGGCTACTTAAGGCGCCGTGCGCGCGCCGTTGGCGGCGCTTTGCGCGATCACGACGCCGATCACCATGATGACGAGCCCCGCGGCGCGCATCAAGTCGATGGGCTTATGCGGCGCGCCGAACAGGCCGAAATGGTCGATCACCGCCGAAGAGGCGATCTGCCCGGCCACCACCAGCATCACCGCATTGCCCACGCCGAAACGTGGCGCAAGATAGGTGATCGAGAGCACGTAAAACGCCATCGCCAGGCCGCTGACCAATTGCAGCGGCGTCGCGACCGAGAGGCGCGCCCATGAAAAGCCTTGCCCCGCCGTGGCCAACGTGAACGCCAGCACCATGAGGAACGCGCCGGTGATGACCAGCAGCGACGCGATCTGCGCATTGCCCAAGGCGCGCCCCATCGCGCCCGAGAGCGCGGCCATGATCGGGATCAGCACGCCTGCGAACAGCGACAGCGCGATATAAAACGCGATCGGCTGCCCGCTCATGATTTGGGCTTGGCGTTGCGCGCGGTCACGCTTTCGCCGCCGACGCCCCAATTGTCGGTCTCGACCTCTTCGATGATCACGACCGTCGTTGCGGGATTCTTGTTGAGCACGCGCTGCAGCAGCTCAGTCGCGCCCTTGATAAGCTCGGCCTTCTGCTCAGCCGTGGCGCCGGTCTTGGTGATCTTGATATTGACGAAAGGCATCAGCGCGTCATCTCCACGAACACGTCTTCTAGGTCCGGCTCCTCGATCGAGAGGTCCTTGATCGCCACGCCCGCGGCGCGCACGCGATCGAGCAGCTCCTCCACCGAATGCTCGCTGGTGCGATAGGTGAGGGCGAAGGCGCCGGTGGGGCGCATGGCGAAGGTGATGTCCTCGAAGCCCTGCATCGGCGGCGCGATCGGCGCCTGCGGAGTCACCACCAGCGTCTTGCGGTCAAGCCGGCCGATCAATTGCGGCGTCGGCTCGCAGGCGATCACTTGGCCATGATTGATGATGGCGATGGTGTCGCACAGCTCCTGCGCCTCCTCGAGATAGTGCGTCGTCAGCACGATGGTCACGCCCCGGGCGTGCAGGCTGCGCACATAATCCCAAAGCTGCTTGCGCAATTCGACATCGACGCCCGCGGTCGGCTCGTCCAGCACTAGCACGGGCGGGGAATGCACCATCGCCTTGGCGACCAGCAGGCGCCGCTTCATGCCGCCCGACAGCGTGCGCGCATAGGCGTCGCGCTTGTCCCAAAGGCCGACAGCGCGCAGGATTTCCTCGGTGCGCCGTTCGGCCTTCGTCACGCCGTAATAGCCGGCCTGGATCTCCAGCGCTTCAGCGGGCGTGAAGAACGGGTCGACATTGATCTCCTGCGGCACGATGCCGATGGCGCCGCGCGCGTTGCGCGCATCGGTATCGATATCGCGCCCCCAGATCGCGGCGCTGCCGCCGGATTTCACGGCTAGGCCGCCGAGGATGTTGATGAAGGTGGACTTGCCGGCCCCGTTGGGCCCCAGTAGGCCGAAGAACGACCCGCGCGGGATGGCCAGGTCGATCCCCTTCAGCGCGTGGGTGGGCTTAGCCTTGCCCTGGCCGGGATAAGTCTTGTCGAGCCCGCGCGCTTCGATGGCGTACGCGGGCGGACTGGCGGGAGCGAGCATGGGAGCCTTGAGGTCAGGGGCCGCATTGCGCGGCGAAGCGATGCGCTCTAGGTACGGGCGCTGCGCCCACGCTTCAACCGCAAGCGAGTGAGAACCTTGTCGAAACTGCCGCATAACCCCGATGATCAGATGACGCCCGGCCACGCGGACGCGCTGCCCGCGCCGGAAATCATCGCGGTGACGACCCACAAGGTGAAATGCGACGGCGGCGGCGGCGCGCTCGGCCACCCGGTCGTCTGGTACGAGATGGGCGAAGAGGGCTTCGTCGAATGCCTCTATTGCGACCGCCGCTTCGTCCTGGCCGAGGGCGCGGAAGGGCATTGATCTAAATTCGACGAAAGCGTCCGAAAGCGGCGAGCGAAACGCCGCATGCGCTCCCATATGCACGCGCATAAGAGGAGACGCCCGATGCCCGCACGCCCGCAAGATTCCGCGGCCTTCCACGCGCTGCACGCTGATTTCCTGATCCTGCCCAACGCCTGGGACGCCGCCTCCGCGCGCGTCATTCAGGAAGCGGGCGCCAAAGCCATCGCCACGTCGAGCGCCGCCGTCGCCTGGGCGCATGGCTATGCGGACGGGCATCACTTCCCGCCGGCGAAACTCATCACCGTGATCGAAGAGCTCGCACGCGTGGTTTCCGCGCCGATCACCGCCGACGCCGAGGCCGGCTATAGCGATGATCTGGCCCAAGTGCGCGAAAACATCACCGCTTTCATCGACGCGGGCGCTGTCGGCATCAATCTGGAAGACGGCAAAGCCCCACACGATTTGCACCTGCGCAAGATCGAAGCGGCGCGCCAAGCGGGCGAACGCGCGGGCGTCAATCTCTTCATCAATGCGCGCACCGATGTGTATCTGAAAAAGCTGGTCGCGCCCGAGGCCGCGCTTGAGGAAACACTGCGCCGCGCCCGCGCGATCCGCGAAGCGGGCGCCGACGGGCTGTTCACGCCGGCCGCCGCCGCGGGCGACATCGCCGCCATCGCCGAAGGCGCGGGGCTGCCGCTGAACGTCATGGCCATTCCGGGTCAGACCGATGCGGCGGGCTTGAAAGCGCTCGGCGTGAAACGCCTCAGCGCCGCGACCGCCGCCTTCAACGCCGCCTATGCAGGCCTGCGCGAAGCGGCGGACGATTTCCTCGCCAGCGGCGATTCAAACGCGCTCTGGGAACGCCGCGGCGCGCCGTTGGATTACAACAAGCTGTTTGGCGGCTGATCGCTTCCCTGACGCAGCCCCGGCGAAAGCCGGGGTGCGATCAGGGACCCAGAACCAACCGCACCGGTGCTTTGTCACTTCTGGGTCCCCGCGCTCGGGCCCGCTTACGCGGGCCTCTCGGCGGGGAAGCGATGGTCAGCCCTGCGCGCTATTCCATTCGATGAATCGATAGACCCAATAACCGACCCAAATCAGCGCGCCGATGATGCCGATGAAGAGTCCCTGCGTGCCGAGTTCGTCGCGCCTTGCTTCCCGCGTGCCCAGGAAGTGCCCCTTCCTGTTCACGCTCTCGTTGATCACGACGTCGGTGCGGTCGAGTTCGGCGATGATCTGGGAATATTTCTCCGCATCGGCGGCCGGCAGCACCATGTTGGTGGTCTCGATCGTCTGCTCCATCAGCAGCATCTTGCCTTCGCGCTTCATCAGATTGCGAAAGCGCATCGCATCGCACTCGATCGTGCGATCCCACCCGCCCGCGGGCGGTTCGTTGGCGCATTCGATCTCCACGCGCCGCGTCAACTTGCCCACGCGCCCGAGATAGATCGGAAACTTGCGTTCGCCTGGGTCGATCGGCTCGAACGCCGGCTTCATCACCAGATCGAGCGTGGCGAATTGCCAGATGCGCTCATTGTGCTTCCACGCCTCGGAAATCTCGTACGTCTCTTCGATGCTGATCGTATTGGCGCGGTGATCGTCGCGCTCGATAACCTGGCGCACCGGATTGGCCTTGGGCCAGGTGCGCTGCACGCTCTCGGCATAAGCGCGGAACACGCTGACCTCGCCCTCGGTGGCGAAATAATCGCGCACGCTCTCGGCGCGTCCGCGCCGCGAAATCAGCTTCCACCAATAGCGCACCGGCGTATCGGGCGAAGCGCCCAGCGTGACGCGCTCATCGGCTTCCAGCCACGTCACCGGCGTGGGATCAGGCATGCGCTCCAGCGCGGCTTGCCCCGGCCGCAGCGGCAGCGCCCAGCCGAAATGGCATTGGCTCATCGCCTCAAGCGGGCTTGGCTGTTTCAAGCGCGTGGGATCAAGCCAATAGACTTTGCCGTCCACCTCAACGCGCACGATGCAATGATCAAACGCCTGCGCGCTCGCCAGCCAATGCTCCAGCGCATGCCCATCGCGCGTGTTCACCAAGGCAGGGCAGGCATTGACGCCAAGCCGGCGCGCCATGTGCGCGTAGAGCTTTGACTTATCCTTGCAATCGCCGTAGCGCGTGGCGACGATGTCGCTCAGCGTGCGCGGGGTGTAGCCGCCTTCGCCCATCGAGATCGCCAGATAACGCACGCCATCCTGCGTGAAGCGCAAAATCGCCGCCGCACGCCCGGCCTCCGTCGGCTCGCTTGCGGCGATGCGTTCGATCTCGGCCTCGACGTCGGCTGGCAGCGGCGCGTCGTCTTCATAAAGCGGCATGTAATTGGCGGCGACTTCCGCCCAATCGCGCCATTCGGAAAATTGCAGCGCCGCGTTCTGCACCACCCAGGGCGGCGTCAGATGCTCGAAGCGCAGCCCCGCGCGCTCAAATGTACGCCAGCGGCGATCGATCACGCCATCCGCTTCCGTCTCGGTCGGCTCGGGCACGGCGTTCAGCGCGTATTCGCCGACGACGCGCCGGCGCGGACGGCGCAAGCGCACGCGCACGTCGATGATGCCCACGCCCCATTCGAACGCCACCCAGGCCGAATGGCGCCCGCCCAGCGATTTGCGCATGCCGTAATGGGTGAAGCTCTGCTCCACGATGTCGCCCGGGCGCACGTCCGGCAGCGTCACGTGCACGCTGAGGCGCCCGTCGAACTGCAAGCGCTCCATGTTGCGCTCGCGGCGCAGCACTTCGAAGAAGGCGGTCGTGCTGTGCTCGATGCGCTGATCGCCGCGGATCACGGCGATGGAGTGGACCTCCAAGCGCTCGAACGCGGGGTCGAAGCTGATGGAAATCTGCGCCACGCGCTCGGCGCCCGTATTGGCGGTGACCAGTTCGGCGCGGCGATAGAACCAGGCGCGCTCATTCTCGACCAGATCGATCTGGCTCTCATCCAGCAGCACGCACACGCCATTGGCCACGAAATGCGGATTGGCCGTTTGCGGCGCGTCATATGGCTCGATCTCGGCCCAGGCCGGCGCCGGCGCGACGACGGCCCCAGGCGTGATCTCCCTGATTATGGCGCTCTGCTGATCCATATTCCCCCACGCTCCACGCTTAGCGGGGGCAAGCGCTATCCACAACCGGGGAGGGCTGACCAAAGCTGCTGAAACCCTTAGATAGCGCGCATGGCCAAATCATCCGCCCAGCGCCTCTTCCTGATCGACGGCTCCGGCTACATCTTCCGCGCCTATCACGCGCTGCCGCCGCTGACGCGCGCGAGCGACGGGCTCTCCGTCGGCGCGGTGGCGGGCTTCTGCAACATGCTCTGGAAGTTCCTCGAGGAGATGAAGGGCGGCGAAGCGCCCACGCACCTCGCCGTGATCTTCGACAAGAGCGAGGTGACGTTCCGCAACGCGCTCTATCCGGAATACAAGGCCAACCGCCCGCCCGCGCCCGAAGACCTGGTGCCGCAATTTCCCCTGATCCGCGACGCCACGCGCGCGTTCAATCTGCCGTGCATCGAGATGGGCGGCTTCGAGGCCGACGATCTGATCGCCACCTATGCGCGCCAGGCTGCGGCCAAGGGCGTGCAGGTGAAAATCGTCTCGTCGGATAAAGACCTGATGCAGCTCGTCGATGACGGCAAAATCCAGCTCTACGATCCGATGAAGCAAAAGGCGATGGGCGTGGAGGCGGTGCTGGAAAAATTCGGCGTGCCGCCGGATAAAGTGATCGACGCGCAAGCGCTGATCGGCGATAGCACCGACAACGTGCCCGGCGCCCCAGGCATCGGGCCTAAAACGGCGGCGGAATTGATCACGCAATTCGGCTCGCTCGATGCGATCCTTGAACGCGCGAATGAGATCAAGCAACCCAAGCGGCGCGAGACCTTGATCAATTTCGCCGATCAGATCCGCCTCTCGCGCGAACTCGTTACCTTGAAGGACGACGTGGCGGTGGACGAGCCGTGGGAAAGCTTCTCCGTGCGCGATCCGGAAGCCTCCGCGCTGCTGCAATTCCTCGACGCGATGGAGTTCCGCACGCTGGCGCGCCGCGTGCGCGAGCATTACGCGAAGGAGAAGGGCGTGGAGATCGTCGCCGCCTACGCCGCCGGCGCGCCCGCGCCAAACGCGGTGGGCGATCACACGCCCGCGCCTTCAAGCGCGCCGGTGCCGGAGCAGGTGGAGACCACGTTCAAGCGCGAGGCGTATAAGATCGTGCGCGATCTGCCCGCGCTTGAGGCGTACATCCAGCGCGCCATGGCCGCCGGCGCTGTCGGCGTCGATACGGAAGCGGATGGGATCAACGCAGTTGGCGCGCAAATCGTCGGCCTTGCGCTCAGTCTTGGCGCGAACGATGCGATCTATGTGCCGCTTGGCCACGCCGGCGCCGATACGCGCGCGGGCGAATTGTTCGCCGCCGAGCAGCCGGAAGCCGAGGCCGCGCCTGACGCCGGCCCGCAAATCCCGCTTGCCGCAGTTCTTGCCGCGCTCAAGCCGCTGCTGGAAGCGCCCGGCGTGTTGAAGATCGGCATGAACATCAAATGGGATGTCGCGCTGTTCGCGCAGCATGGCGTGACGCTCGCGCCGTACGACGATCCCATGCTGATCTCCTACGCGCTTTATGGCGGGCTCGATCCGCACGACAAAACCTCGCTGGTGGAAAAGCACCTCGGCCACGGCCTCACCCCGCTCAGCGATGTTGTCGGCAAGGGCAAAGCGCAAATCGGCTTCCAGCTCGCCCCGCCTGAACGCGCGGCGATTTATTCGGCCGAGCAGGCGGACGCCGGCTTGCGGCTGTGGCGCAAGCTCAAGCCAGATCTCGCCGCCAATCGCCTCATCAATGTGTACGAAACGCTGGAACGCCCGCTGCCGCCTGTGCTGGCGGCGATGGAGCGCGAGGGGATCAGAATCGATCCGCAGATGCTCTCGCGCCTCTCCGGCGATTTCGCCCAGCGCATGGCGCAATATGAGAGCGAGGCGTATGGACTGGCTGGCCGCGAATTCAACATCGGCAGCCCCAAGCAGCTCGGCGAAATCCTGTTCGATGAGCTGAAACTGCCCGGCGGCAGCAAAACCAAAACCGGCGCCTGGTCCACCGACGCGGCGATCCTCGACACGCTGGCGGAGGAGCATGATCTGCCCGCCAAAGTGCTAGAATGGCGCCAGCTCTCCAAGCTGCGCAGCACTTATACTGAAGCGCTGGGGCAAGCGATCAATCCGAAGACCGGGCGCGTGCACACCAGCTACGCGCTGGCTTCCACCACCACGGGACGCTTGTCGTCCAACGATCCGAACCTGCAAAATATCCCGATCCGCACCGAGGAAGGGCGCCGCATCCGCGAGGCGTTCATTGCGGAGAAGGGCAATGTGCTGGTCAGCGCCGATTATTCGCAGATCGAATTGCGCCTGCTCGCACACGTGGCCGACATTCCGCAATTGAAGCAAGCCTTCGCCGATGGCGTGGATATTCACGCGCGCACGGCCTCGGAAATGTTCGGCGTGCCGGTGGAGGGCATGCCGAAGGAAATCCGCAACAACGCCAAGGCGATCAATTTCGGCATCATCTACGGCATCAGCGCCTTCGGCCTCGCCCGCAATCTCGGCATCGAGCGCGAGGAGGCCGCCGCTTACATCAAGAAATATTTCGAGCGCTTCCCCGGCATCCGCGACTATATGGAAGCCACCAAAACCTTCGCGCGCGCCAACGGCTATGTGAAAACCATCTTCGGACGCCGTATCTGGGTGCGCGGCGTGCAATCCAAAAACGCGCAGGAGCGCCAGTTCGGCGAACGCCAAGCGATCAACGCGCCCTTGCAAGGCGCGGCCGCCGACATCATCCGCCGCGCCATGGTGCGCATGGCCGAAGCGCTGCCGGCGGCGGGCCTCAAGGCGCGCATGCTGCTGCAGGTGCACGACGAATTGGTCTTCGAAGCGCCGAAGGCGGAGGCGGACAAGCTCTGCGCGCTGGCGCGCAAAGTGATGGAAGCCGCGCCACAGCCCGCCGCGAGCCTCAGCGTGCCGTTGACGGTGGAGGCCAAGGCGGGCGCGACTTGGGGGGCGGCGCATTAAGGAGGGGCTCCGCCCCCTCCTCGCGAGGGGAGGGGACCATGCGCGCGCCATCAACTTGCCGCGCTTAGCGCGTAGCGGGCGCACACTGGGGAGCCTCGCATGAAACGTCTCGCACTCGCCGCCATCGCTTGCATCGCGTTCGCCGCGCCCGCCGCCGCGCAGCAGAGCGGGCGTTCGATTGCGATCGACCCAGCGCCCGCGCACGTCGGGCCGGCGCTGCCGCGCGAGGCGGTGGTCGGTGAATGGATTACGCAATTCTCGAACACGGGCGGCGGCCCGATCGTCGGATCGGGCCTGCTCCGGATCACGCGCGATTCAAGCCCAGATGCGCTCGACGGCGTCAGCCCCGCGACCGGCTGGGATGGCGTGCAAACCGGCGAGGTGGCGCCCGGCCCGAACGACACGCTGATCTGGACCGGCCGCTGGGCCAGCATCTGGCCTGAAGGCGCCACCATGGGCACGTTCCGCATCGTCTTCACCGACGCGAACAGCTTCACCGGCACATGGTCGAGCGACGACGGCGAGGTCGTCGGCGCGGCTTGGAACGGCCGGCGCTTGCACTAATTTCGCCACCATCCGAACACGTTTCGCGCCTCGCGCCGCTCAATTTCCAGAGAGCGGGCGCATGTGAGGCGAGAACATGTTTCCCTCCGCGCCGTTGAAGGCTAAGAAGACGCGTCGCAGTTCATTACAGCGAAGTCAGGAACCGTTCCCGCCCATGGCCACACTCGCCCTTGTCGACGACGACGAGAACATCCTCGCCTCCCTCAAAATCTTCTTCGAGGCGGAGGGCTATTCCGTGCGCACCTACACCGACGGCGCGACGGCGCTGACGGCGTTGGCGGAAACGCCGCCCGATCTGGCCATCCTCGACATCAAGATGCCGCGCATGGATGGCGTGGAGGTGCTGAAGCGTCTGCGCCAGAATTCAAACCTGCCGGTGATCTTCCTCACCTCGAAAGACGACGAGATGGACGAGGTGGTCGGCTTCTCCATCGGCGCCGACGATTACATCAAAAAGCCATTCTCCCAGCGCCTGCTCAATGAGCGGGTCAAGGCGCTGCTGCGGCGCGCCCGCGCTGGCGCGCCCGGCGCCGTGGAGGGGGATAAAAAGCCGATCGTGCGCGGCGAGCTCGTGCTCGATCCCAATCGCCACGCCTGCACCTGGAAGGGCGAGCAAGTCCGCCTGACGGTCACTGAATTCCTCATTTTGCAAGCGCTCGCCCAGCGCCCGGGCTATGTGAAAAGCCGCGACCAATTGATGGACGCGGCCTATGACGATCAGGTCTATGTCGACGACAGAACCATCGATAGCCACATCAAGCGGCTCCGCAAAAAGTTCCGCGACATCGACGGCGAGTTCGATGCGATCGAAACGCTCTATGGCGTCGGCTACCGCTACAACGAAGCGTGAAGGCCTGCTGCGGGCGATCCTGCGTTCGCGCATCGCCCGCATCATCTTCATCTGGAATTTCGCCGGCTTCATCCTGCTGGCGATCGGCGTGCTGCTGCTCTCGGAAATGCGCGCGGGGCTGACCGACGCGCAATTCCGCAATCTGCGCACCCAAGGCGAGCTGATCACCAATCTGCTGATTGAAACTGGCACGGTGCAGGGCGATCCTTACCCCGGCATCAACGAGCCGGCTGTGCGCCAGGTGCTGCGCCGCTTGCTGCCTCCGATCGCGGAAGGCGCGCGCCCCGGCGGCATCGGCCCGCGCGTGCGCGTCTACGCCGCCGACGGGCGCATCGTGGCCGACACCGACGTGCTCTACGATCGCCGCGAGGAGCGCCCGTTGCCCTTGCCGGGCGAGGAAACCAATCTGGGCGAGCGCATCGGCAAGGCGGCGCGGCGCGTGGAATATCTGCGCCTCACACCCTGGCGGCCTTCCATCACGCTGGAGGAGGAGCATGAGCGCGCGCTGCGCGGCGAAATCGCGCGCGGCGAGCGGCTCAACGAAAAAGGCGAGCGCGTCGTCTCGCTGACGTTGCCGGTGCGGCGCGTGCAGATGGTGCTGGGCACGGTGACGCTGGAAAGCGCGGATGTGGAGCGCATCCTGGTGGCTGAGCGCGCCAGCATGATCCCGTTCGTGACCGGCGCGGCGATCGCGATCTTTCTCTCTTCGCTGTTGTTGGCCGCCTTCATCGCGCGCCCGATCGAGCTTTTGGCCTCCGCCGCCGATCGGTTGCGCCTCACCGGCTCGACGCGCCTTAACCTGCCGGACGTCTCCAAGCGCAAGGACGAAATCGGCGCGCTGTCGCAATCTTTGGAAGCGATGACCGACGCGCTGGCCGATCGCATCGACGCCAATGAGCGCTTCGCCGCCGATGTCAGCCATGAGATCAAAAACCCGCTCGCCTCGATCCGCTCGGCGGTTGATGCGGCGCGCGCGGTGTCCGATCCCGATCGGCAGACGCAATTGCTCGGCATCGTGGCGCAGGATGTGAAGCGGCTGGATCGCCTCATCACCGACATCGCCCGCGCCAGCCATATCGAAGCGGAAACCGCGCGGCTCGATCTCGAATCCGTCGATCTCGGCGCGATGTTGTATGATCTCGTCTCCGCCTACGCGCCCGCGCCGGGCGATGAGGCGGGCGTGCGCGTGCTGTTTAAGGGCGCGCGCCCGGAAGGAGCGATCGTGTCGGGCCAAAGCGGGCCGCTGGGGCAGGTGTTCCGCAATTTGATCGACAACGCTCGCTCCTTCAGCCCGCCTACGGGAGAGGTAATCGTGCGGGCCGAGGCCGTGCGCGGCAAAGAGGGCGCCCTGCTGCGCGTTGTGGTTGAGGACGAGGGGCCCGGCATCCCGCCGGAAAACCTCGAAACCGTGTTTCAGCGCTTCTACACGCAGCGCCCGCGTGGGGCGGCGTTTGGTGGCAATTCGGGCCTCGGTCTCTCCATCGCGCGCCAGATCGTGACCGCCCACAAGGGCCGCATCTTCGCCCAGAACCGCCCCGAAGGGGGCGCGCGCCTGGTGGTTGAATTGCCGCTGGCGGGCTCGCCGCGCGCATGAATCCGGGCTGTCGAAAAACTGCACGTCGCGTGCGCCTTTCGCTTTTCTCGCAAGCGCGAAAGGGTATGGTGGCGCCCCTTGGCCGGGCCTTGAGGGGCTGGGTGGCGGGAGCGCAGGCATGATTGGCGTTGTCGTGGTGTCCCACGGCCGCTTGGCGGACGAGTTCGTCGCGGCGGCGGAGCATGTATTGGGCGCTCAAGAGCAGATGCGCGCCGTCGCGATCGGCCCGTATGACGACATGGAAGAGCGCCGCGCCGACATCATCGACGCCGTGCGCGCCGTCGATCGCGGCGCGGGCGTCGTGATCCTCACCGATATGTTCGGCGGCACGCCCTCCAACCTCGCCATCTCGGTGATCAACCAGGTGAAGACCGAGGTGATCGCCGGCGTGAACCTGCCCATGCTGATCAAGCTCGCCGAGGTGCGCGATAAACTGAGCTTGCCCGAAGCGGCCCTGGCCGCGCAGGATGCGGGGCGGCGCTACATCCGCGTGGCGTCCGTGGAACTGGCCGGCGGCGCGGCCTAAAATAAAAAGAAGCGCGCATGGGGCTGAAGCGCACGATTGCGGTGATCAATGTTCGCGGCCTGCACGCGCGCGCGTCGCGCAAGCTGGCCGAACTTGCCCTGACCTATGACGACACCACGATCATGGTGCGCCGCGAGGAAGAAGAAGCTGACGCGCGCTCGCTGATGGACCTCATGATGCTGGGCGCAGGCGTGGGCTCCTCGGTAGAGGTCGAGGCGGACGGCCCTGAGGCGGAAGCCGCGCTCAACGCCGTCGAGGCGTTGTTCGCCGCGAAATTTCACGAGGGCGAGTAAAATGCCGCCCTTGCTGTCCGACACGCTGACGCTCTCACGCGCCGAGCCTGGGCTTTGGCGCGGGGAGGTTGATCCCGCGTATTCCAACGGCATGAGCGGCGCCTTTATCGGCCAGTTCGGCGGATGGATCGCCGCTGCTTTGTTGAAAGCCGCGCTTGGCGAAGCGCCGGAGGGGCAGATCGCCCGCTCGCTCAACGCGCACTTCTTCTCGCCGGTGCGGCCGGGCGCCTTGAGCGTGCGCGTGCGCGCGCTGCGCAAGGGCAAGAGCGTCTCGTTCCTGCAAAGCGAAGTGGTGCAGGGCGAGGACGTGCGCGCCCAAGCGATCGTCACCGTTGGCGCGGGCCGCGCGGATACGCACACGCATCAATTCGCGCCGCGCCCCGAGGCGCCGCCCGCCGACACCGAGGGCCTGGTCGCGTTCAGCCCGCCGACGCCGTTCGGGCGCGCGCTGCAGGCGCGCTGGATTTCCGGCGCGCCCTTCACCGGCGAGAGCGACGGCAATTCGCTGTTCTGGTCGCGCACGACAGAGCCTACGCGCTTCGACGCCGCCGCGCTGGCGCTGCTGGCGGATTACATGCCTCCGCGCGTGTTCTACCTCACCAACAGCTTCGTGCCCTCCAGCACGCTGTCGATGAACGTGCACTTCCACGGCGCACCGGAAGAGTTTGAGGCCGTCGGCGCACGCCACGTGCTGGTCGGCGTGGAAGGCCGGCGCGTGGCGCATGGCTATTGGGACCACAGTGCGAAATTCTGGAGCCCTGAGGGCGTGTTGCTTGGCGTGACCGAGCAGATGGCGCTGCACCGCGGCTGACATTCGGAAGGTGAACATGATGGCCAGGGCGCTCAAGGCGATATTCGCCGCCGCTTCTGCTTTGCTGCTTTCGGCGCAAAGCGCGCCCGAGCGGATTGAGTACGCGCTGACGCCGGTGATGGCGGGCGGCGCCTTGCAGGCGGTGCAAGTGGACCTGCGCTTCCGCGGCGACGCCGATGGCGAAACCGCATTGCGCGTCCCGAACGAATGGGGCGGTCAGCCCGAACTCTATCGCGCCATCACAGCGCTCGAGGCCGTTTCCGGCGCGGCGCTGCGCGATGGCGAAACGCCGAACCAACGCGTGCTGACGCACCGCCCCGGCGCGCGCGTGCACGTGCGCTATCGGATCGTGCAGGATTACGAAGGCGAGCCGAACGCCGGCGCCGGCAACGCCTACCGCGCCATCGTGCGGCCGGGTTATTTCCATCTGATCGGTGAAGCGGCGTTTGTGACGCCGGAGGAGGCGAGCGAGGACACGCCGTTGCGCGTGCGCGCGCGCAACTTGCCGCGTGGGTGGGCCTACGCTTCCGACCTTGAACACACCGGTCTCACGCTGAACGGGATTTGGAGCAGCGTCACGGTCGGGGGCGATTTCCGCGTCCATCACGGCGCGGACCGCAACATTCGCGTGGCGATGCGCGGGCAATGGCGCTTCAGCGATGAAAGCTTCATGGCGCAGGTGAATGCGGTCGTCGCGGGCCAGCGCGGCTTCTGGAGCGATCCCCCCACGCCCTATCTCGTAACCATCATTCCGCTGGACTCGCCGCAGGAAGGCTGGCTGTCGATCGGGGGAACCGGCCTGCGCGATGCGTTTGCGTTCTTCG
>CAZWQS010000051.1:0-944 GCA_964635925.1 uncultured Terricaulis sp. | reverse complement strand
CTTCGCAACGTCCAACGCGGAAGCGGATCAGATCACGCGCACCTTGGCGCATGAAAGCCTGCACACTTGGATTCCGCACGCCCTGGGCGCCGCGCCGGGCGAGAACGAGGCGCTGCAATATTGGTTCTCGGAAGGCTTCACCGATTTCTACACCGGTCGCTTGCTGGTGCGGCAGGGGCTGTGGACCCCGCAAGAATTCGCCGACGATCTGAACACGATGCTGCGCGCCTACGCATTCTCAAGCGCGCGCACGGCGCCGAATGCGCGCATTCAGGAAGCATTCTGGAGCGATGGCGCGGTTCAGCAATTGCCGTATCAGCGCGGGCGTCTGCTGGCGACGATCTGGGATCAGCGCTTGCGCGCGCAGGGGCGCAGCCTGGATGCATTGATACATGCAACGCGTATCGTGGGCGCGAGCGAGCCTGCGCACATCCGCTTCATGCGCGCCGCGCGTGAAGCGGATGTCGGCTTTGACGCGGATTATGCCGCGCAGGTCGAGGCGGGCGCGTTCATCCTGCTGCCGGAAGACGTGTTCGCACCGTGCGGGCGTATCGTCACGTTTGAGGCCGCGCCCTTCCATCGCGGCTTCGACATCGAAGCCACAGCGCCAACGACAACACCATCAACGGCCTCGATCCCGCCTCGCCCGCCTACGCGGCGGGCCTGCGGAACGGCATGGTGATCCTGCGCCGCGACGGCGGCGTGATCGGCGATGCCGCGCAAGAGCTTGTCTATGTCGTGCGCGATGGAGCGGCGGAGCGCATCATCCGCTACATGCCGCGCGGTCCTGGCCAGCGCACAGTGCAGCGGCTTGAACTCGCCGCGCCGCTTGAAGGCGAGACGCTGGCGCAATGCCTGCGCGTGCTAGGTGGCGCCTGAAGCGCCCATAGGCTTGAGGCCCAGCTCAGCCATCAGCGCGTCGTCGCTGAGGCGGCCGGGATTCG
>CAZWQS010000050.1:0-16642 GCA_964635925.1 uncultured Terricaulis sp. | reverse complement strand
TCGAGCGAGCTTCGCTTCGAGAGCCTAATCCCGCGTCTCTTCTTTCGCGGCGCGCTTGGCTTCGCGTTTCAGCCGCCGGCGTTCTTTCGCGCGGGCGCGCAGGTCGCGCAATTTGTGCCAGAAGCGGCGGCCGCGCTCTTTCGGCAGCGGTTCTAGGTTTTTGCGGAACTCCTCGGCGCAGGCGCGCCAGGAATAGCGCTCCGCCAGTGCGCGCGCGTCTTCGCGCTTGAGCGTCAGCGCTTCCAGGCAGGCCTTGCGTAAATCCTTATCGACCACGCCCGCGCCCGTGCCGGGCAGAATGTCCTTCGGACCGGGCGCGAGATAGCCGGCGACCGGCGTGCCTGTGGCGGCGGCTTCCAGAATCACCAAGCCGAACGTGTCAGTGAAGCTGGGGAAGACGAACACGTCCGCATCCGCATAATGGCGCGCCAGCTCCTCGCCGAACTTGGAGCCGACAAAGCGCGCGTCGGCGTATTTGGCTTGCAGCTCCTCGCGCGCGGGCCCGTCGCCGACGACGACCTTGGAGCCCGGCAGATCGAGCTTCAGGAACGCTTCGATGTTCTTCTCGACGGCAACACGCCCGACATAGGCGAAGATCGGGCGCGGCAGATCGCCAAAGACGCCGCCGTCAACCCCGCGTTTGCTGGGGTGGAACATCTCCACGTCCACGCCGCGGCTCCAGATCGCGGTGTTGCGGAAGCCTTGCAGGCGCAATTGCTCCTGCATCGTGGGCGTCGCCACCATCACGCGGCCGGATCTGTCGTGGAACGCGTGCATGTAGCGATAGCCGGCCCAGGTCGGGATGAACCAGAAGCGCGCGTGCACGTATTCCGGAAACTGGGTGTGGTAGCTCGTGGTGAAGGGAAATTTGTGCTTGAGGCACACCGCGCGCGCGTCCCAGCCCAGCGGGCCTTCGGTGGCGATGTGCACGGCGTCCGGCGCGAACGCCAGGAAGCGATCCTCCACATCCTCACGCGCCCCCAGCGCCAAGCGTATTTCCGAATACGTTATGAGCGGGATGGTCCGCTTGTAATCCGCCGGGGAGATCACCTCGACCTCGCAGCCCATCGCCTTGAGCTCGCGGTTGGTGTTGGAGAGCGTGCGCACCACGCCGTTCACCTGCGGCTCCCAGGCGTCGGTGACCAAAAGGATTTTCTGGGCGAGCGGCGGGGTTTCCGGCGCGATTTCGGAGACGTCCGCTGTTTCGGGCGCTGGGGCTTGGGTGCTCACGGGGCCGGTTCTGACCATGGGGGCGCGGCGAACGCAAGAGGGGCGCGCCGACCCGCTTGCCCTTGGGAACGGACTTGGGCAAATGGCGGCATGCAATCCGCCCCCACGTCGCATCCCGCCGCCGCCATCGATTGGGACGCGCTTGACGCGTTGAAATATCAAGACGAGGACGCCGCCGTCACGGCGTTGCTCGCGGATGTCCCGCTCGATCCCGCCGCGCGCGCCAGCGTGAACGCGGAGGCGCGCGCGCTGGTGACGCGGGCGCGCGGCTTGAAGCGCCGCAAGGGCGTGATGGAAAGCTTCCTCGAAGAGTTCGGCCTCTCCAACGCCGAGGGCCTGGCGCTGATGTGCTTGGCCGAGGCGCTGCTGCGCGTGCCGGATGAGGACACCGCCGACAAGCTGATCGCCGAGAAGATCGCCACCGGCAAATGGGCCGAGCATCTCGGCAAATCCGATCATTGGCTGGTCAACGCCGGCACGTTCGGGCTGATGCTGACGGGGCGCATCGTATCGCTGCCGGAGGAGATGAAAAACGACAGCGCCAAGTTCATGGCCAACATGGTGCAGCGCGCGGGCGAGCCGGTGGTGCGCGCCGGGGCGATGCAGGCGATGCGCATTCTGGGCGAACAATTCGTGCTCGGTCGCAACATCGATGCGGCGCTGAAGCGTGGCGCGGGCATGGTGCGCCAGGGACTGGCCAGCCGCTATTCGTTCGACATGCTGGGCGAAGGCGCGCGCACCGATGCGGATGCGGAGCGCTACCTCAAAGCCTACGCCAACGCGATCGACGCGGTGGGCCAGGCGGCCGAGGGCAAGGGGCCGCATGCGTCCAACGGCGTCTCGGTGAAACTCTCGGCGCTGCACCCGCGCTATGAAGCGCGCCAGGAGGCGCGCGTGATGGCCGAGCTTTATCCGCGCATGCTGCAACTCGCCCAAGCGGCCAAGAAGTGGAACATCGGCTTGGCGATCGACGCGGAGGAGGCGGATCGTCTCGTGCTGTCGCTCAAGCTGTTCGAGAAGCTGGCGCTGGAGCCCTCGCTGAAGGATTGGGAAGGGCTCGGCATTGTCATCCAGGCGTATCAGAAGCGCACGCGCGCTTTGATCGCGCGTCTGGCGCAGTTGGCGCGCGTGCGGGGAACGCCGATTCAAACGCGCCTGGTCAAAGGCGCGTATTGGGATGGCGAGGTGAAGCGCGCGCAGGTGATGGGGCGCGAGGATTTTCCGGTCTGGACCACCAAGGCCGCGACGGACGTGCATTATCTGGCCTGCGCGCGCGATCTTCTGGCGGTGCGCGCCATCTTCCCGCAATTCGCCACGCACAACGCGCATACGGTTGCAGCCGTGCGCCGGCTGGCCGCCAGCGCGGGGCGGGAGGATTTCGAGTTCCAGCGCCTGCACGGCATGGGCGAGGCGCTTTACGCCGCACTCGAAACGCCGCTGCCGGTGCGCGTCTACGCGCCGGTGGGCGGGCATGAGGATTTGCTGCCCTATCTGGTGCGGCGGCTTCTGGAGAACGGCGCCAACACCAGCTTTGTGCATTCGTTCCTGGATGACGATGTTTCGCCCGAGATCGTCGCCGCCGATCCGATCGCGACTTTGGAAGCCAATCCGCACCGCCATCGCCGCTTGCCGCCGCCGCCGCGCCTGTTCGGCGCCAGCCGGCGCAATTCGACGGGCCGCGATCTTTCGATCCGCGCCGATCGCGAAGCGCTTTATCCGCCGCCGAACGGCGGAACGATGCCCGAGATGAAATCCGATGCGGCGGCGTCGATCGCTATGGCGCAGGCTGGGTTTGCACGGTGGAATGACATGGGCGGGGCGGCGCGCGCGCGCATCCTGCGCGCCATGGGCGACAAATTGCAGGACCACCACGATCCGTTGGTGCAATTGATCGCGCACGAAGCCGGGCGCGGCCTGCAGGACGCGATCGACGAGGTGCGCGAGGCGGTGGATTTCTGCCGCTATTACGCGGCCGAGGCCGAGCGCCTGTTCGCCGGCGCCACGGCGCTGCCGAGCCCCGCGGGCGAAACCGATCATCTCGAACTGCACGGGCGCGGCGTGTTCGTCTGCATCAGCCCGTGGAATTTTCCGCTGGCGATTTTCACTGGGCAGCTCGCCGCCGCGCTTGCGGCGGGCAACACGGTTGTCGCCAAGCCCGCCGAGCAGACGCCGCGCATCGCGCGCGCGGCGGTGCATCTTTTCCGCGAAGCCGGCTTGCCGGAGGATGTATTGCAGCTTGTGCTGGGCGATGGCGAAGTCGGCGCGGCGCTTGTCGCCGATCCGCGCATCGCGGGCGTGGCGTTTACAGGCTCCACCGAGGTGGCGCGGCTGATCAACCGCACGCTCGCGGCCAAGGATGGCCCAATCGTGCCGCTGATCGCTGAGACGGGCGGGCTGAACGGCCTGTTCGTGGATACGACAGCGCTCAAGGAGCAGGTGGTGGATGACGTGATCGTCTCCGCCTTCAATTCGGCGGGGCAGCGCTGCTCCAGCTTGCGCATCATCTTCCTGCCGAACGACACCGCCGACGAGGTGCTGGAGACGTTGCTGGGCGCGATGGATACGCTGGTGATCGGCGATCCGGCCGATCCGTTCACAGATGTCGGCCCGATCATTGATGCGGAAGCCAAAGCCAATCTCGACAAGCACGTCGAGCGCATGACGCGCGAAGCGCGCGTGCTGAAGCAGATCGATGTTTCGCACCTCGGCGGCAATTTCTTCGGCCCCGCGGTGATCGAACTCTCCAGCCTCGATCAGATCGAGCGCGAAGTGTTCGGGCCGATTCTGCACGTAGTGCGCTATGATCCAGCCGACATCGCCAAGGTCGGCGCGCAGCTTGCCGCGAAGGGTTACGGGTTGACGCTCGGCGTGCATTCGCGCCTGGAAAGCTTCGCCGAAGCGGTGATCGCCGCCGTGCCCGCGGGCAATGTGTACGTAAACCGCACCATCGTGGGCGCGGTGGTCGGCGTGCAGCCGTTCGGCGGATCTGGTTTGAGCGGCACGGGGCCGAAGGCCGGCGGGCCGTACTATCTGCCGCGCTTTGCCGAAGAACGCGCCGTCAGCATCAACATCGCCGCGCAAGGCGGCGATCCGCATTTGCTGAATTTGTGACCACGCGTTAGTCAGCCCCATGCCGAACGACAACGTCACGCCTTTCCGCCGCCCGCCCAAGCGCCCGGCGGCGCCGCAGCAGAGCGGGGGGCTGGGGTTTCAGACCCATCGCGGCAAAGCGGTGCTCTCGCAATTGCTGACGCTGATCGCGTTCGCGTTCAATTTCGCGATTCCCTTCGTGTTCGGCGCGGGGTCGCTTTACACGCTGGGCTGGGTTGTCGGCATCGCCATCGCCATCGCGGCGGGCTTCTTCGCCTTCACCAATCGCGGCTCATCCAATCCTTGGGCCAATACCCATCATGAGCATGCGCTGCGCACGCTGATCATCGGCTGGGCGATTTGGACGCTGGGCTCGCTGCTGGGCTATATCCACGGTGCGCTGGCGGTCGGCACGATCTTCGTGCATGCGCTCGTGGCGCTGTGGGCGATCGTGCGGGCGGGCATTGGGGTGGTGCTCGCGCTGATGCGCAAGCCAGTGCCGAATGCGCGTGGGTGGCTGGTTTAGGGATTGGGGATTTTTCCCTCCGCTGCCGCCGCCTCTCATTCCGGCCGGAGGCGCGGCCCGCGCCGTAGCGCCGGAACCCAGAGCAACCGGCGCGGCGTTGGCTCTGGGTTCCGGATCACGCCTTCGGCGTGTCCGGAATGAGAGGAGAGAAGGGAAAAATTCGAGTCCTGCTCTTAATCCCCAATCTCGCACCCATACCCCTCCTCATACGTCGCTTCCGCGCCGATGGCGCCGAACAGCACGCTGGCGCGCACGTTTTGGCCTTCCTGTTTCACGCTGATCAGGCCGCGCGACTCTTCCGGGAAATCCGCCACGCATGAGTCGAGCGTGCGTCCGCTGACGTTGAGGCAGGAGCAAGTTTGCTTGGCGGCGTAGCCGGTGGCGATGCGCGCGTATTGCACCTCATCCTGCAGGCTCCAGACGAGCCCCGGCAGCGCCACGCCCGCCAACGCCACGCCCACGATCAAAAACCAGCGTTTGCGCGACACGCCCGCCTCCCCCTATGTTCGCCGGCGGAGCATAGCGAAGACGAGGGGAGACGTCATGCTGCGCGGCGCGATCGCGGCGTTGGTTTTTGCGTGTGCGAACGCGGCGCACGCGCAAACGCTGCACCCTTTGCCGCCGCAGCCGGCCGGCCTAGCCTGGCCGACCACGGAATGGGCCGAGGCGCCTTTGCCCGCCGATGTGGACCGCGCCGCGTTCGATCTGGCCGTGACGGAAGCCTTCGCGGGGCGTCATCCGCAATTCGGCGAGACGCGCGCGGTGATCGTGGTGCAGAGCGGCGCCATCGTGTTCGAGCGCTATATGGAGGGCTTCAATCGCGACACGCGGCTGATCTCCTGGTCGATGGCGAAATCGGTGACGCACGCGCTGGTCGGCGTCGGCGTGCTGCAAGGGCGCGTCGCCATCGATGCGCCGATGGGCAGCCCGCACTGGCGCGGCGGCGATCGGCGTGCATCGATCACGTGGCGGCAATGGCTCAACATGGTCGATGGCCAGGATTACACCGAAATCGGCGCGCCGAGCGTGCTGGCGAACGACGTCACCCACATGCTCTACGGCCGCGGGCGCGGCGACACGGCGCGTTTCGCCGCGAGCTTGCCGCTGATCCGCGATCCCGGCGCGCGCTGGAACTACAATTCCGCCGGTTCGATACTCATCTCGGATGCGCTGACGCGCGCGATCGTGCCCGATCCCGCGAACGCGATGGACAGACGCAATCGCATGCGCGCTTGGATGCAAGAGGGGTTGTTCGCGCCGATCGGCATGACCCCGGTGGTCGAATTCGATCCGCAGGGACTCTATTACGGCAGCGCGCTGGTGTGGGCGAATGCGCGGGACTGGGCGCGCTTCGGCTATCTTTATCTGCGCGGAGGCGTGTGGGATGGGCGCCAGGTGTTGCCGCAAGGCTGGGTCGATTTCGCGCGCACGCCCGGGCCTGACCGGGGCACGGATATCTACGGCGCGCATTGGTGGCTCACCGCGCCGGACGGGCAGGGCAAGCCGATGCGTTCGCTGATCACCGATCCCGGCCTGGCGGATTCGTTTCATGCGCAGGGGCATGAGGGGCAGATTGTTGTCGTCGTCCCGTCAAAGGATTTGGTTTTGGTGCGGCTTGGTTTGTTTGAGGGCGCGGAAGGCTGGGATGGCCTGGGCGATTGGGCTACACGCTTGATCGGCGCGTTCGGCGATAGGCCGGCGCGCGCGCATTGAGGAGCAGGGCTGATGTCGGATGATCGTGCGGTGAAGCTGGAGTGCGCCCGCTTGCTGCGTGAGGCGGGGTACAAATATCTGGCGGCGGAGCTTGAGCACGGCTCGCTCTCGGCGCTGGCCAAGGACGAGCCGTTCTTCCTGCTGTGCGGGCGCGACCGCCTGGCGCCGACGGCGATCAAGGCGTGGATCGAGGCCGCGCGCATCTCCAACGTGCCCGATCACAAACTCGAAAGCGCGCACGAGACGATCGAAGCTATCGAAGGCTGGCCGGGCGATCGACACTATCCAGACTAGACGCCGCGTCTACTCGTGATCCTTGCCGGCCTTGCGATCGCCCTTCGCCAACGCGAACACGACGCTTGAAAGCAGCGCGAGTGCGATCAGGTTCGGAAAGGCCATCATCGCGTTGGCGATATCGCCGAAGCGCCAGACGAACTCGATCTGCTGCACCGAGCCAACCACGATCATCAGCACCCAGAAAACGCGATAAGGCACCGCGAAACGCTGGCCGAACAAATACGTGGTCGCGCGCTCGCCGTAGTACGACCAGGTGATCAAGGTGGTGAACACGAACAGCATGAGCGCAACCGAGGCCACCAATTGGCCGATGCTGATCGAGCCGAACACGATGGTTGGGAACGCCGCGCCGAAGGCGGCGGAGGTTACGTCAAATCCGCGCAGATCAGACATCCAGGCGTGCGGCTGAGTAGTGACGATTCCCGCCGCGTCGGTGTGCGGAAAGGCGCCTTGCACGGTGAGGATCACCAGCCCCGTCATGGTGCAGACGATGATGGTGTCGATGAACGTGCCCATCATGGCAAAGCGACCCTGGCGCGCGGGATCTTGCGTCTGTGCGACGGCGTGCGCGATCGGCGTCGAGCCCTGGCCTGCTTCGTTCGAGAAGAGGCCGCGCGCCACGCCGGCGCGGATCGCCAGCATGATGCCGGCGCCGGTGAATCCGCCCGCGGCGGCGCTGCCGCTGAACGCGCCTTCGAAAATCCGCCCGAACGCCTCGGGGATCGAGGCATAATTGATAATCACGGCCGCGAGCGCCATCAGCACGTAGCCCGCGCCCATGATCGGCACGATCTTCTCCGCCGCGGCGCCAATCGATTTAATGCCGCCGACGATGACGATAAACACCAGCACGGCGGTGGCGACGCCGGCCATCCATTCTTCCACGCCGAACAAGCCGGATGCTGAATCCGCGAGCGAGTTCGCTTGGATCATGCAGCCGGTCGCAATCGCGGAAACGAAGGTGCCGATGCAAAACAGAATGGCGAGCCAGCGCCATTTCGGCCCGAGGCCGTGGCGGATGTAATACATCGGTCCGCCTTGATAGTGCCCGTCCTCGCGCCGCTCGCGATAGCGCACGGCGAGCGAGCCTTCCGCGAAGGCCAGCGCCATGCCGAAGATGGCCGTCACCCACATCCAGAAAATCGCGCCGGGGCCGCCAAGCGCGATCGCGGTGGCGACGCCAGCGAGATTGCCGGTGCCGATCTGCCCCGAAAGCGCGGTGGAGAGCGCCGCGAAGGGCGAAATCTCGCCCTTGCCTTCGCCGTCCTTCTCTTTCTTGAACAGGCCGACAAAGGCTTCGCCGAGCTTCACCACCGGATAGAAGCGCAGGCCGATCATGACGTAGAGCCCGACGCCCAAGAGCACGATCACCATCGGCGCGAACGGCAGCACCTGCTGGCCGTTCCAGAGCCCGCCCCAGATGAAATCGCTGACGTTGGTGACCTGGTCGTAGAAGCCCTGCATCGGATCGACGGACGCTGTCGTCATTGAATTTTCCCCAAACCCCGCGCGGATACGCGGCGCGGACAGTACCTGGGTGCGCTCCCGTGGCAACCTTGGATCGTCAGGCGGCGGCGATTCCGAGTTCTTTGCGCACATCGCCGGCGCCCAGGCCCTGTTCGCGCAGCGCTTGCAGGGTGGCTGCGGAATCGCGCTTGGCGAGGCGCTTGCCGTCCGCGCCCAGGATGAGACGATGGTGGCGATATGCCGGTGTCGGCAAGCCGAGCAGGCGTTGCAGCAGCACATGCAGATGCGCGCTTTCGCGGAGGTCTTCGCCGCGGATCACGTGCGTGACGCCCGCCAGCGCATCGTCCCACACCGAGGCGAGGTGATAGCTCGTCGGAAAATCCTTCCGCGCGAGCACGACGTCGCCGTGCTTTTCCGGCTGGGCGCGCACCAGGCCGGTTTCGTCTTCGAACACCAGCGTAAAATAGGCTGGCCCCAACGCCGCACGCGCTTTCTTCAACGAAAGCCGCCACGCATAGCTTTCACCGGCGTTCAAGCGCTCGGCCTCATCCTCCGGCGGCAGTGCTTCACCCACGAATACATCGCTTGCGTCGCCATGGGGCGCGCTGGCGATGGCTTCGGCGACCTCGCGGCGCGTGCGAAAGCAGCGATAGACGAGGTTGCGTTCGATCAGGCTTTGCAGCGCGGTTTGGTAAGCTCCCATGTGGTCGCTTTGGCGGCGCACAGGTTCTTCCCAGGCAAGGCCAAGCCAGGCGAGGTCTTCAAAGATCGCCGCTTCAAATTCGGGCCGCGCGCGGCCCTGGTCGATATCCTCGATGCGCAGCAGAAACCGCCCGCCGGCTTCGCGCGCGGCGTCAGAAGCGGTCAGCGCCGAGAAGGCGTGGCCAAGATGGAGGCAGCCGGTCGGCGAGGGGGCGAAGCGGGTGACGAAGCTCATCTGGGGGCAGTCTAGCCGAACTTGGCGGCGGTTGGATAAGTGCGCCGCGCTTGCTAGCTAACCTCCATGACAGTTTTCCTCGATGGTCCGCGCATGCCGCCTGCGCGCGGGGGCAAGGCCGATGCGCTGGTGATCCTGCTGCACGGCTACGGCTCGAACGGCGCCGACCTGATCAGCCTCGCGCCTTATTGGGCGAAGGCTCTGCCGGGCGCGAGTTTCGCAGCGCCCAATGCGATCGAGCCCGTGCCGCAGGCGCCGGGCGGCTACCAATGGTTTCCAATCAGCCAGCTTGATCCGCATCTGATGGAGCAGGGCGTGCGCGGCGCAGCGCAATCGGTGGATCGTTTCATCGATCGCGAACTGGAAAAGCATGGGCTCCCGCCGGAGCGCTGCGCGCTCGTCGGGTTCAGCCAAGGCACGATGATGGCGCTGCATGTGGGCTTGCGGCGCGAGCGAGGCCCAGCGGCGATCCTGGGCTTCTCCGGCGTGCTTGTGGGCGCGCCGCAGCGTCTGAAGGACGAGATGCGCGCCAAGCCGCCGATTCTGCTGATCCACGGCGACCGCGACCCCACCATCCCGATACCGGCCATGTTCGATAGCGCCCAGGCGCTGTGCGAAGCGGGCCACGGCGCGCAATGGCACGTATCGTACGGCGTGCCGCATTCAATTGGGCCCGATGGGCTTGAATTGGGCGGCGAATTTCTGGCCTCAGCGCTCAAAGGGCCGCGTGCGGGGCTTATCGCGTAGTCGTTTTTCCGCGCGCGTTGCCGCTCTGTCACGAACCTGTCGCGCCAAATCAGTTAGGTTCTGACTCGCGCTCGTGGTATGCTGCGGGTGCGAAAGGAGATCGGGTCTTCAGTCAATCGAGCCTTCCCCGTCTGCACCGCCCCCAAGCGCGGGCGCTCGCCCTGCATTGTCGGGGCGATGTGACATGAACGTTTCCAGCGCTCCTCTTGCGGGCTTTCCGGCGCTGGTTTTGAACGCCGATTTCCGCCCGCTTTCATATTATCCGCTCTCGCTTTGGCCGTGGCAGGAGGTGGTGAAAGCCGTCTTCCTTGAGCGCGTCGATGTGGTGGCGCATTACGATAAAGCGATCCATTCGCCCTCGTTCGAGATGAAGCTGCCCTCGGTGGTTTCGCTGCGCGATTACGTGCATCAGGACCGCCCGCCCGCGTTCACGCGCTTCAACGTGTTTCTGCGCGATGGTTTCGCGTGCCAATATTGCGGCTGCCCGGACGATCTGACGTTTGATCACCTGATCCCGCGCTCGAAAGGCGGGCGCACGACGTGGGACAATATCGTCACCGCGTGCGCGCCGTGCAATCTGCGCAAAGGCTCGCGGCTGGCGCACCATTCGGGCATGCGCCCGCATCGCAAGCCGCGCCGACCCTCGATGCACGAGCTGCAACATGTCGGCCGCCGCTTCCCGCCGCACCATCTGCACGAAAGCTGGATGGATTATTTGTATTGGGACGTCGAGCTGGACGCTTAGCGGAAACGGCGCGCGTGCTGATGGATTTGCGCGTCGGGAATCGCGTGCGTCGCTATTACCTGAGACTGCACAATCTTTGGAGCGCACCCTCGGGGCGCGGCATTCTGGGCGGCGAGCGCAAGAGCAGCGACAAGCACAAACGTATTGAGCGCGCTTATCACCGCTTAGCTCTCCAGCGACATGGCGATGATCAAGCGTGCGCCGCCGCGTTCGATTTCCAGTGTCAGCGGCGAGGCGCGCATGGCGGCGTCGAAGTCAGCGGGCGTGATGTCCGCAACAGCGCGCCCATTGACGGCGACGATGCGGTCGCCCGCACGTAGGCCCGTCTCGGCGGCGGCATTGCCTGCAATCACCTCCGCGACGGTGATGAAGCTTTCCCCGCCTTGTAGGGGCGTCATGGCGATGCCGTAGCGCCGCGTCGGCGGCGCAGCGTCCACGCGCATCGGGCCGGCAAGCGGGGGGACGGCCTCTGCGAGGCTCACAGGCGCTCCGATCTCGCGCAGGGCCGCCGCGAGTGCCTGATCAGGCTCGACGCGGATGTGCGGGGCGACGCCCACGCCTTCCCAGCTTTCCGCGCCCGGCGCGTACGAATTGCCCACGGGCAAAAACATTTCAAAGCGCCCGCCGCCGAACACGCGCGCGCCGCCATAATGGCCGGCGCCGCCTGTGTTGGAGCCGATCAAGATGGCGCGCCCGGTTTCGCGCAGCGCTTGGCTGAGATGCTCGCAGGCCGAGCCGGTGCGCCCCGTCAGCACGAACACGCGCGCGTCGGAGAGCGAACTCACAGGGGAGGCGGGCTGAGCCCAATGCTCGAAGCGCGTGATCCCGCGCGGGGCGTTGGCGGCGCGACGCAGCGTGGGCGTGCCCTCGAAATCGCGCTCCATCTGCGGATTGGCGCCGGTGCGCGTGTCCATCGTCATGACGAAGGTGGGCTCGGCGTAGAGGCGCGCGAATAGCGCATCCATCGCCGGCAGCGTGCCGCCCGGGCAGGCGCGCACGTCGATGATCAGCGTGTCGGCGTTTTCGTAGTCGTCGAGGATGGCGCTCATGCGCGCGCGGACGTCTTCGCCGCCAGGCAGACTGTTGATGCGCAGATACGCCACGCCTTTGCTCAGCCATTGCGCTTGCGCGAACTCGCCCGACGGCCCGCCGCCGCGCACGATGCGCCGGCCCGCCGTTTCCGTCGTGCCGACGGGCGAGATGCGCAGGTGCGCGTCCTGATGCACGGCGCGCAGCTCGGCTTGCAGCGTGGCGGCGAGCACGGCGGGATCTGTCATGGAATCATAGGCGCCAGCGGCCGCGCGTTGGCGCAGGTGCGTGGCGTAGCGGTCGGCCTGGTCGGGGAACACGTAGCTGGCTTCCATGATCTCGGCCAATTCGCGCGCGGCGGCGCGAATGGCCTCCCGCGTCAGCGCCTCGCCCTGGGCTGCGACCTGGGCGCTGGCGGCTGAGACGCCCCATCCGCAGGTCTGGGGATAAAGGCCGACAAACAAGGCGGCCGCCGCCGCGCCGAGCGCTTGCGCGAGATTCATGGATTTCCCTCCGAATGCGGGAGGGGGTATGGCGCGGCTGTTTTGCCGGCGTCGGTCAATCTTGAAACAATGCTGAAACATGCCGCCGATGGCGGGCGCTGGGCTTAGTCGTTGAAGCCCGCCGCCGCTTCGCCGAACACGCCGTTCAGCGCATCGCCGATCGGGGCGGCCGCGCCCAGGATGGCGAAGAAGATGATCGAGGCGATCACCGCGTATTCGATCGAGGTGGCGCCCGCGCGGTTTTTGAAAAACTTACGCATCAAGCCGCGCTCCGTTCGATGAGGCGGTCCACCAGCACGACATCCGCCGGCGGCATCGCCACCGCGCGCAGATCCGCGGGGCGCACCCATTGCAGCGCGGCGGCCGCATTGGGATCAAGCTTCGGCTCGCCCCGCCAGCTCGTGGCTGTGTAGAGCGGCATCAAGAGGTGGAAATCCGGATATGCGTGCGAAGCGAACGCAAACGGATCGAGGGCGTCCTCTTCCAGCGTCAAATCCAGTTCCTCCTTCAGCTCCCGCACCAGCGCCGTTTCGGGCGCTTCGCCGGGCTCGACCTTGCCGCCGGGAAATTCCCAGAGCCCGCCGAGCTGCTTGTGCAAAGGGCGCTGCGTGATCAGCACGCGCCCTTGCGCGTCCATCAGCGCGGCCGCCGCCACAAGCAGGAGCGGGCGCGTTGAAGCGGGAGTATCGCCAATTTGCATGAATATGCCGTGTGGAGAGATGGTTGAACGCGCTTAACCTTCACGGACGCTTAAGCGCTTTGCAATCCCTCCGCCGCGAGCGCGGCTTGCACCGCCGGGCGCGCTTGGACGCGCTGGAAATAAGCTTCCAGGCGCGGCCAGGGGCTGAGATCGATCTTGAACGCCTTGGCCCAGCGGAGCGTGACGAACGCGTAGGCGTCAGCCACCGAGAAATCGCCCAGCAGATAATCCTGATCGCCCAGCTTGCCGTCGAGCAGGCCAAGCCGGCTCACGATATTGGCTTCGACGCCCGGGCGCGCTTCGGGGCCGGGCTTCTTGAACAGGGCGCCAATGCCCTTGTGCAATTCGGTGGCGATGAAATTTAGCGTTTCAAGCGCTCGCCATTTGGCGAAACCTTCGGTGGGCAGCAGTTTCTTTTCCGCCGCTTGCGCGGCGAGATATTGCAGCAGCACCTGCGCTTCGGTGAGGATTTTGCCGTCGTCGAGCTCAAGCGTCGGCACGGCGCCTTGCGGGTTGATCTCGTAGAAATTGCGTCCGTCCTCGGTGCGCCGCTCGGGCGCGAACGCGACCTTGTCGAGCGCCACATCGAGGCCCGCTTCGCGAATGACGATGTGCGGCGCGAGTGAGCAGGCGCCGGGCGCGTAATAAAGCTTCATGAGATTCTCCGCTGATTTTCAGCGGCATAAATTAGAGCGCGCGCCCGCGCGCTCAAGTATCAGGCATGTGCCTCAAGCGTGCGTGCGCCTTCGGCTGAGGAACCTTAGGCGCCCTTCGGCGCGAAGCGGGCGGCCGCCCAGCGCAAGCCCAAATAAACAGCATATACGACCACCATCGTGATCGCCACGGTGAGGTAGCTCCACCCATTTTTTGCGCCCAAGGTGAAGGACGGCCAAGCTGCGATGGCCAACAATACGACGTTGCCAACCTCTTTCGACGTCCGCATGACGCCGAGCACGATGGCGAGAATAGCGCCGCCTAGAAATATCGCGTCATTGGTTTCCATCGCCGTCTCTTTCAAGTTGCCCCACGGTTGCAACATGTTGCGCGGTCGTCAACACTATTCGCCGGCGTGCGCGAGCATCAGGCATGCGCCTTATCCGGCGGCGTCGAACGCTTGCTTGATATAGCTGATCAGCTTGGCGTCGATCTCATCGGCGCTGGCGAGCGGCACGACGTATTGGCACATGCCGCCGGGCGGAAGCGCCTTCACGCGCGCATCCTTGATGTCGGCCTTGAGATTCAAACCGAGTTCGAAGCGCTCATTGGTTTTCGGGCCGAGCATGGCGAATTGCTTTTTCCGCCGCAGCGAGACGTAGCCCTTCTTGGGCGCGATCTCGTGGTCGCCGAACTTGGCGATGGCGGCCATCAGCTTGTCGTGGATGGGGCGCAGGTGCGCTTTCTTGCCAGCATAAATTTCGGCCAGCACATCGTCCGTGCTCGCGCCGGCCGCTTTGGCGGCGCTGGCGCCGTCGGATTTGAGCGCGACGTGCGTCAGCGTATTCGCATCGCCGTGGCCGAGGCCGTAGCTTTGCTTCAGCCAATCGCGGATTTCGCCGTGCTTGGCGTGGCCGGATTTTTTGATCGCTGCGGCGAGCTGGGCCAGCGTCTTGCCGGTTTTCTTCTCGATGTTGGCGATCTGCGTGGTGATCGCTTTGTCCATATCGGCCATGAGGCTCCTCCCGAAGCGCCGAGTATCTCTTGGTTGAATAGTCAATCAAGGGGAATTCAGTAATGAGAAATAATGCTTGCAATGAGACTTTGGTCGCATTAAGTGAACGGCATTGGAGGATGCAGTCATGGCGCTGAGCCGCGAACAGATGAACGCAAAGATGGACGAGCATTTCGGCTTTGAAGCCGCCGACAACGTCGAGGGCGTGCTGGCCACGCTGACCGACGATGCCGAACACGACATTGTCGGCTTTCCCACTGGCCCCACGCATGGGCGCGAGGCGGCGCGCGGGTTTTACGTCGGCCTCTTCTCCGATCTGGAGGACGGCCAGTTCAAAACGCTACGTCGGCTCCATGGTGAGAATTTTCTGGTCGATGAATCGCATTGGAGCGGACGCGCTGTCGGCTTTCCGTTTGGCCTGGAAGGCAGGGGACGCCCGCTCAGCTTCCGCCTGCTGCACGTGGTCGAGTACGCAGAAGATGGCGCGATGAAGCGCGAGCAGGTGTGGGTCGATCTCGCCGCCATCCAGCAACAGCTCCCGCAGGGCTGAGATGGGCGAACAAGGGCGCCCCAACCAGCGCCGCCGCACGCGCAAGGATTTGCTGCAAGCGGCGGCGCGGCTCCTGAAGCAGGGCAAATCGCCGAGCCTGGAAGAGATCGCGGCCGAAGCCATGGTCTCGCGCGCGACGGCGTATCGCTATTTTCCGAACGTGGAGGCGCTTTTGGTGGAAGCGCCGCTCGATATGGCCATTCCGGACGCGGAGGAGGTTTTCCGCGACGCGCCGAAGGCGGACGCGCAAGCGCGCGTGCAGCGCGTGAACGATGCGTTTGAAACCATGATGGCGGCCAACGAGCCGCAATTGCGCATGATGCTGGCGCACACCGTGCAGCGCGCGTTGCGCGCCGACGATGATACGCCGCCACGCCAAAACCGCCGCTCTCCCTTGATCGAAGCCGCGCTGGCGCCGGCGCAATTGAAAGAAGCGGACGTGCTGGCCAAGGCGCTGGCCATCGTGATCGGCACCGAGAGCATGATCGTGTTCAAGGACGTGCTGCAGGCCGATGACGCCGAGGCGCGCGCCGTGCGCCGCTGGATGATTGGAGCGCTGATCGCCGCCGCGCGGAAATAAGCATGCGTTCGCCGAGAGGCGACGTTTCACGGCTCGTCATAGTCGAGTTCAGGAAACTCATTGATTATGGGCCGACGCACAGCTTCGTGGAGCAATCCAACCGCACGATACACGTCCGAGATCATCTTTTTGTCGGGGTCAACTTGTGGGTTCTCGCGCAAAATCTCGGTAACGCCTCCGAGTACGATGTCCGTTGCGCTCATGTAGCGCATAAGTAGCGCGGCGTGTTTTCGATCCATGGAAAATCTCCCGAGCGACTATAATTGAAGTTGCGCCCAACGTCCGCTTCGGCCCAGAGCGGAACACAACGCATCCCCGCCGAGAGCCCCGCGTAAGCGGGGCCGAGAGCGGGGACCTAGAGCAACAGGCTCAGCGTGTGGCTTTGGGGCCCTGATCGCACCCCGGGGCGTTCCGCCTCGCTCTACGAGCTTCGGTGGACAAGTCGCCGGGGCTGCGTCGGGGAAGCGCTTTTATTATAAGGGCGCGTCGGTATCGCGATTGCCGTGAGAAAAATTTTCAGGGTGATTGTAGACCCCCTTCAGGGCCGTTCGTCGTGCCGTTGAGACGCCCATGGGGGCGGGCTCGGACCCAGGAGACAGACGATGCGCGTGATGGTGTTTCATAAAGCCGACGAAGCCAGCCTGCAGGGCACGACCCCCACGCCGGAGGCGTTGGCGGCGTTCGCGGCGATGGATGAGCTGATCGAGGAAATGGCGAAGGCGGGCGTGTTCGTGGCCGGCGCGGGGCTGAAGCCGACGGCGCAGTCCAAGCGCGTGCTTTACGATGGGCGCGGCGGCGCGGCGGTGATCGACGGGCCGTTCGCCGAGAGCAAGGAAGTGATCGCAGACTTCTCGATCTG
>CAZWQS010000049.1:0-16683 GCA_964635925.1 uncultured Terricaulis sp. | reverse complement strand
CCAACGCCGCTGAAGGCACCATCCGCAAGCAATTCGCGGAATCGATCGAAGCCAATTCGGTGCACGGCTCTGACAGCCTCGAAAACGCCGAGCGCGAGATCGCGTTCTTCTTCAGCGATCAAGAGATCGTTGGGTGAGCGAATAGCGAATTGTGAGTAGCGAATAGGGCGCATGCGGGCGACGCAGGCGCCCTTTCTTTTCCCTATTCGCCCTTTCTCGCGACGATTTCCAGAACCAGCGGCGTCACCATCAGCGTGCCGGGCTGCTGTGAGACGCGGGCGAATTCCTCGCGCATGTCGGCCGCCATTTGCGTGGTGATGCGGTTGAGTTCGAGCAGGCGGTCGATGTGGATATCGAAAAAGCCAATCGGCCAGCGCCAGACATTGTCGTCCTTGGAAACCACATCAACATAGGGCTTCAGGCTTTCCACCTTGAGGCCCATTTCCGTGAGCCAGGCCGGCAGGTGGCGGGCAATATCGGGCTCGCCGCCCGAGGCGCGCCAATTGGCGGAGACTTCATCGACGAATTTCTCAAAATTCGGCGCCGGCGGGGCGAGCTTCCAGGTCTGGTAGTCGATGTATTCGTGAAACACGAGCGCCCCGCCGGGGCGCACGCAATCGACCAGTTTCTTCAGCGCCTCCTTCGGCTTGGGCAGAAACGCGAAAATCCAGCGCGCCCATGCGGCGTCCGCATCTTGCACCGGGATCGCATCAGTCACGACATCGATCTCGTGCGCGCTCACTTGAGAAAAGCCGCGCGCCTTGGCTTGCGCTTCCAGCGTGTCGAGAAAGCGGCGCGAGCGCTCAAGCGCATGCACCTGGCCGCCAGGGCCAACCATTTCGGCCAGATCCATGGTCGCAAAGCCCGGCCCGGCGCCGAAATCGATCACTTTCGATCCATCGCCAATGCGTGCGCGCGCCCACGCGTCGAGCGCGCGCGGGCGCCAGACGCGGTGCTGAAAGCCGAGCCGGTAGATTTCATCGTCATGCGTGCCCAGCACGTAATCGCGTTCCGCCATAATGGCCTCCTGGGCGAATATAGGCGCGCGAGCGCGCAACGTCTCGCCGGAAGCGGCCCTACCGGCGCGCGACGTTAGTTGTGTAGAGCGCTGCGCCGCTCGCGTCGTGGAATGTGACGCTCAGCGCGTCATGATCAAGCCGGCATGACGCAAAGCCGCCTCCGCTATAAGCGAAGCGCGAATTAGCGCCGGTCGAGATCGGGCGAGGTTCGGCGCCCGCGCCAGAGCAGAAATAATTGACGCCGTTCGCCTGGAGATGCTCCAAATCATGATCGTGGCCGTTGAAATAGGCGGCGGCTCGGAATTGTTCGAGCAATGGCTGGATGTGGCGCTGTAGCGGCGGAGAGCCGCCATGTGCGCCGCTCGACAGCACGGGATGATGGCCAACCACGATGTTCCAATCGGCCGGGCGGCCCGACAATGTGCGCCCGAACCATTCGATCTGACGCCACGCTTCGTTGCGGTCGCCCAGCAGCGGCACATACGCTTTCGCCGTGTCGAGGTGGGTGAGCGGGGTCGTATCCATGAAATAGAACGACACGGTTTGGCCGCCGACGCGCATGTCCTCTCGCCAATAGCGATCGCGCATGCGCCAACGGAAACTTCGCTCGGTGTACGCCACCTGGGCCGCCGGCGCGCCGCGATAATCGTGATTGCCTAGAACGGCGTACCAAGGCGTTTGCAGCGCGGGATCGTCGAACACGGCCTCGAAGGTGGACGCCCATTGGGGATCGCGAACCGAGCGCACGCCCTCTGTGTAGAAATTATCGCCTGTCGAGATCACGAACGCGCTGCCGATTTCACGCGCCACCTCGGCCATGGCGCGCGCCACTTGGTGCTGCAGCGGCGCGCTCGGTTCGCCCCAATCGCCGACGATCAGGAAACTCAGCGCATCGCCCTGTTGGGCGAAGGCCGCGCTTGGAAAAAGCGATGACGCGGCGCCGCCGACGATCAGGTTGCGGCGGGAGAGCAATGGAGCGTGCATGGGCGCCTCCGAACAGACCGGCCTCCCTTCGGCCAGGCTCAGGGCGTTTTTAGGGCGTTTCGCGCGCGAGCGCGGCGAGGCAGCGCGGGTAAAGCTCGTGCTCCAGCGCCAGCAGGCGCGCGGCCAGGGTTTCGGGCGTGTCGCCTGGCAGGATGGGCATGCGCGCTTGGCCGATCATTTGGCCGGCGTCCACCTCATCGACAACGAGATGCACGGTGCAGCCGTGCTCGCCATCGCCCGCCTCCAGCGCGCGCTGGTGCGTCTTCGTGCCGGGATATTTGGGCAAAAGCGAAGGGTGAATGTTCACCAGCCGCCCGGCCCAGGCGCGCACGAAGAACGGCGTCAGCACCCGCATGAAGCCCGCAAGCGCGACGAGTTCGATGTTGCGCGCGCGCAGGGCGTCGTCGATTTCGCGTTCAAATGCTTCGCGATCCTTGCCGAATGGCTTGTGATCGATGGTCAGCGCTTCAACGCCGGCCTCGCGCGCGATCGCCAAACCGCCGGCGTCGGGGATGTTGGAGATCACGAGCGCGATCTCGTACGCGTCCTGCTCTGCGTTCAGCAGCGCTTGGAGGTTGGAGCCTCGGCCGGAAATGAGAACGGCGACGCGCTTCATGGCGCCGCCCGCTTCCCGTTTCGCGCGCTTTGGTTTGAGTTGATCACGCCGCCTGCAGCACGCCGATTTTGAACGCGCGTTCGCCGCCAGCCTGGAGCTGCGCGATCACCTCGTCGGCCTTCGCCGGCGCTACGATCAGCACCATGCCGACGCCGAGATTGAAGGTGCGGCGCATGTCCTCTTCCGGCACGCCGCCGGCGGCTTGCAGCCAGTCGAACACGGCGGGGCGCTTCCACGCGCTCCAATCGAAATCCGCCGCCAAATGATCGGGCAACGCGCGCGGCGTGTTTTCGACCAAGCCGCCGCCCGTAATGTGTGCGGCGCCCTTCGCCAACTTGGCGTCAAAGATCGGTTTCAACGCCTTGGCGTAGATGCGCGTCGGCGCCAGCAACGCCTCCGCCAGCGTCTTGCCCGTTTCAAACGGCGCGGGCGCGTCCCAGGCCAAGCCGCTGCGCTCCACTACTTTGCGCACCAGCGAATAGCCATTCGAGTGCGGGCCGCTGGAGGCGACGCCCACGATCACATCCCCAGCCGCCATCTCCTCCACGCGCGGCAGCAGCGCGCCGCGCTCTGCGGCGCCGATGGCGAAACCGGCGAGATCATATTCGCCCTTGGCGTACATGCCCGGCATTTCCGCGGTTTCCCCGCCCGCCAGCGCGGCGCCCGCCTGGCGACAGCCTTCGGCGATGCCCGCGACCACGAGGGCGGCTTCATCGGCGTTGAGCTTTGCTGTGGCGTAATAATCCAGAAACATCAGCGGCTCGGCGCCTTGGGCCGAGAGATCGTTCACGCACATGGCGACCAGATCGATCCCGACGGTTTCGTGCCGCCCGCTCTCAATCGCGATCTTGAGCTTGGTGCCCACGCCGTCGGTGGTGGCGAGGAACAATGGATCCTTGAAGCCGGCGGCTTTGGGGTCGAACACGGCCGCGAATCCGCCGAGAGCGGCTTCCGCGCCGGGGCGGGCTGTGGATTTCGCCGCCGGTTTGATCAGATCGACCAGGCGCTCGCCCTCGTCGATATCGACGCCGGCGTCCCGATAGGTCAGACCGTTGGTTCCTGAAGGGTGGGTCAAGTGCTGTTTCCAAATGCCGCCGCATTGATAGGCGATTCCGCGCCCGCTAGGGTCAGCAATCCCCGCGCAACGAGGTTCCCGATGAAAGCCATGCCTTTGGCCGCCTTCGCCGCTTTCGCCCTGGCGGCCTTGTGCGCGTTCGCGCCAGGCCCCGCAAGCGCCCAGGTCCGCGACAATGTCTACGCCGTGGGCGGCGTCCATGTGGACGAAACCGCCGCCAACGCGGCCGCCGCCCAGCAGGCCGGCTTCGCCGCCGCGCAGCGCCAGGGCTTTGAGCGCTTGGTGCGCCGGCTGACCGTTCCCGACGAACTGGCGCGCACCCCGGTCGCGACGCCCGACGCCTCGACGCTGGAGCGTCTGGTGCTGAGCGTGGATGTCGAGGAAGAGCGCCGTTCCTCCACCCGTTATATCGGCCGGCTCACGGTGCGGTTCGATCCATCCAGCATGCGCGCGCTGCTGCGCGGCTATAATCTTGCGGTTGTCGATACCCGCACCGCGCCGGTTTTGGTGGCGCCGGCAGCGGGGCAAGGCGTGGAGCCGGAAACCGCCGCGCTCTGGCGCCAGGTTTGGGCGCAGGGCGGCTATGGCGATGAACTCGCCCCGCTCGTTGTCGCGCCGGAGGGGCTGCAGGGCGCGCCGGCTTGGGATAGCGCCGCGCCCTTCGCGCAAAGCACGGCCGCCGCCTCGGCGCTGTTCGCCACATTGCGCGTGCAGGGCCAGACCGTGACGGCGGCGCTGGTCGAGGTGGATGCGAACGCGCGGCGCGATCGCGGCGAAGTCACCGCGCGCGTGAACGGGGCCGATGCGCCGGCGCTGCGCGCCGCGCTCGTCTCGCTGGCCGAGCAAGCCAATCTGCGCATTCAGAACGATTGGAAATCGCGCGTCGCCATCGGCGGCGGCCAGCGCGCGCGCATTTCAGCGTCGGCGCTTTACACCAGCCAGGCGCAATGGGAGCGCATCAAGCAAGGGCTTGAAGGCGCGGCGCAAACGCTGATCTCCGAAATCCGCATCGAAGCGGTGGGCCGCGAAGGCGCGCTGGTCTCCTTCTCGTTCGTGGGCGATCCCAATGCGCTCGCCGCCGAATTGCAGCGCCGCGGCGTGCGCCTGGAGCAGACCGCGGCCGGGCCAGTGTTGCGCACAGTCGCGAGATAAATGCGCCAACAGCGCCTCTTTGAATTCCGCATGGGCGAGCGATCGCCTGACACGCTGGTTGTCGCCGGCGCCAACCGCGACGCGGCGCGCTTGCTGACGGAATGGCGCACTTGGCCCTCGGCGGCGATGGCGCTGGTCGGGCCGAAGGGGTCAGGCAAAACGCACCTGGCGCTGGCGTGGGCGCTGGAGGCGGGCGCGCGCCAGATATCTCCCCGCGCCCATCCCGACGATGCGGCGGCTATTTTCCGCGAAGCGCAGGGCCGCGTGCTGATCGACGGCGCCGACGCTGACGCCGACGAAGCGATGCTGTGGCGCGTGCTCGATCTGGGGCGGGCGCACAGCGGGGCTGTGTTGGTGGTGGGCCAGGCCGATCCCGTTCACTGGTCGGCAACCATACCGGATTTGCGCTCAAGGCTGCAGAATTTGGCCGTTGCGCGCCTTGGAGAGCCCGATGAGGCGCTGATGGAGGTGGTTTTACGCCGGATATGTCGCGAACAATTCATTCAATTGAGCGACAATGCCGCCCGTTATCTGGCGCGCAGGCTGCCGCGAACGTTTGCGGCGGCGCACCAATGGGCCGCCGCCCTGGACGCTGACTTGGCTAAAGGGGCTAAGCCGGTGGCCTTGGGCGCGGCAAAAAAGGCGCTGGAAAAACTTGAGGCCCAGTGGGGGGCCGCGGGAGACGGTTGAGAGATGGCGAAGACGCGCAAGAACTCGCGCGCCGAGGCGAAGAAAACGCCGACGCTAACGGGCCCCGAACGGTTCTTGAACCGCGAGCTGTCCTGGCTCGCGTTCAATACGCGCGTGCTGGAGGAAGCCGAAAACGAAAACCACCCGCTGCTGGAGCGGCTGCGCTTTCTGTCGATCTCGGCCTCCAACCTCGATGAATTCTACATGGTGCGCGTGGCCGGCCTGCATGAGCAGGCGAAATCGGGCGCTTCCATCCTGAGCCAGGATGGTCTCACCCCGGCCGAGCAATTGAGCCGCATTCATGAAGCGGCGACCGATCTGATCAGCCGCCAGCAAAAAAACTTGGCCGAGCTGCGCAAGCAATTGCGCGCCGCGGGCATTTCCGTGCTCGACGCAGAAGAACTCTCCGAGGCCGAGCGCAAATGGCTGAAGCCGGTGTTCATGGCGGAAGTGTTTCCGCTGCTGACGCCGCTGGCGGTGGACCCCGCGCACCCGTTTCCGTTTATTCCGAACCTCGGCTTTGCGATCGCGCTGAAGCTCAAGCGCAAGGGCGATGGACGCGCGCTGACGGCGTTGATCCCGGTGCCCTCCCAGGTCGCGCGTTTCATCGACATCACGCCCGCGCGCGAGAGCGAGCGCGGCGCGCGCCGCTTCCTAACGCTTGAAAACACAATCACGCTATTTCTGGACGAACTCTTCCCCGGCTACAAAGTCGAGGCGCAAGGCGCCTTCCGGGTGGTACGCGACAGCGACATTGAAATCGCCGAAGAGGCCGAAGATCTGGTGCGCGAATTCGAGGCGCGCCTCAAGGAGCGCCGCCTCGGCGATATCGTACGCCTCACTGTTGAGGCGACCATGCCGGACGATCTGCGCGCTTCGATCGTGCGCGAGATCGAGGCCGATGCGCGCGACGTGGTCATCATCGACGGCATGCTGGGCCTTTCGGCGCTGAATGAGCTGGTCCATCTTGAGCGCGCCGATCTCAAATTTCCGCGCTACGAGCCGCGCGTTCCCGAGCGCATCAAGGATTTCGGCGGCGATAGTTTCGCCGCCATCCGGGCCAAGGACATCCTGGTGCATCACCCGTACGAAACGTTCGACTCGGTGGTGCAATTCATTCGCCAGGCGGCGGCCGATCCGGCCGTAGTGGCCATCAAGCAAACACTCTACCGCACCTCGCGCGATTCACCGATCGTGGCCGCCTTGGTGGCCGCGGCCGAGGCGGGCAAGAACGTCACCGCGCTGATTGAGCTTAAGGCGCGCTTCGATGAAGAGGCGAACTTGCGCCAGGCGCAAATGCTCGAGCGCGCGGGCGCCTCGGTGGTGTACGGCTTTATCGAGTTCAAAACCCACGCCAAGGTCAGCCTCGTGGTGCGCCGCGAGGCCGATGGGCTGCGCACGTACACGCATTTTGGCACCGGCAATTATCATCCGATCACCGCGCGCATCTATCAGGATTTATCGCTCTTCACCTGCGATCCCGCGATCGGGCGCGATGCGGGGCGGCTGTTCAATTTCGTCACGGGCTATGCGCGCCCGGCCGAGTTGGAAAAAATCGCGATGTCGCCGCTGAACGTGAAATCGACATTGCTGCAATTGATCGAGGACGAGATCGAGCACGCGCGCGCGGGGCGCCCTGCGATGATCTGGGCCAAGCTCAATGCGCTGGTGCATCCCGATATCATCGATGCGCTTTATCGCGCTTCGAACGAGGGCGTGAAGATCGATCTCGTCGTGCGCGGCATCTGCTGCCTGCGCCCCGGCGTGCCCGGCCTGAGCGAAAATATCCGCGTCAAATCGATCGTAGGGCGTTTTCTGGAGCATTCGCGAATCGTGTGCTTCGGCGCGGGGGCGAAATTGCCGCACCCCAAGGCTAAAGTGTTCCTCTCCTCCGCCGATTGGATGCCGCGCAACCTGGAGCGGCGCGTCGAAGTCATGTGCCCGGTTGAAAATCCAACCGTTCACCAGCAAGTTCTCGACCAAATCATGGTGGCGAACCTCAACGATGAGGCGCAATCGTGGTACATGGACGAGGACGGGGTGTTTAAACGGGTCGATGTTTCCAAGCTTCCGGATGAACCGTTCAGCGCGCACAATTACTTTATGCGCAACCCCTCTCTCTCGGGGCGCGGGCGTGCGCTCAAGGGCGATGCGCCGGCGGCGTTCGATCACATCGGCGCGCGCGGTTACTAAACGGGTGCGCCCGTGAGCGGGCGCGGGGTTCTCAAGGACGGCCAGGAAGCGGCTGTCATCGACGTCGGCTCTAACTCGGTGCGCTTAGTCGTCTATCGCATCGACGGGCGCGCGATGACGCCCATTCTCAATGAAAAGGTGATGGCCGGCCTCGGCCGCGATCTGCCGCGCACGGGCTTTCTAGCCGAAGAGGGCGTGGAAGCGGCGCTGCGCGCGCTGAAGCGCTTTAAGACCTTGGTCGATGCGCTGGGCGTGAAGGATGTATTCCCTGTCGCCACGGCGGCCGTGCGCGAGGCGCGCGACGGCAAGGCGTTCGCGCAGCGCGTGAAGGAAGAAGCGGGCTTCACCCTGCGCATCCTCGACGGTGCCGATGAAGCGCGCCTCTCCGCACTCGGCGTCAGCGCGGGCGCACCGGAAGCGGACGGCGTAGTGGGCGATTTGGGCGGCTCGAGCCTTGAGCTGATCACGATGAAGCCGGAGGGCCCCAGCAAGGGCGAAACCTTCGCGCTCGGCCCGCTCGCGCTCGCGCGCGGAGAGGATTTTGAGTATCAGCGCGTCTCCAAGCAGGTCGCGGAAATTCTCGCGAAAGCAAAAGCGTTGAAGCGCAAGGGCGGCGATTTCTACGCGGTGGGCGGGGCATGGCGTGCGCTCGGGCGCATCGATATGGCGTTCCGCAATCACCCGCTGGGCGTGCTGCATCATTATGAAATGTCGCGCGCGGAGGTGCTGAAGCTGGTCGATGTCGTACGCAAGCAAAGCAAACGCTCGCTGGAGCGTTTGGAGGAAGCCGCCGCCAAGCGCGCCGAGACGCTGCCTTATGCGGCGGTGGTGCTCGAGCGCGTGATGCTTGCGGGGCAGTTTGACCGCGTGATCCTCTCCGCGTTCGGTCTGCGCGAGGGCGTGCTGGTGGAGCGTATGAGCGAGGCGGCGTTGGCTGAGCACCCGTTGGTGGCGGCCGCCGAGGCGCTGGCAGGGCGCGCTTCACGCGCGCGTGCATTTGGCGCCGCGCTTGAGCGTTGGATTGAGCCGATGTTCGCGGGCCGCGCGCCGGTGTTCGCGCCGGGCCATGATCGCGTGCTGCGCGCGGCGGCGGCGCGCCTGGCCGACATGGGCGGACCGCTGCACCCAGATCAGCGCGTGGAGGTGATGTTCGATCTTATCCTGCGCGCGCCGCTCGCGGCGATCAGCCATGAGGAGCGCGCCTTCCTGGCCGCCGCCATCCATCACCGCTACGCCAAGGCGCCCCCGCGCCATGCGCCGGCCTATGTGCGCCTCTTGAGCGAGGATCGCCGGGCCGCCGCCGCCGCCCTGGGCGCAGCGCTGCGCCTGGGGGCCGATGTTTCAGGGCGCAGCGAGGCGCTGCTTGCAGTGTTCGAGGCCGCGGTGGTTGACGAGCGGCTCCAGCTTCGTGTGAAGAAGGCGGCGGCGCACTTGGCCACCGAAACGGCGCAGCGCCGGCTTGAGGCGGCTGCGGCGGCCCTGGGCCTGGCCGCGGAGATGAAAACGATATGAGCGACACCCCGCCCGACCGCCTCTCGGTCGATCCCGACAGCCCGTTCTATGACGAGGCGGTGCTCGCGCGCGGCGTCGGCATTCGCTTCAAGGGCGAAGAAAAAACCAATGTCGAGGAATATTGCGTGAGCGAGGGCTGGGTGCGCCTGGCTGTGGGCAAAACCGTCGATCGGCGCGGCAAACAGCTCACCATCAAATATTCCGGGCTGGTCGAGCCCTATTTCCAGGACGTCTAAAGCTCACGCCCGCGCCCGCGCCGTGCTAAGCAGCCGGTGTGACTGAGGAACCAGGCCCCCGCAAACTGGCCGCGATCATGTCGATCGACATCGCGGGCTTTTCGGCCTTGTCCGAGATTGACGAGGCGGAGGCCGCGGGGCTGGTCGTGCGGCTGCGCACGATGCTGGACGGGCTGGCGCTGCAGCAAGGCGGGCGCATCTTCAACACCGCCGGCGACGGCTTCATGCTTGAATTCTGCTCCGCCGCCGGCGCGCTCAACGCCGCGGACGCGCTGCGCGCCGCCGCGGACGGCAAGCGCGTGCGCGTGGGCCTGCATGTCGGCGATGTGCTGTCGACGCCGGGCGGGGATTTGCTGGGGCATGGCGTCAATGTCGCGGCGCGGCTGCAGCAATTGGCGCCGCCGGGCGTGGTGGTGGTCTCCATCGATGTGCAGCGCGCGATCCGCGGCAAGCTGGCCCGGCGCCTGCACCCGTTTGGCCAGGTGCAGCTCGACAAGATGAGCGAGACGATCGAGCTCTTCACGCTCGAAGCGGTGCCTGTGACGCGCACGCGCGGCAAGCGCGGCGATTACGTGCTGGCGATCCTGCCGTTCGATAATGAGAGCGATGATGCGTCGATGGATTATTTCTCCGACGGCGTCGCCGATGAGATCATCCTGACGCTGCTGCGCCAATCCGATCTCAAAGTCATCGGGCGCACCTCCGCCTTCCAGTTTCGCGGCGATCGCAAGAGCCGGGCCGCCGAAGCTTTGCGTGCAACGCATGTGCTTGACGGCTCCGTGCGCTGCGCGGGCTCGCGCCTGCGCGTGGCCGCGCAATTGATCGACGCCGAAACCGGCGTGGCGATCTGGAGCGAGCGCTATGACGGCGAGCGCGCCGATTTGTTCGCGCTGGAGGAAGCGATCGCCGCCAAGGTGGCGGCCGCGCTGAAATCTTCCTTGATCCAGACCGAGCGCGCCGCTGCGCCGATCGATGCCGCGGCGTATGAACTCTATCTGCGGGCGCGCCAGGTTTGGCTGCTGCTCAGCGACATCGACGAAGATCAGGCCGCCACGCTGCTGGAGCATTGCGTGAAGATCGCGCCGCATTTCGCGCCCGGTTGGGCCGCGCTCGCCAGCGTGCGCGCGTTCTTGCTGCCGCGCGATCGCGACGTGATCGGCGAGCCCGCGCACAATGCGGCGCGCGAAGCGGCCGAGCGGGCGCTGGAGATCGATCCCGATTGCGCGCAGGCGTTCGCGGCGCTCTCGCTGCTGAAGCCAGGTTTCGGCGCGCATGGGAAGAAGATCGCGCTGATCAACGAGGCGCTGAAACGCACGCCGAACGACGCGGCGCTGCAAGTGGGCCGCGCGGCGTATCTTTATGGCGTGGGCCGGTTGCGTGAAGCGGGCGCGGCGGTGGAGAAAGCTAGCCGGCTCGATCCGCTGGGTCCGGCGGTGGAGGGCATCCGCGCTAGCCTCGCCGCCGCGCGCGGCGACGTGGATACCGCGCTCGATATTATCAACGCTGCCTGGTCGCGTTGGCCGGATTCGCCGTTCGTCTGGTATCGCACCTGGGTGACGCTCTGCCTTGCACATCGCTTGGATGAGGCGATCGCGTTGGCGGCGCCGGGCGTGCCCCCGCGCCGCGGCGTGAGCGAGCGCGATGTGGATGTGGTGCGCAATTATGTGGCGCTGCTCCGTCTGCCGGAGGCGGGCCGGCGCCAAGCCTGCGAAACGCTGCTCGACACCATGGAGAAATCAAGCGCGCCGCTGGCGCTATCGACTTTGATGATGACGGCTGGCATGGGCTGCGCCGATCGCGCGTTCGACGTGCTTGAGCACGCCCTTGACACTGGCCGGCCCATCCGCCCGGACAATCACGACGCCTTCGGCATGGCGCGCGCGCAATCATCCTTGCAATTGTTTGTCTCCAATGGCGGGACCCCGATCTGGCGCCATGCGCGCTTCCCCGGCCTGGCCGCCCGCTTTGGCTTGGCGCAATACTGGATCGAGAGCGGCAAGTGGCCCGATTGCGCCGCCGAGGTGGATTACGATTTCAAAGCCGCCTGCGCCGCGGCGGTGGCGCGCCGCTAAACAAAAAGAACCCCGCGCTTTCTGGGCGCGGGGTTCGATGCTGTGGCGAATAGGCCGACTTTTAGAAGCGGGCGCGCACGCCCAGTTTGCCGGTCCACGAATATTCTTCGTATTGCAGCAGGCGCGAGGCGCCGGCCGGGCTGGTCTGGTAGGCCACGTACGGCTCATCGCCGAGGTTCACGAACTCCGTGTAGACCTGCACGCGCTCAGTGAGGTCGTATTTCACGGTGAGATCATATTGGATGTGCTCTTCGATCAGGCGGTCTTCGCCGACATTGCCGCCGAGCTCGTCCAAATAGCCATCGCGGTAGGAGACGGCGAAGCGCACATCGAGCGGCCCGCGATCATAGCCGAGCGTGATGTTGTAGGTGTGCTCCGAGGAGGCTGGCAGCGGGATGGTGCGGCCAAGCACCGTGCCTTCGCTGTCGGTGTACGTGTAGTTGGCGCTCAGAACGAGGCCGCCCAACACGCTCGGCAGGAAGTCGAGCGCTTGCGCATAGCCCAGCTCAAAGCCCCAAACCGTGGCTTCTTCCCCGTTCACCGGGATCACCGCTTCATCATACGCCACGCCGTTGAAGACGCCGCCGAACGGATCGTCCGGGCCGCCGTCAACGGAAATGTCGACGATGAAATTGTCGATCGTCTTGTAAAAGAGCCCACCCTGGAGCACCGCGTTCGAGGCGAAATACCATTCCGCCGTGGCGTCGTAGTTCCAGGCTTCGTACGGCTCGAGCGCGGGGTTTCCGAACTCGCCTTCGCGCTCGCCGCCGTCGTTTTGTTCGACCAGGAAGCGCGGCGCGATCTGGCCCGGGCGCGGGCGCAGCACGCTGCGATACACGCCCGCACGCAAGACGATATCGTCGGTCGCTTCAAAGCGCAGGTTGGCGCTCGGCAGCCAGTTTTCATACGAGCGCGAGAAGCCCGTCGGGGTCACGAACACGCGGTCCCCGTCATCGACGACGAGGGCGCCCGCGCCCGTATAGACGCCGCCTTCCTCCACCAGCTCAACGAGGTTGGCGCTCACGTCTTGCTCGGTGCGCTCGTAGCGCAAGCCGCCGACGATCCGAATGGGGCCCGCGTCGTACCGGCCCATGACGTACGCCGCCGAGATGTCTTCCTCGACGGAATAATCAGACACCAGCGAGTCGAACGCACTGTCGATCAGCGCGTGTTCAAAGCCGGCGAAATTCTGATTGAAGAAAGGGCGGAAGCTGGTTTGCGAGGGAACGGGGTCGATATCGGCAAGGCCGTAGCTGGCGGCGCCGAGGAAATCGGCGAGCGTCAGATCGTCCATTTCGTAGAAATCGATCTCAGCGTCGTAAGTCTTGTCGCGGAAGCGCTGGCGCGCACCGAACTGCAACTCGAGCGAGCCTTGCGAGAGCGCGAACGTGCGTGTCGCGTCGAAGCGATAAGCGAATTCTTCGTCCTGGCTGTCGCTCACGCTGGTGCGCTCGACCTCGTTGAACTCATATTCTTCCGGATCGAGAAACAGCGCCTCGCCGGCGGTGATCGTGTAGCCGGGAATGCGCCAATTGCTGTAATCGAAGGTGACGCCCAGTTCGCCCGGGTTTTCAAAGTCGCGGCGGAAGCTGACGGGGTCGAGCGAGCCGCGCTCTTGTTCTTCGGCGAACGACCACGAGCCCTCATAGCGGAAGGTCCACGCGTTCCAGTTGGTTTCGCCGCCAAGCAACAGCGAGGAAATGGTTTGCTCCTCGAAGCGATCCTTCATGTCGCGCTCAACGCGCAGCATGCCGTCTTCATCGTCGAGCGACAGGAAGCTGGCGCTTATGGCCGTGCCGCCCATCAGCGCATCGGCGCCCGATTCGAAGGTAAGGCGTCCGCGATATTCCTGGTCCTCGAAGATCGAGTGCAGGCCGCGCGCGTAAAGCGTGGTGTTGTTGCCCAGGCGATAATCGAGCGAGAGCGAGCCGCCGATGCGGGTGCGCTCGACATCATAATCGCGGTATTCAACGGTTTCCGCGAAGGCGATTCCACCGTCTTCGTCCCAGCCGTCCATCTCGACGTTGTCGGTCGAGAAATTGCGGTTGGTGTAGGAGAGGCCGCCGGCGACGCCGAGATTGCCGAACGCGCGCGCGAAATCGACGCTGTAGCGCGGGGACCATTCGGTGTTGAGATCGTTGTAGCTCATTTCGCCGCGGAACGCGAGCAAGGGTTCGCGGCGGTCAAAGCCGCGCGTGGTGGAGATGTTGATCGAGCCGCCGAGGCTGTCGGCGTCCATATCCGGCGTCAGCGATTTTTGGATTTCGATCGATTCAATCAAATCCGAGGGGATCACATCGAGCGCGACCGAGCGCACGTCAGCTTCCGGCGCCGTCACGCGCACGCCGTTGATCGAGGCGGCGTTGAGGTCGGGGCTGAGGCCGCGAACGGCGACGAAGCGGCCTTCGCCTTGGTCGTTCAGCACGTTGACGCCCGGCGCGCGGCGCACGGTTTCGGCGACGTTTTGATCCGGGAATTGGCCGATGCCGTCACGTGTCAGCACGGTTTCGACCGTATCGGAAGCGCGTTGGCGCGAGATCGAGGATGCGAGGCTGGCGCGCTGGCCGATGACGAGGATTTCGTCAGCGCCTGCGGCGGCGGCGAGAGCGACGTTGACGGTCGCGGCGCCGGTTTCGGGAACCGTGACGCTCAGGGTCTGCGCTTCGGCGGCGGCGTAACGTACGCGCAACGTGTATTGGCCGGCCGGCACGTCCGCGAAGCGGAAGCGGCCGTCGATGGCGCTTTGCGTGGAGCGGCGCAGCTCGACGATCTCGATCTGCGCGCCTTCAAGCGATTGGACTTCGCTTCGGTCGCTCACCTGACCGTTGATTTCGCCCGCCCAAGCCGGCGCGGAACCAAGCGCCGCGACCGCGGCGACAGACGCCATGAGTTTATTGTGCCAAGCCATTAAGCCACCCCTTCACCGAAAACTCGGGGGGCGTTAGCGGCGTCCGGCAACAGACAGGCGACGTTTGAATGAAAAACGTGTGACGGCCGTGCGCACTGGCGCAGCGGAGCTATGCTGTTTCGCTAAGGGACGTCTTCCACGGCGACTTTGCCGTTCTTTAGCTTCAGCGCGAGCTTGCCGTGCTTCAGCGCCAGCGCACGCGCGCCGAACACCTCGCGCCGCCAGCCGCGCAGCGCCGGCACGTTGGCGTTGTCGTCGGCGGCGATGGCTTCGACATCGGCGGCCGACGCGATCAGGCGCGGCGCAACGCTGTGCGCATCGGCTTCATAGCGCAGCAGCACTTTAAGCAATTCGATCGTCGGCCCGATGCCGGCGGGCGTAGGGGCGTTGCGCTCATGCTTGTAGTGCGGGCGGGCCGGATCGGCGAAGGCGCGGTCGAGCGCTTGGATCAAATCCTGCGCCGAGCGCGAATTGCCGAATCCGCGCGGCACCGCGCGCATGCGGTCGAAATCGGCCGGCGTCTTCGGGCGGTGCTCGGCGATCTCGTAAAGCGCCTCGTCCTTGACGATGCGCCCGCGCGGCACGTCGCGCGTCTGGGCCTGGCGTTCGCGCCACGCAGCGGCCACTTGCAGGCCCAGCACGTAATCGGAGGTCGTCTTGCGCAGTTTGAGACGCTTCCAGGCGTTTTCGGGCGTGACGTCGTAAATCTCGGGATCGGTGAGATTGGCGCGCTCTTCATCCAGCCAATGGGCGCGGTTTTCCGCGTCGAGCTTGTGTTGGATTTTCGGATAGAGGTCGCGCAGGTGCGTCACGTCGGCCAGCGCGTAGACGAGTTGATTGTCGGAAAGCGGGCGCCGGCTCCAATCGGTGAACCGCGAGGACTTATCCAGGCGCCGCTTCAGCACCTGCTGCACCAGCGCGTCATAGGCGATCGAATCGCCCCAGCCGCAGGCCATGGCGGCGATCTGGGTGTCGAACACCGGATTCGGCAGCGCCCCGCCGAGTTTGAGGAAGATTTCCAAATCCTGGCGCGCCGCGTGGAACACCTTGAGCACTTTGGCGTCGGCCATCAGCTCAAGGAAGGGCGCGAGGTCCAACCCTTCCGCCAGCGGATCGATGACCGCTTCGCTCTCGGGCCCCGCAGCCTGGATCAGGCACAGCTTCGGCCAATAGGTCGTTTCGCGCATGAATTCAGTATCGACCGCGGCGAACGGCTGGGCCGCCAGCTCGCGGCTGAACGCGGCCAGATCGGCGGTTTTGGTGATGACGCGCATGCTGAGAGGTGGTTGGGGTGCGCCGGGGCCTGGGTCAAGGGATTGGGGCTGCTTCCGCGGGTGAGATCGCCCAAAAGCGGGTGTTTGCCGCCCCGGGAGCGGCGGCCTGCGCGCCTTGACAATGGGCGCCTCCCCATGCGGTGTCCGCCCCACTTTATCCCCTGACGCCCGATTGGCCGGAGCCACGTATGCACGCCTACCGTTCTCACACCTGCGCCGCCCTCCGGCCCGACGACGCGGGCAAGGACGTGCGGCTCTCCGGCTGGGTGCACAGAAAGCGCGACCATGGCGGGCTGCTGTTTATCGACCTGCGCGATAATTACGGGCTGACCCAGATCGTGATCGCGCCCTCCAGCGCGGCGTTTTCGGCGGCCGAGAAGCTGCGCGCTGAGAGCGTCATTCGCATCGACGGCAAGGTGGTGGCGCGCACGGCGGAAACCGTGAACGCGAACCTGCCGACCGGCGGCGTCGAAGTGCAGGCCAGCGCGATCGAGGTGCTGGGCGCGGCCGAGGAGCTGCCGCTGCCGGTGTTCGGCGAGCCGGACTACCCCGAGGACATCCGCCTGAAATATCGCTTCCTCGATCTGCGCCGCGAGAAGCTGCATCGCTCGATCCTGCTGCGCAGCCAAGTGATCGCCAGCTTGCGCCGGCGCATGCTCGATCAGGGCTTCACCGAGTTTCAGACTCCGATCCTGACAGCGTCGTCGCCGGAGGGCGCGCGCGACTTCCTGGTGCCCTCGCGCATCCATCCCGGCAAATTCTACGCGCTGCCGCAGGCGCCGCAGCAGTTCAAGCAGCTGCTGATGGTTTCCGGTTTCGACCGCTATTTCCAGATTGCGCCGTGCTTCCGCGATGAAGATGCCCGCGCTGACCGCAGCCCCGGCGAGTTCTACCAGCTCGATATGGAAATGTCGTTCGTGACGCAGGAAGACGTGTTCGCCGCCATAGAGCC
>CAZWQS010000048.1:0-16785 GCA_964635925.1 uncultured Terricaulis sp. | reverse complement strand
GCCGACGTCTTCCTCGGCGTGCCGTTCAACATCGCCAGCTACGCGCTGCTCACGCAGATGATGGCGCAGGTGACGGGGCTGAAGCCGGGCGAATTCGTCCACACCTTTGGCGACGCGCATTTGTATCACAACCATTTCGACCAGGCGCGCACGCAACTCGCGCGCACGCCCTACGCGCCGCCGTCCATGCGCATCAACCCGGAGCGCAAAGATATTTTCGCGTTCGAGTACGGGGATTTCACGCTGGAGAGCTATCAGGCGCATCCGGGCATCAAAGCACCGATCGCGGTTTAGGCTATGGAAACCTGGTTGGCGGGCTTTTTGACTGACTACCAAGTTTGGGCAACGTTCATCGCTGCGCTCTTAGGCTTTGGCGGTGTCATTCTCACTCTTATGGTTCAATGGAATTTGGACCGCGCCTTGGACGAAGCAAGGGTGGGGGGGGAACGCGAGCGACTAATCTGTGCCCTTACCGTTGAGCTGATGGGAGTTAGGGAGTTCTCGCAGGGCGCGTTGGAATATGTCGATGATGACAGCGCTTTCCTGGCACCCAAGGTTCTGCCTTTTTTTGTCTTTGATGGCTTGGCTCAGAAGATTGATCTTCTTTCAATCGCGCAAGTTCAGTCCGTCCGACATTGTTACGCTTGGTTGCGCGAGATACCCGCGCGCGCCGTTTTGTTGCAGCCTACTGATGCCGCGCCGCCTGAGGGTTACATTCTAATTCCGCCGGGAAAGCTGCATATCTTGAAGGCTTGGTACTCTGCGCTGAGCGAATATGCGTCAGAGGCGCTCAAAGACCTGGGTTTCAAAAATCCATGAGCACTCCAAAATTCACCCTCGTCGTAGCCATCGCGCGCAACAACGTCATCGGCGCCCACGGCGCGTTGCCGTGGCGGCTCTCGTCCGACATGAAGCGCTTTAAAGCCGCCACGCTCGGCAAGCCTGTGCTGATGGGGCGCAAGACGTGGGAGAGCTTGCCCAAGCGGCCGCTGATCGGGCGCGACAATCTCGTGCTCACGCGCGATGCGAATTTCAGTGCGGCGGGGGCGTGGGTGTTCACCGACCTCGCCGCCATGCTCGCGGCGGGCCGCGCCATGGCGCAGCGGAACGGGGCGGCTGAGATTTGCGTGATCGGCGGCGCGCAGCTTTATGAAGCCACGCAGCCCCTGGCCGACCGGATCATCCTCACCGAAGTGAACCTCGAACCCGAAGGCGACGCGCGCTTGGCGCTTGACCTAACGTCCTGGCGCGAGGTCAGCCGCGAGCACGTCGAACGCGGCGAGAAGGATGACGCCGATTTCGTGGTGCGGGTGCTTGAGCGCGTGTAAGCTCGCGCCATGAGCAATATCGAAATCCTCTGCGAAGGTTTGGGCTTCCCCGAAGGCCCGGTCGTCCTGCCGGATGGCTCCGTCATCCTGGTTGAAATCCAGCGCCAAACGCTGACGCGCGTATGGAACGGCAAGCGCGAAACCATTGCGCAAATGGCGGGCGGCCCCAACGGCGCCGCGCTTGGGCCGGATGGCGCGGTCTATGTCACAAACAATGGCGGCTTTGCCTGGCACGAGGCGGGCGGCCTCACCATTCCCGGCCACGCCGCCAAGGATTACGAAACCGGCCGCATCGAGCGCGTCGATCTCGCCACCGGCAAGGTCGAGCGTGTCTACGAAAAGATCGGCGAGCACAAGCTGCGTGGGCCGAACGATCTGGTGTTCGATAAAAGCGGCGGTTTCTGGTTCACCGATCTCGGCAAGAATTACGCGCGCCACAAGGATCGCGGCGGGCTCTATTACGCCAAGCCCGATGGGTCGTTGCTGAAGGAAACCGCCTACGGCTTTGTCGGCTTGAATGGCGTGGGGCTCTCGCCCGATGAGAAGGTCGTCTACGCCGCCGAAACCGAAACCGCCAAGCTCTGGGCGTTCGACATCACCGGCGAGGGCGAAGTCGCGCCCGGCATGCTGGGGCTTTCGGGCCGCCAGATCTGCGCGCAGCCGCATCTCGTTTATTTCGACAGCCTCGCCATGCAAGCCAGTGGCGATGCATGCGTGGCCACGATCCTCAATGGCGGCATCACCACCATCACGCCCGCGGGCGTCTCCTCCCACACGTCGCTGCCCGATCCGCTGGTCACCAATATCTGCTTCGGCGGCGCCGACATGCGCGACGCATACGTGACGCTCTCCGGCACAGGCAAGCTGGCGAAACTCCGCTGGCCAGAGCCGGGCTTGAAGCTCAATTTCGCCGCGTATTGATCAAGCGGAGGAGGATGGAGAAAACGCATGACCATCATCGTCCATCATTTGGAAGAAAGCCGCTCCCAGCGCGTGCTCTGGCTGCTGGAAGAATTGGGCCTTGCCTATGAGGTCAAACGCTATTCGCGCAATCCGCAAACGCGCCTCGCGCCGCCGGAGCTGAAAGAACTTCACCCGCTCGGCAAATCGCCGCTGATCGAGCGCGATGGCGAAATCTTCGCCGAAAGCGGCGCCATCATCGAATATTTCGCGGAGACGGAGGCGGGCGGAACGCTCGCTATTCCGCCCGGCGATCCCGCGCGCGCGGATTATCTCTATTGGCTGCATTTCGCAGAAGGCTCGGCCATGTTGCCGCTGCTGCTGAAGCTTTATGTCGGCCTTCTGGGCGAAGCCGGCGCGCCGCTGATGCAAATGCGCATCGACCCAGAGATCGCCAATCATCTCGCCTTCGTGGATGGCGCGCTGGCCGGAAAGGAGTTCTTCGCCGCCGGCCGCTTCACCGCCGCCGACATCCAGATGAGCTTCGTGCTCGACGCCGCCGCCCAGCGCGGCGGGCTTGAGCGCTACCCCAATCTCGTGCGCGTGCGCCGCGCCCAGCAGGCCCGCCCGGCCTATCAGCGCGCGCTGGAGAGGGGCGGGCCGTACAAAATGGGCGCCTGAGCGCTGGACAAGTTCCGCGACGCGCATTGTATGACGCTGCGAGAGCGGAGAATCCAAAGCATGCGCGCACGCGATTGTAAGATCGTCGCCACCATGGGCCCGGCGTCCGATCCGCCCGAGCGGCTGGCCATGCTGATCGAGGCCGGCGTCGATTGCTTCCGCCTCAATTTCAGCCATGGCGGGCGCGAGGATCACGCCCGCCGCATGAGCGCCATCCGCGCGGCGGAGGCGAAGGCGGGCGCGTCCGTCGGCGTGTTCGCGGATTTGCAGGGGCCAAAAATCCGCGTCGGGACGTTCGAGGGCGGCGAGATCAAGCTGCGCTTCAACGAAATCGTCACGCTGGAAGCATCGACCGAACAGGGCGGCCCTGGCCTTATTCGCCTGCCGCACCCCGAAATCATCAACGCCCTGGAAGAGGGCGATATCCTCAAGCTCGATGACGGCAAGCTGCAAATCACCGTGACGGAGGTGGGGCGCACCCAGCTCAAGGCGCGCGTGGATTTCGGCGGCGTGCTGAAAAACCAGAAGGGCCTCAATGTACCCACGCGCCGCATCCCGATTTCGGCGCTGACCGAAAAGGATCGCGAAGACCTCGCCTATGCGCTTGATCTCGGCGTCGATTACATCGCGCTTTCATTCGTGCAGCATCCCGAGGACGTGCGCGAGGCGCGCGAGCTGATCGGTGATCGCGCCGGCATCATCTCCAAGATCGAAAAGCCCAGCGCGCTTCAGCAGATCGATGAGATTGTGGAGCTTTCGGATGCGGTGATGGTCGCGCGCGGCGATCTGGGCGTGGAGCTGCCGCCGGAAATGGTGCCTATCGCGCAGCGCCAGATCATCAGAGCCGCCCGCGCGGCCGGCAAGCCGGTGATTGTCGCCACGCACATGCTGGAAAGCATGGTCGATGCGCCCACGCCCACGCGCGCGGAAGCGTCCGATGTGGCCACCGCCGTCTATCAGGGCGCGGATGCGGTGATGCTTTCCGCCGAAAGCGCGGTGGGCCGCCACCCGCAAAGCGCGGTGGCGATCATGGACCGCATCATCCGCGCCGTGGAGGACGACAACGAATATTGGGCCGGCCTGCCGCGCGACATGACGCCCCCGCAAGCCACCACCGCCGACGCCATCGCGCTTTCGGCGCGCCACATCGCCGATACGATCGGCTGCGCCACCATCGTCGCCTTCACCGCCACAGGCTCGACCGCCATCCGCGTCGCGCGCGAGCGCCCGCGCTGCGGCGTGATCGGGCTGACGCCACATCAGGAAACCGCGCGCCGGCTCAGCCTTGTGTGGGGCGTGCGCTCGGTCGTGACCGAGGATGTCGAAAACGTGGAGGACATGGTGACGAAGGCCGACGCCGCCGTGCGCGCGCTCGGCCTTGCCGAAGCGGGCGATCGCGTTGCCATCATCGCCGGCATCCCGTTCGGACGCGCAGGCAAGACGAACATGATCCGCGTGTTGAGGCTGGAATAGGCGCTTACTCGCCCCGCAGCTTGAGCGCGCTCATCGTCAGCCACAAGAACAGCGCCGCCGCCGGCGCGGCGAGCAGGAGCGTATGGGCGGTCGACGCCTCAGGCAGCCATTGCGCTTTAGCCAGATACGCCGCCGCGACCAGGATCGCCCACTGCGCCGCCACGATCAGCGACGCGATCAGCCCGCGGAACGAAAACACGCTCCAATCCGTGCGTCCGCCCAGCAGGCGCAACAGCAAAAGGCCAAAGCCGGCGGCCGCAGTCGCCGCGCTGAGCAGCACGAGCCAATAATGCGCCTGCACGGGCTCGCATTCGGGCGTCAGCAAAACCTCCGCCCGCGCCGGCGCGCATGCTTGCATCACATCGCCGAGCCCGGCGCCGGTATAGGCGGCCATCGCCTGCAGCACGCCAAGCGCCATCCCCGCGCCCAGCGCGGGAACCAGCAAAACGGCGATCAGCGCACGCAACACCATCTCTTCCCCCGCCGACCGCACTAGCGCCGAACGCGAGCGTCTGCGCCCGAATACGCGCGCTACAGCACCTCGCGGTGGTGCGCTGTCGCCTTGGACGCGAGTGAGAAGCGCGGCGCGGCCGCTTCAATGCGCCCCAACACAAGTTCCGCAGCCATGCGCCCCACTTCCGGGCCGTGCTTGAAGCCGTGGCCCGAGCCACAGCCCAGCAGGAACGCGCCCTCCAACGTGGGATGCCGGTCGATCAGGAAATCGCCGTTTGAGCTGTTCTCGTACTGGCAGACGCGAAATTCGGTGAACGGCTGGCCGGCGAGCGCCGGGAAGCGCCGCGTGACGAAGGCGCGCAACAGCGCCATGCCGTCCTCGCTCATGCGCCGGTCGCCGGTGTCGGGATCGAACGCGCCGCCATGTGTATCGCGCGCGATCTTGAAGCCGCGGCCTTCGAGATTGGGGAAGCCGTAATAAAGATCGCCGCCGTTGAAATCCGCCCAGCCGGGCAGGGCGGCGGGTTCGAAGCGATCGTCGCCGTCGGGCGTTGCGATGAAGGCGATCTCTTGGCGCGTCACGAACAGGCGCTCGCCCATCAATTCGGGAAACACTTTGCCCAGCCACGGTCCGCACGCCCAGATCACTGCATCCGCGCGCAGCGTCTCGCCATCGAGGCGCAACTCGTGACCGTCGGCACCCGGCGCGGCGTGGGCGAGGCGATAATCGCCCCCGCGCGCCACGAACCCGCGCACCAATTCCTGCACCGCGCGCCGCGCCATCAACGCGCCGAACTCCGCTTCAAACAGGCCGACATTCACGCCGTCGAAATTGATCTGCGGCCAGCGTTGTGTGAGCGCGGCGTTGTCCAACACCTCGATCGGCAGATTGAGCCTTCGGTGCACGTCGATGGAGGCGCGCGCGTAATCCACCATCTGGTCAAAGAAAAACAGCACGCCCGCCTGGTGAAACAGCGGCAGCGGCGCACGTTGCGAGAGCCGCTTCCATTCCACCAGCGAATCCACCGCCATGCGGGTGTAGATTTCGTCCGGCCCGTAGTCGCTGCGCGTCATGCGGCTTTCGCCGCCGGAGGACGCGCGCGCGTTGGCCGCGCCCATCTTGTCCGCCAGCAGCACGCGCTTGCCCGCGCGGCGCAGATGCTCGGCTGTCCACGCGCCGAACACGCCGGCGCCAACCACGATGGCGTCGAAGCGGCGCCCGCCCGCGCACGCAGCCAAGGGCGCGCCTGCGGCGGCGGCGACCACGGATCGGCGCGTCAGTTGCATGCTGGGCCTCCCCGTGCAGCTAGCCATGCGTGCGCGGCGCGATCAACCGCGCGCGTTCAAATTGGCCCGACGCGGCAGGAAGATCGGCGTCAAACCACGCGGATCGCCGGCGCCGGCTTGCTCAGCCGTCGCACATTGTCCAGCACCGCCGTTGCGATCTCGCGGAAGCACTGCGCCATGGCGTGCGTGGGCTGCGCCGCGACCAGCGGCGCGCCCGCGTCCGCGCTTTCGCGCAAGGCGACATCGATGGGAATTTCGCCGAGGAAGGGCGCGCCCGCATCGGCGGCCACGCGCCGGGCGCCACCTTCGCCGAAGATGTGCGTGCGCTTGCCGCCAGAATCCTCAAAATACGCCATGTTCTCGATGACGCCCAGAATGGGCGCGTGCGTTTTCTCGAACATCGCAATGCCGCGCCGCACATCCGCCAGCGCCATCTCTTGCGGCGTCGACACGATGATCGCGCCCGCCAGCGGCGCGCGCTGCACCAAGGTGAGCTGTACATCGCCGGTGCCGGGCGGCATGTCGAGCAGCAGCACGTCAAGATCGCCCCACACGACCTCATCGAGCATTTGCCGCACCGCGCTTGTCGCCATCGCGCCGCGCCAGATCATCGCTTGGGCCGCATCGACCAGATAGCCCACGCTCATTGTTTTCAGGCCGTGCGCCTCGAGCGGCTGCAGCGTTTTGTCAGGGTTCATCGCCGGCTTTTTGCCGCCAACGCCCAGCAGCGTCGGCGCCGATGGGCCGTAAACGTCGAGATCGAGCAGGCCGGTCTTCATCCCCAACGAGGCGAACGCGCAGGCGAGGTTTACCGCAATTGTGGATTTGCCCACCCCGCCCTTGGCGCTGGCCACCGCGATCACGCGTTTCACCGCGCCGATGCCCGCCTTGCGCGGTTCGTGCGCGGTCAACACCGCGGTCACGGCTGTCACGCCGGCCACGCCGCGCGCGGCTTTCTCGGCGGTTTCGCGCAGCGCGACATATCGCGCGGCCGCTTCCGTCGGCGCCTCAATGGTGAACGACACCTTGCCGTCCTCGCGCGTTTCAAGCCCCGAAATGCGCCCAGACGTGAACAAACCCTTGCCGCTCACGGGGTCTTCGATCGCATCGAGACGGCTTTCGATCTCTTCTCTGATCAGCGCCAACCGGTTGTTCATGCTTGATCCTTTAGCACATGGGCCACATATCGGCGCGCAGGGGCGCTCTGCAAGCTCCTGAGATCGCCGCCAGAACCGGCGCGCGGCGCCTCCAGAATGGGTGGGAAACCAAGCGAATGCCGTGGAATGATCAGTCGGGCGGCCAGGGCGGCGGCCAAGGGCCGTGGGGCTCGGGTCCGCGCAGACCGTGGGGCCAGCCCCCGCGCCAGCCGCAAGGCAATCAAGGCCCCGATCTCGACGAGATGCTGCGCCGTTTCCGTGAGCGCATGCGCATGGGCGGCGGCGATTCCGGCGGCGGCGGCGCCCGCGCTGGGCGTCCGTTTCCGTGGCCGCTGATCGCGGTGGTGCTTGTCGGCGGCTGGCTGCTGAGCGGGCTTTATACCGTGGATGAAGGCGAGCAGGTCGTCATCACGCGCCTAGGCGATTACGACCGCACGACTGGCCCCGGCATCCATTGGCGCATTCCCGCCCCGGTGGAGGCGGGCCGCAAAGTCAATGTCACCGGCCAGCGCACCGATGAAATCGGCTTCACCACCGTGAACCGTCAGACCCGCGACAACGCGGATGAAAGCCTGATGATCACCGGCGACCGCAACATCGTCGAGGTGCATTTCCGCGTCGTCTACAACATCAAGGATGTGCGCGCGTTCGTGTTCAACGTGCGCAACCCGGTGAACAACCCTTCCGCCAATGAATTGGGCGCGGTGCGCCAGGTGGCCGAGAGTGCGATGCGCGAAGTGATCGGCCAGCGCAATCTCGAACAGATCATCACCACCGATCGCGCCTCGGTGGAGCAGGCGGTTGAAGAGCTGACGCAAGCCACGCTCGATGATTATCAATCCGGCGTGCAGGTGCTGCAGGTCGAGCTGCTGCGCGCGGCCGCGCCCTCGGCGGTGATCGAGGCGTTCAACGACGTGATCAACGCCAACCAGGACGCCGAAACCCTCGTCAACAACGCCGAGCGCGATACGGCCCGAATCGTCAACGAAGCGCAAGCCTATCGCGAGCAGGTCGTGCGTGAAGCCACCGGCGAGGCCGAGCGTTTCACGGCGATCTACAACGAATACCGCCAGGCGCCTCAGGTCACGCGCGATCGGCTCTATCTGGAAACGATGGAGCGCGTCTATCAGCGCGGAAATCTGATCATCCTGGATCAACGCGGCGGCGCGGTGCCGTATCTGCCGCTTGACGGCATGGTGCGCCGTTCGCCTCAAGCCCAAGAGGGGACGCGCTGATGCAACGCAATTTCTTCATCGTCGCGGGCCTCATCTTCCTGGCGCTGATCGTGATCGGCCAGAGCGTGTTCATCGTGCGCCAGGATCGCCAGGCCATTGTGCTGAATTTCGGCGAATATACGCGCACCATCAATCCGCCTGGGCAGCAGGACAATCCGGGCCTCTATTTCAAAATCCCGTTCGTCGAGAGCGTGGTGATTTACGATCGTCGCAATCTTGGTCTCACGCTGGGCGGGCAAGCTTATGTCGCCTCTGACCAGGAGCGGCTGATCGTGGACGCCATGGTGCGCTGGCAGATCGCCGATGCGCGCCGTTTCTATCAAAGCGCGTTCAGCGAGGAGATCGGCGCCGATCGGCTTGAGGTGTTCACCGAATCCGCGATGCGCCGCGCGCTGGGCGCGGCCACCTCGAACGACATCATCTCCGGGCGTCGCGCCGAACTGATGCAGCAGATCGAGAACGATTTGAACCGCTCCGCCGCGACCGAACTGGGCGTGCGCGTGATCGACGTGCGCATCCGCCAGGCCGATCTGCCCGACGAAACCCGTGAGCGCGTCTATGAGCGCATGCGTTCCGAGCGCCAGCAGGTGGCGGGCCGCATCCGCGCCGAAGGCGAACGCGACGCGACTATCATCCGCGCCACCGCTAACGAGCAGGCCGCCCGCCTGCGCGGCGAGGGCGACGGCGAACGCGCCCGCATCTTCGCCCGCGCCTATGGGCGCGACGCGGAATTCGCCGCATTCTATCGCTCGATGCGCGCCTACGACACCGCGCTCGATCAGGGCACGCCCATCGTGGTGCCGCCCGATAGCGATTTCTTCCGCTACATGCAGCGCCGCCGGGCGCAATAAGCGCTGTGCGTGCTCCCCCTATCGGGGAGCACGTGCGTCTGATGCATTGCGCCCACGCATGCGCCCGCTAGTGTAGCGCGAATCCCATGCGCTCGATTTTCGCCGCCTTCGCTTTGATCGCACTCCTCGCCGCGCCGGCGGGCGCGCAGGTGCGTTATCCCTCCGAAGGCTACGCCGATCTGGTTGAGCGGCTTTCGCCGGCGGTGGTGAATATCGCCACGCGCCAGCGCGTGCCCGGCGTCGGCGATCTGCCGCGCGGCCCGCGCGGGGCGCCCAGAGGCGACGGCGAGGCCGCCGTCACCTCGCTGGGCTCAGGCTTCATCATCAGCGCCGACGGCGTCGTCGTCACCAACAACCACGTCATCGAAGCCGCGGACGCGATCGACGTCATCCTGCAAAACGGTCAGCGCTTTGAAGCCATTGTGGTGGGGCGCGACCCCGCCACCGATATCGCGGTGCTGCGCGTCGCCCCGCAAGCGCCGCTGCCGTTCGTGAACCTTGGCGATAGCGACGCCGCCCGCGTGGGCGATATCGTGCTGGCGATCGGCAATCCGTTCGGCCTGGGCGGCTCACTGTCGGTGGGCGTCGTCTCGGCGCGCAATCGCAATATCGACGCCGGCCGCTATGACGACTTCATCCAGACCGACGCCGCCATCAATCGCGGCAATTCCGGCGGGCCGTTGTTTGCGCTGAGCGGCGACGTGATCGGCGTGAACACCGCGATCCTTTCGCCCACCGGCAATTCGGTCGGCATCGGCTTCGCCACGCCGACCTCGATCGTGCGCCCGGTGGTGGAGCAGATCCTGAATTACGGCGAAACGCGGCGCGGCTGGCTGGGCGTGCGCCTCTCCAACGTGAACGCGGCCGCCGCCGAGCGCGCGGGCTGGCGCGGCGAGGGCGGCGCGGTCGTCACCCGCATCACGCCCAATGGCCCGGCCGAGCGCGCGGGCCTGCGCACCGGCGACGTGGTCGTGCGTTTCGGCGGGCGCGACGTGGCCGATAGCCGCGCGCTGACGCGCATGGTCGGCGAAAGCGCGGTCGGAGCGCTGGTGGAGATCGAAATCGTCCGGGAAGGGCGCCGCTTCGCCATCAATGCGCACATCGAGCGCCTGATCGAAGCCGAGGGCGGGGCGCGCATCGCCAGCGGCGGCGCGGCCGAGAATTTCCGCCGCGACGATGGCGGCCCGCGCAGCGGGCGCATCTTCGGCGTCGCCCTCTCTGAGCTGGATGCAAGCTTGCGCGAGGAATTCCAGATCGAGCCGCACGTGCAGGGGCTCGTCGTTCTGGGCGTCGATGTCGCCAGCGCCAATGCCGGCGCGCTGCGCGCTGGCGACGTGATCGAGGCGATCGCGTTCGAGCAGGTGGAATCAATGGCCGAAGCGCGCGTGCTCGCCGGCCGGGCCGCGGATGGCGAGCACGCCGTTGTCGTGCGTCTCAATCGCGACGGTGCGGTGACGTATCGGCGCCTGCGGAGCCGAGCAACGCCCGCGCGTCGTTGAGCGAGCCCAGCACCAGCGCCTTGGCGCGCATTTCGTCATCGGGCGCGAGCAAATCGGGGATCATCACCGTCATGCAGCCCGCGCCATGGGCGCTGCGCACGCCGGCGTGGCTGTCTTCCAGCGCGAGCACATCGGCCGGCGCCAGCCCAAGCGCGGCGCTCGCTTTCAGATACGGCTCGGGGTCCGGCTTGCCGTTCTCCACGTCCTGGCGCGTCACCACAGCGCGGAAACGCGCGTCAAAGCCGTAGGCTGCGAAATGCCGCTCCACCCAAGGCCGGCGCGAGGAGGTGGCCAGCGCAAACGGCGCGCCCAGCGCATCGAGCGCATCCATCATCTCAAGCGCCCCGGGCTTTAGCGGCGCCACCCGCTCGCCCACATGCGCGCGCGTGGCTTCGATGAAACGCTCCAGCGGGAAATCATCGCTGTAATAGCTGCGCAATTGGATGTCGTTGGCCTCCCGGTGCATGCCCACCAGCGAGAGAAACTGCGCATCGCTCATCTGATAGCCCAGCGCATCGCAGGCGGCGAAATGCGCCTCGCGCACCAGCGCCTCGGAATCGATCAGCGTGCCGTCAAGATCGAACACGACGCCCAACGGGCGGCGGGGCAGGCTCATTGCGTGCGATAATCCGTGCATTCGGGGAGGGGTTCGTTGGGCATATAGGCGCCTGCCGCTTCATTCCAAACGAAACCGCGCGCAAAGGTGCAGCGTTCATCCGCCGCCCACACCAAATCCGCCGCCGTCAGCGCGCCGCGTTCGGCGGACTCGGCGCTGCGGCTGACGCGCCCGGGGAAGGTCTCGGCGCGCGTTTCGTAACGCAGCACGGGCCATTCGCCCGTGTTCGCCGGATCGAGCGAAAGGTGGCTCGAGAAACGGTAATCGTCATGGCACGCCTCGCGCCGCGCGCGCACATCGGCTTGCGAGAAGCAGGCCCGGATCAGCGCGTCGCCGGCTTGGAGCACGTCCAGCACCGGCTCGGCGCGCCCCTCGCTGAAGCGATACAGCACGAGCACTGTTTCTGACGCCCCGCCGCCCGAATACCCGTCATTGATCCGCCATAGCATGCCGAGGAGAGGTTCGCCGCCCGCCGCGCGGTGCAGCGCAAACGGCCAAGGCGCCGCCTCGGCGCGGTCGCGCGGCGGGACCGCGTAGTTTTGCGCGCCGCTGCGAAACCCCTGTGCATTGGCGCACCATTGGCCGTCTTGCGTGCAGCGTTCGTCATCGGCGCTATCGCCGCGCAGCGGCTCCAGGCGATTGCCCGCTTGATCCACGCCCGCCGAAACCGGCGTCAGCATGGGCGGGGGCTCGGGCAGGGGTGCGCTTGCGCACGCTGAAACCAATAGCAACGCCGCCGCCAAGCTCACCCTCATGCGAACTCCCCCCGCCGATACCCTTGGAAAAATAGCGCCGCTTCAAGCGAGGCGTGGTCGATCTTGGCGTCAGCCTCCGCCGCCACAACCGGTTTCGCGCGATACGCCACGCCGAGCCCCGCCGCCTTGATCATATCCAGATCGTTCGCGCCGTCGCCAATCGCCAGCGCATCGGCTGCGCTTGTATTGATCGCCGCGGCTTCCGCGTTCAGCGCCTCAAGCTTCGCGGCCCGGCCCAGGATCGGCTCTTGCACCAGCCCCGTCAGCGCCGCGCCGTCATCCAGCAACAGGTTGGCGCGGTTGGCGTGAAAGCCCGCCGCTTGCGCCACGCGCGCGGTGAAGAACGTGAACCCGCCCGAGACAAGCACGCAGCGCGCGCCGTGCTTGGCCATGGTGCGCACCAAAGTCTCCGCGCCGGGATTGAGCCGCACACGCTCATCGTAGGTGCGCTGGAGCGCATCGAGGGCCAAGCCTTTCAGCTTGCCGACGCGCTCGCGCAACGCCGGCTCGAACGCCAGCTCGCCCGCCATCGCGCGTTCGGTGATCGCCGCGATCTCCGCCTTCAGGCCCGCGAAATCCGCGAGCTCATCAAGACATTCCACATTGATGATGGTGGAATCCATATCCGCCACCAGCAGCTTCTTGCGCCGGCCCGCCATCGGAACCAGCGCCCAATCCACCGGCAGCCCGCGCACCGCGTGGGCGGCTTCTTCGCGCAATTCATCGTCCAACGCGGGATAAATCCATTCCGCGCTCTCCCAGCCGGAGAGCACGTCGGGCGGGGGCAGTTTGCGTGAAAGCGCCACGCGCCCCAGCATCAGCAGCGCCTCGCGATAGACGGGCTTGTCGTCGGGATCGGCGACGAAGACGAGGGCGTGTGATTCTGACGGCATCGGCGCTTCTTATCGGGCTTTCGAGCGCGGCGGAGAAGGGGTAGAGCGCACCCAATGCGCGCGCTTCTCATCATGGGCCCCACCGCCAGCGGCAAATCGGCGCTCGCCCTGGCCTTGGCCGCGCGGCTGGGCGGGGAGATCGTCAACGCCGATTCCATGCAGGTCTATCGCGATTTCCGCGTGCTAACCGCGCGCCCCAGTCTGGAGGAAGAAGCGCGCGCGGCGCACCACCTCTACGGGCATGTCGATGCGGGCGAACTCTATTCCGCCGGCCGCTGGCTCAGCGATGCGCTCGCGGCGATCGCCGCAATCCAGGCGCGCGGGCGCACCCCGATCGTGGTTGGCGGCACGGGGCTTTATTTCAAAGCGCTGACGCAGGGCCTTGCCGATATCCCCGCCGCCGATCCCGAAGCGCGCGAAGCCCTGCGTGCGCGCGCCGCGCGGGAAGGCGCTCCGGCGCTGCATGCGGAACTCGCACGCCGCGATCCGATCACCGCCGCGCGTCTTGCGCCGAATGACGCCCCACGCATTCTTCGCGCGCTCGAGGTGCTGGAGACCACGGGCGAAAGCATCAGCGCGCTGCAGGCTGATACGCAACCGCCGCTCACGCGCGATCAGTGGACAGGCGTCGCGCTGACGCCCGATCGCGAAGCGCTCTACGCCGCCATCGACGCGCGCTTCGAGGCCATGCTGGCCGCCGGTGCGTTGGAGGAGGCGCGCGCGTTCGCCGCACGCAACCTCGATCCCGCGCTGCCGGCGATGAAAGCGCACGGCGCGCCGGCGCTGATGGCGCATTTGAGGGGCGAGATCGCGCTGGCCGAAGCCGCCGAGATCGGCAAGCGCGACACGCGCCGCTACGCCAAGCGCCAATTCACCTGGATCGCCGGCCAGATGCCGGATTGGCCGCGCCTCGCCGCGCCGGACCTCGAAAGCCGCCTCGCCGCACTCCTGGCTGAAGCCGGCGGTTGACCCGCGCGCCGCGACTTGGGACGGTGCGCCCGCTTTTGAACGGCGGTGGGGATAAGATGCGGACTTTGGCTCTGGTTTTGACGGCGCTCACGCTCATGGCGGGGCCCGCTGCGGCGCAGAATTTGAGCCTGCGCGCGCCCGCCTGGGCGCAGACGCTGCTCGCGTCGGATGCAACGCCCACGCTCGGCGGCCGTGCTACGCTGGCGGCCGAAGGCGTCTCCACCTCCGTGCGCGTCACTGTCGCGCCCCAGCCTGGCGGGGTCGCGCGCGTGATCCGTTTTGATCAGCGCGCCGACGGCGCCTCGATCGCGCTGCGCCGCTTCACCGGCCATCCCACGACCGGCTGGTGGATGTGGGGGCCGGACACGCCCTACGTCTTCACGCCCACCGCCGCGCAGGCGCAGGAGATCGTCACCATGGCGCGTGCGCTTTCGGGCGTGGCGGGCGTCGTCGGCGGCGCCGTCGTGTCGTGCCCTTCGGGTGAGCAAGCGTTTATCGAGATCGTCGCCAACGGCCGCTCCACATCGAACACGCGCGCCTGCGTGAGCGCCAACGACAATGCCGGGCGCCTTGTGTTGCGCCTCTCGGAGATCGCCGGCTCACGCGACAATGAAGAGCTTGAAGCCGCGGCTCGCCGTGAACTGCTCGCCGTTGACGCCGCTTTCGCGGCCCTTGCGCGCGAGGAGGGGCTGGAAGCGGCCGCCGCGCAATTCCGCGCCGAAGGCGCAGCGAGTTCGCAGCCCGCGGGCGCGCGCCTGGAATGGACGCCGCAAAGCGCGCGCGTCTCTTCGCGCGGCGACATGGGCTGGACCACCGGCGCGGCGACAATGATCGCCGCCGGCGGCGCGCGCACGCAGCGGCGTTACGTCCGCATCTGGACACGCGATTTCGACGGAAATTGGCGCTTTACGTTCGACGCGCCGGTGCAATAGCTCACCCGGCGAAGCCGCCGCTATCGAGGAAGGCTTGCTCCTCCGGCGTTGTGATGCGCCCCATCACGGCGTTGCGATGCGGAAAGCGGCCGAAACGGGCGATGATGTCGCGGTGGACGATCGCGTATTTCAGATATTCCGCATCGCCCAGCGCCTCGAACAGCGCCACCGCGCGCGCTTGCGCGGCCGCGTTTTCCGCGTGCTCGAACGGCAGATAGAAAAAGCAGCGCAGCGCTGGCTCGAACGATTGATCCAGCCCTTTGCCGATCGCGCGTTCGGCGGCGCGCAGCGCGCGCGCATCGGTGGCGAAGGCGTGGGCTGAGCCGCGATAGATATTGCGCGGAATCTGGTCGCACAGCAGGATCAGCGCCAGCGCGCCTTCCGCGTGCGCCTCCCATTCGGCGAAGCCTCCGCGCGCGGCGGTTAAGTGCGCGGCCTCGAACGAGGCGCGCAAATCCGCGTCGAAGCCATCATCCTTGGCGAACCATTTTTGCGGGCCGGCTTCGATCCAGAAATTGACCACGGTTTCCGGGCTCATGGCGCCTCCTCGCGGGAAGACATAGGCGCTCCCCGCGAGGCTGGCCAGAGTCGAGGCAAGGCGGCCGCCGCGCTGGCGCCCGGTTTTGCCATGCGTTAGAGAGCGGACAGAACGTCACAAGGAAGAGACATGCGGGTTTCTTATGAGCGCGACGCGGATTTGGCGCTGATCAAGGCCAAGCGCGTCGCCGTGATCGGCTATGGCGCGCAGGGGCATGCCCATGCGCTCAATCTGCGTGACGCGGGCGTTGATGTTGTGGTCGCGCTGCATGCGGGCGCGCGCCGCGCGGGGGATGCGCGTGCAGCGGGGTTTGAGATCATCAGCGTGGCCGAAGCTGCGCAAACACGCGACGTGCTCGTCATGTGCGCGCCCGATGAAGTGATGCCCGATCTCTACGCCGCCGACATCGCGCCGCATTTGCGCGCGGGCCAAACCCTGATGTTCGTGCACGGCTTCGCCGTGCATTACGGCTTCATCGCCGCGCCCGCGGGCGTGGACGTCGTCATGGTCGCGCCCAAGGGGCCGGGCAAGGCGCTGCGCGAGGCGTATGTGAAGGGCGGCGGCTTGCCGTGCATCGTCGCCGTGGCGCAGGACAATGGCGGCGCGGAGGGGCTCGCGTATGCTTACGCCGCCGCCATCGGTTGCGGCCGCGCCGGCATGATCGCCTCAAGCTTCAAGGTCGAAACCGAAGGCGATCTTTATGGCGAGCAAGTCGTGCTTTGCGGCGGCCTTTCGCACCTCATCCGCACCGCCTGGGAGGTGCAGGTCGAGGCCGGAACCCCGCCCGAACTCGCTTATTTCGATTGCCTGCATGAGGTGAAGCTGCTGTCGGACCTGATCCACGAGCGCGGCATCGCCGGCATGCACCTGGCCATCTCCAACACCGCCGAATGGGGCGAATATGTCACCGGCCCCCGCATCATCGACGCGCGCATGAAGGACGCGATGCGCGCCGTGATGGCCGACGTGCAAAGCGGCAAGTTCGCGCGCAAATGGATGGCCGAGCACAGGGCAGGCGCGCCGAACCTGGCAAAGCTGCGTGAAGCAGCGGCGGCGCATCCGATCGAAGAAGCGGGGCGAACAGTGCGCGCCTTGCTGGGAAAGTAACGCTGTGCACTCTGGACCGCCGGCGCCCTCGCCGGCATGTCTCAGCTTGCACGAACCAAGCCGGCGAGGGCGCCGGCGCACCTAACGGCGGCGCCCCCCGTGGCCGCCGCC
>CAZWQS010000047.1:0-17165 GCA_964635925.1 uncultured Terricaulis sp. | reverse complement strand
GTTGCTCTGGGTCCCTGCTCTCGGCCCGGCTTCCGCCGGGCTCTCGGCAGGGAACGTATTTCTCAAAACTGCACGCCCTCCCCCAGCGCGGCGCGGGCGGCGCGGATGTCCCGATCGGAGACGGACAAGAATTCGACCTCCGCCGCCTCCAGCCGGGCCGCGGTCAGCACGCCGGAGGCGTAGGCCCCGGTATCCACAGCGACGCGGCGGCGGTCTGCGTAGGGCTGATCGACCGGGGTGTGGCCGTGGACGACGCGGTGCTTCAGGCGCCGGCGGCTGTTCAGGAAGCGGGCGCGAATCCAGAAGAGGTCGCGGTCGGTCTGCTTGTGCACGGGGCGGGCGGGATCGACGCCCGCATGGGCGAACACGTAATCGCCGATGGCGATGTAGCGCTCGAGCTCCGTCAGGAAATGCAGGTGCGCGGCAGGCAGCTTCTCGCGCAGCGCCGCGCCCGCGGCGGCCCAATTCTCTTCCTTGGCGTGCAGCGGCGAGGGCGGCTGGATGCCGTAAGCGAGCAAGGTCTCGTTGCCGCCATGCATGAGCCAGGCGCGATTGGCGACCGGGTCTTCCAAGAAAGCGAGCATGGATTGCTCGTGATTGCCTTTGAGGTAGCGCCGCTCATAGCCGGCGGGGCGCCCTTCGATCAGCAGATCGAGCACGCGCGCGCTTTCGCGGCCGCGATCGACATAATCGCCCAGGAAAATCACCACCGGCTCGCCCGCGGGGCGCAGCTCCTCCACGGCGCGCGCCTCCAGGCGATTGAGCATTTCTTCCAAGAGATCGGCGCGGCCGTGAATGTCGCCGACGGCGAAGCGCACGCGCCCATCGGGAAAGGTGGCCGCGGGCGGCGGCTTGCGCGACAGCATCGCCAGCAGGTCCATATGATTAAGGCTAGGCTTGCGGCCAGACGCTGGCAATGGTGAACGGCGGAGCGAAACTTGCAGCGCGCAGCGCCGGATCATCCATGAGCACGCCTCCTCTCGTCTCGGTCGTCATGGCCAATTTCAACGGCGCCGCCCATATCGGCGCGGCTGTGCGGGCGGTGCTGCGCCAAAGTCTCTCGGATTTGGAGCTTATCGTGAGCGATGACGGCTCCGACGATAACTCTCTCTCCCGCGCGCGCGCGGCCGCGGCGGGCGATCCGCGTCTTATCGTGTTAGCGCACGGCGAACGCGCGGGCCCGGCGGCGGCGCGCAACCGCGCGCTGAACGCCGCGCGCGGAACCTGGATCGCCATCGTCGACAATGACGACCTGATCCACCCTGACCGGCTGGAGCGCCTGATCGGCGCCGCAACGCGCGACAAAGCCGACATCGCCGCCGACGATCTGCTCACATTTTATCAGGACGGCGCGCGCGCCCCGCACCCGCATCTGGGCTGGGACGCCCCGCGCTGGATCGGCGCCGCGACGTATGAGCACAGCAACCGCATGCTGGGGCCGGGGCCGGCGCTCGGCTATCTGAAGCCCGTGTTCAAACGCACGCTCGGCGCGACGTATGACGAAACCCTGCGCATCGGCGAAGACAGCGATCTGATCCTGCGCCTGCTGATCGGCGGGGCGCGGATGCGGGTTTATCCCAGCCTCGGCTATTTCTACCGCAAACATTCCGGCTCGATCTCGCACCGGCTGAACGCTGAGACGCTGGACGCGCTGATCGCCGCTTACGCCAAGCACGATAGCGGCGCCGATCCGGCGCTGGGCTTGGCGCTGGCCGAGCAGCGCGCGGCGCTGAAAGACGCCCGCGGGTTCGTGGATTTGGCGGATGCGCTGAAAGCCAAAAACGCCGGCGCGGCCATGAAAGCGGCGCTGAAGCGGCCGGGCGCGACGCCCCTGCTGCGCGATGCGATCGGGGCGCGGCTGTTCAAGCGTCAAGCGCGGTCTGCGCCAGAAGGCCGGCGTGTCACGCTGCTGTCGCGCCAACGCATCGTCGGCGCGACCAATGGCAGCTCGGCTTATGTGCTGGCGATCGCGGGGGCGCTAAAGAATGCGGGCTATGCGGTCGATTATATCGGCGTTTCGCCCAAGATTTTCGGGCGCTGGGCGGTGTTTCGGCTGAAGCCGGAGATCGCGGCGTTCGATCGCTATCACGTGCATGGCGGCGCGCGCTTCGGGAACATCGTGCTGGCGCGCGATCCGCGCGTGTGGGCGGCTTCCGCGCTGGCGGTGCTGGAGCGCGGCTTGAGCAAATTCGGCGTACAGCCGGGTTGGTCGAAAGCAGCGGAATATGCGCAGGGCGCGCCGGCGACGACGGCCGATCAGCTCTACGCCGCCCGCCATGCCGCGCCGGGCGCGGCCCTGGTGCTGTGCGATTACGCTTATCTCGCGCCGATGGCGCCCTACGCGCTGGCTGGCGCGCCAAGCGCCATCATCATGCACGACCTCATCTCCGCCCGCGTGGCTGACGCCAAAGAGGCCGCGACCCAGAAAGTGGCGCAGATGAGCGCGGCGGAAGAATTCGCGCTGCTGGGCATGGGCGACGCCGTAGTGGCGATCCAGGCCGAGGAGGCTCAGCGCGTGGCCGAGGCTTTGCCAGGCCGGCGCGTGCTGGTGGCGGCGCACGGCGTGCCGGTGGCGCCCGCCGCGCAGGCTGGCGCTGACGACGCGCTGCTGTTCGTGGGCTCCAACACCGCGCCCAATATCGTGGGGCTGGAATGGTTCTTCGCGGAAATCTGGCCGCTGGTGCGGGCGGCGCGCCCGGCGGCGCGGCTCAAAGTGGCCGGCTCCGTGGCGCGCGCGCTGGGGGCGGCGCCTGAAGGCGTCTCAATTCTGGGCGTCGTGGACGATCTGGCCCCGCTCTACGCCGAGGCGGGGGTGGTGATCTCCCCGCTTTACACAGGCTCGGGCCTCAAAATTAAGCTTATCGAGGCGCTGGCGGCGGGAAAGGCCGTGGTTGGAACGCGCGTTACGGCGCAGGGCGTTGAGGAGATCGTCGCCGACGCCATGGCGCTGGCGGATGCGCCGGAGGCGTTCGCCGCCGCCATCATCGATCTGATTGGTAACCGGGCGCGGCGCGCGGCCCTGGGCCAGGCGGCGTTGACGTGCGCGGAACGTCACTTCTCCGTTCAGGCCGCATTCAAGCCGCTGATCGCCTATGTGCGCGGCGATGACGAGGGGCCGCAGCAAAACGTCTTGCAGGATGCAGGCGCCGCCTCCCAATAGGGGCGAATTTCTCCTGAGCGCCGCAAGGGCTTGGCGAATTCGCCCGGCTTGGCCAAAAGGCGGGCCATCACAATTCGACGACGTTTGGCCGGGGGATGCGATTAAGCATGCCGCGGCAGGATATTTGCGACGCGCGCGCCAAATTTCGCGCCGGGGATTTGGAATGCCGATTTCGGACAATGTGCGCTTGGGCGATGGGGTGATGATTCACCATCCTCAATTGGTGAATCTTTACGGCTGCGCTGTAGGTGCGGGCTCGCGCGTGGGCGCCTTTGTGGAAATCCAGAAAAACGCCTTCGTGGGCGAGCGGTGCAAGATTTCGTCACACACTTTCATTTGTGAAGGCGTGACGATTGAGGATGAAGTGTTCGTGGGCCACGGGGTGATGTTCATCAACGACATCCATCCGCGCGCCGCCAACGAGGACGGCTCGGCGCAGAGCGAAGCGGATTGGGCGGTCGTGCCCACTTTGGTGAAGACGCGCGCCTCGATCGGTTCGAACGCAACCATCATGGGAGGCGTCACGATCGGTCAGGGTGCGCTGATTGGCGCGGGGGCTGTCGTGACCAAAAACGTGCCTGATTACGCCATCGTCGCAGGCGTGCCGGGCAAAGTGGTGGGCGACACGCGCAAGACGAAGCAGGACTAAGGCGCGCGCGCGCCTTCAGGGGACAAGACATGATCAAGATCGGCGTTATCGGCTACGGCTATTGGGGCCCGAACCTCGTCCGCAATTTCGCGGAGCTGAAAGGGGTTGAGCTGACCGCGGTGGCCGATCTCGATCCCAAGAAGCTCGAACTCGTCAACAAGCGCTTCCCGGCGGTGAAGACGACGACGGATTTTCAGGAAATGCTGCGCGACCCCGGCATCGACGCGATCGCCATCGCCACGCCCGTATCGACGCACTTTGAGCTGGCGATGGCCGCGCTCAAATCCGGCAAGCACGTGTGGCTTGAGAAGCCGATGACGGAAACCTCGCTGCAGGCGCGCCAATTGGTCGATACGGCCGAGAAGAAAAAGCTCGTCCTGCACGTGGACCACACCTTCATCTACACCGGCGCGGTGAAGAAGATGAAGGACCTCGTCGCCAGCGATGAGCTGGGCAAGGTGCTGTATTACGATTCAACCCGGGTGAATCTCGGCCTCTTCCAGCGCGATGTGAGCGTGATCTCCGATCTCGCAGTGCATGATTTCTCGATCCTGGATTATCTGCTGGAAGAGCAGCCCACGGCGGTTTCGGCTGGCGGCATCAACCATTTCCCCGGCACGCCGGAAAACCTCGCCTATATCACGATGTTCTATGATAGTGGCGCGATCGCGCACGTGAACTGCTCGTGGCTGGCGCCGGTGAAGGTGCGCACGGTGCTGGTGGGCGGCACGAAAAAGATGTTCGTCTATGACGATCTGCAGCCTTCCGAGAAGCTGAAGATCTACGACAAGGGCGTTTCGTTCACCGACGATCCGGCGAAGATCTACCAGATGCGCGTCGGCTATCGCACCGGCGACATGTGGGCGCCGAAGCTGGACGAATCCGAAGCGCTGCGCGCCGGCGCGATGGATTTCACCCAAGCCATCGAGAACAATTCAAAGACCGTGTGCGACGGGCGCCTGGGCGCGCGCGTGATCCAGATCATCGAAGCCGCGACGTCGTCCATGCGGGCGCGCGGCGAAACCATCCACCTGCCGCGTGCGGAGAAAGCTCTGTGACCGTCCCTTTCGTTGACCTGAAGGCGCAATACCTCTCGATCAAGCCGGAGGTGGACGCGGCGATCCAGCACATTCTGGACAACACGCAATTCGTGCTCGGCGCGGAGGTTGCGGCGTTTGAAAAGGAATTCGCGGCCTATTGCGGCGCTGAATTCTGCATGGGCGTGAACAACGGCACCAACGCGCTTTATCTCGCGCTGCTGGCCGCTGACATCGGCCCGGGCGACGAGGTGATCACCACGCCGTTCACGTTCGTGGCGAGCGTGGCCGCGATCTGGTACGCCGGCGCGACGCCTGTGTTCGTGGACATCGACCCCGACACCTACCTGATCGATCCGACGAAGATCGAAGCGGCGATCACGCCGAAGACCAAGGCGCTGCTGCCGGTCCACCTCTACGGCCAGGCGTGCGACATGGATCAGATCATGGCGATCGCCAAGAAGCACAATCTGATCGTGATCGAGGATGCGTGCCAGGCGCACGGCTCCGAGTGGAACGGCAAGCGCGTGGGCGGCATTGGCGATTTCGGCGCGTTCAGCTTCTATCCGGGCAAGAATCTCGGCGCCTACGGCGAAGGCGGCGCGACCACGACGAACAATCCCGAGTACGCGCGCAAAATCCGCATGCTGCGCGATTGGGGCGCGGAGAAGAAATATCAGCACGTGCTCAAGGGCTTCAACATGCGCTTGGAGGGCATGCAAGGCGCCATCCTGCGCGTGAAGATGAAATATATCGAGCAGTGGACGGAAGCGCGCCGCGCCGCCGCCAAGCGCTACGACGCGCTGTTCGCCGGCACCGGCGTTTCGTTCCCGCAAGTGAACGCCAATGCGCGCCATGTGTATCACATCTATTCGACGCGCACGGCCAATCGGCAGGCTTGGCAAGATGCGCTGAACGCCAAGGGCATTCAGAGCGGCATCCATTATCCGATCGCCATTCACAATCTGCCGGCGTATGCCGATCTCGGCTACAAGAACGGCGATTTCCCGCATGCGGAAAAAGCCGCCGCCGAGCAGCTTTCGCTGCCGATGTATCCGGAATTGACCGCGGAGATGCAGGAACGCGTCGCCGCCGCTGTGATTGAACTGCACAAGGCCGAGGGGCTTGCACGATGAACATTGAAGGCTCGAAAATCCTGGTCACCGGGGGCTGCGGCCTGATCGGCTCGACCACGATCGATCAGGTGCTGGCGGAAAACCCCGAGAAGGTGGTGATCTACGACAATCTCGTGCGCGGCTCGCTGAACAACGTGGCGCACCTGATGAACGATCCGCGCGTGGAGCTGATCAAGGGCGACATCCGCGACGTCGAAGCCACCCGCAAGGTCACCGAAGGCATGGACGCGGTGATCCACATGGCCACGCTGCGCATCACCGCGTGCGCGGCCGAACCGCGCGAAGCGCTCGAAGTGATGTGCGACGGCACGTACAACGTGCTGGAAGCCGCGCATCTGGCGGGCGTGAAGCGCTTTGTGACGGCTTCTTCGGCCTCCGTGTACGGCCTAGCGGATACCTTCCCGACCACGGAAGATCATCACCCCTACAACAACCGCACCTGGTACGGCGCATCCAAGGTGATGCTTGAAGGGCTGCTGCGCTCCTTCAACGACATGTACGGCACGTCGTATGTCGCGTTCCGCTATTTCAACGTGTACGGCCCGCGGATGGACATCCACGGCAAGTATACCGAAGTGCTGATCCGCTGGATGGAGCGCATCGAAAACGGCCAGCCGCCGCTGATCCTGGGCGACGGCAAGACCTCGATGGACTTTATCTATATCGACGACGTGGCGCGCGCGAACGTGCTGGGCCTCAAGTCCGACGTCAGTGATGAGATTTTCAACGTCGCCAGCGGCGTGGAGACCACGCTGATCGAACTCGCCGAGGCGCTGATGCGCGTGATGGGCAAGGAAATGGCGCCGGAGTTCGGCCCGCCGCGCGGCGTCAACGCCGTGCCGCGCCGGCTCGCCTGCACGAAGAAGGCGGAAGCGATGCTCGGCTTCAAATCGAGCATCGATCTGGATGAAGGCCTGCGCCGCCTGGTGACGTGGTGGCGCGCGAACAAAGAGCACGTGGCATGATCCCTTTGATGAAGCCGCTGATGGACGAGCGTGAGGCGCAGGCCGCCTCGCGCGTGATCTTGAGCGGCTGGGTGACTCAAGGGCCCGAAGTGGCGGCGTTCGAGCGCGAATTCGCCGCTTATGTCGGCGCGCCGCACGCGACGGCGGTGTCCAATTGCACGACGGCGCTGCACCTGGCGCTGTTGGCGGCGGGCGTGGGCGCCGGTGATGAAGTCATCACCGTCTCGCACTCTTACATCGCGACCGCCAACTCGATCCGCTATTGCGGGGCCGATCCGGTGTTCGTGGATGTCGAGCTCGACACGTACAACATGGACGCCTCGAAAATCGAAGCGGCCATCAATCCCAAAACCAAAGCGATCCTGCTGGTTCACCAGATCGGCATGCCGGCCGATCTGGCTGAGATTTGCGCGATTGGCGCCAAGCACAATCTGCCCGTGATCGAAGACGCCGCCTGCGCCATCGGCGCGGAAATCGAGATCGACGGCAAGTGGGAGAAGATCGGCGCGCCGCGCGGCGATATCGCCTGCTTCAGCTTCCACCCGCGCAAGATCGTCTCCACCGGCGACGGCGGCATGCTGACGACGCGCAATCCGGTGTACGACAAGCAATTCAAGCTTTTGCGCCAGCACGCGATGAGCGTGCCCGATACGGTGCGTCACGGCTCCAACCAGGTGATTTTTGAAACCCATCCGGTGCTCGGCTACAATTACCGGATGACGGATATTCAAGCCGCCGTCGGCCGCGAGCAATTGAAGCGCGTGCCGGAAATCGTGGAAACGCGCCGTCGGCTCGCTGCGCGCTACAACGAGCTGCTGGCCAACAATTTCGGACTCGAGACGCCGAAAGAGCCGGCCAATAAGCGCTCGAACTGGCAAAGCTACAGCGTCACCCTGCCCGCGCATTGCGATCAGCGCGCGGTGATGCAAGCCATGCTCGACGCCGGCATCGCCACGCGGCGCGGCATCATGTGCGCGCACCGCGAAGACGGCTATAAGAGCGGCTGGGTGCTGCCGAACTCCGAGTTCGCGCAGGATCGGCGCATCGTGCTGCCGCTCTATCACCAGATGACCGACGAAGAGCAGATCATGGTGGCTGAAACACTGAAGAAGGTCTGCGCGGCGTGAGCATCGAAGCCCAACCCAGCTCGCACGAGATGGTCACCGAGATCCGGCCCGATCGCGGCTGGCTCGATCTTGACCTCGGCGCTGTCTGGCGCTTCCGCGAGCTTTTGGGCGTGCTGGTGATGCGCGACCTGCAGGTGCTTTATAAGCAAGCGCTGCTGGGCGCGGGCTGGGCGATTCTGCAGCCGGTGTTCGCGGTGATCATCTTCTCGATCATCTTCGGCTTCATCGTAAAGATGCCGTCGGAAGGCGTGCCCTATCCGCTGTTCGCGTTCGCGGGCGTGCTGCCTTGGACCTACTTTGCCGAAGCCGTGCGCCGTTCGGGCGTGGGCCTGGTGACGGATGCGGAGCTGGTGCGGAAAATCTATTTCCCGCGCCTCATCATGCCGCTGGCGAACGTGGTTTCACCGCTGGTGGATTTCTGCATCGCTTTCGTGGTGCTGCTGATCGTGATGGCGTTCTACGGCATCGCGCCCAGCGCCAAGATGCTGGTGATCCCGTTCCTGATGATCGTGGCCGCGCTGCTGGCGCTCTCGATCGGGCTTTGGCTGGCGCCCATCAATGTGCGCTTCCGCGACATCAAGCATACGCTGCCGTTCATGATCCAAATCTGGATGTACGCTAGCCCGATCGTCTACCCGCTCTCGCTGGTGCCGCAGCAATACCAGATGCTCTATTCGCTGAACCCGATGGTCGGCGTGATCGAAGGCTTCCGCTGGGCGGTGTTCGATAAGGGCGAGCCGAACTTCATGGCGCTTGGCATGAGCGCGGCCATCATCGTGGTCCTGCTGGCGGGAGGGCTTGTGTTCTTCCGGCGCATGGAACGCACCTTCGCGGATGTGATCTGATGAGCGACGACTACGCCATCCGCGCCGAAGGGCTCGGCAAGCGCTACAAGCGGCTGATCAAAAGCCAGCAGCACGATTCGCTGCGCGACGTGATCGGCGCCAGCGTGAAGGGCATGTTCGCCTCCAAGGCCGAACGCGAAAAACGCATCGCCCGCGACAGCTTCTGGGCGCTGAGCGAGGCGAATTTTGAGATCAAGCGCGGCGAGAATGTCGGCATTATCGGCCTCAACGGCGCGGGCAAATCCACGCTGCTGAAAATCCTCTCGCGCATCACCACGCCGACGACCGGGACGGTGAACATCAAGGGCCGCCTCGGCGCGCTTCTGGAAGTCGGCACCGGCTTTCACCACGAGCTGACGGGACGCGAAAACGTGTTCCTCTACGGCTCCATCCTGGGCATGACGCGCAAAGAAGTGGAAGAGAAGTACGACGCCATCGTCGAGTTCTCGGAAATTCCCGAGTTCATGGACACGCCGGTGAAGCGCTATTCGTCCGGCATGTATGTGCGCCTCGCCTTCGCGGTGGCCGCGCACCTTGATCCGGACATTCTGCTGCTGGATGAAGTTTTGGCCGTGGGCGATTTCGCGTTCCAGCGCAAATGCATGACGTTCGCCCGCCGGCTTGAGCAGAAGGGCGCCACCATCCTGTTCGTGTCGCACAACATGCACTCGATCAAAACGATGTGTCAGCGCGTGATCTACCTGAAGAAGGGCCAGATCGTGTTCGACGGCCCCACGTCAGAGGGGCTTAAGCGCTACGAAGAAGACAGCCGCCTGGCCGATGCGCCCTGGTTCAAGGACGCCGCCGACGCGCCGATCAAGTTCACCGAAGTGAAGCTCTTGAACGAGCGCGGCGAGGAAACCGGCGTGTTCGATTACGGCGAGCGGATGATGGTGCGCATGCGCTACCAAACCAACCGCCGTCTCGAAAAGCCGGATTTCCGCGTGGGCTTTGACCGCAATGACGATATCGCCTGCACCACTTATTCCACGCTGAGCGACAAGATCGACATTCCGTTCGTGGACGGCGAAGGCGAGATCGAGCTGAAAACGCCGCCGATCAAGCTGGTGTCGGATGTTTATACCGCCAACATCGTTGTGCGCGACGCGCACGCCTCGATGGTGGCCGCGCAAATCGGCGGGCATTTCCATGTGCGCCACCCGATCCTTTCGGCGCAAGCCTACGGCGTCTATCATGAAGCTGGTGATTGGCGCATCGATGCGGGCGCGCCCATGCTGAGCGAGGCTGCCAATGACGGCCGCCGCTGAGGCGCCGGCCGCGCCCTTCGCCAAGCAGAAGGAACGGCTCGCCGCCAATTTCGCGCTGTTCGACCAATACGTCTCGCAGGCGGAAGCGTTCTTCGCCGCGCGCGATTACGCCAGCGCGGCCGCCTATTGCTCGATCGCGGCGCACATTCCGGTGCAAAACCATTGCGGCATTTTCTGGAGCCCGCGCGTCGAAAAAGTGCTGACCGACATCGCGCGCGCGACGGAAACGCCCGGCCCGCAGCACCCACGCCCGAAAGAGATCAAGCGCATCCTCTCGGTGATGACGCAGGCCGCGCCGGTGGGCGGGCTGACGCGCATGCTGTGCCAATGGGTGGGCGCCGATGCGGGCCGCGAGCATTCTCTGGCGCTGACCCAGCATCGCGGCCCCACGCCGCAATTCGTGTTCGACGCTTTCAAGGCGTCAGGCGGCAGCGTGCGGTTCTTGAACCGCAGCCCAGGCCATCAGGTGGATTGGGCGCGCAAGCTGCGCGAGATCGCGCAGGGTTATGATCTCGTCGTTCTGCATACGCATTGCGAGGATGTCGTGCCGATCCTGGCGTTTGGCGCGATTGAATCTGGCAAGTATCCGCATGTCGTGGTGCTGAACCACGCCGACCACCTGTTTTGGCTGAACCCTTCGGTCGCGCATCTCAATATCGATCTGCGCGATGCGGCGCTGGAGCTTTCGGTGAACAGGCGCGGGATCGCGCGCGAGCGCAATATTTTGATGCCGACCATCTCGGAAAGCATCAAGCGCACGCGCACGCGCGATGAGGCCAAGAAAGAGCTGGGCATTGCGCCCGACACCATCCTGATGGTGTCGGTGGCGCGCCAGCTCAAATATCTGACGCGCGACGGCGACAGCTACGCGAAAATCCACGCGCCGATTTTGGAAAAATATCCGAACGTCTCGCTGATCGTGGTCGGCGGGGATGAACAGCCCGATTGGGCGCCGTATTTCGCCAAATTCGGCGATCGCCTGCAATCGCTGAAGCCCACGCCGAACCCGCGCCCCTATTACGAGGCGGCGGATATTTACGTGGATTCCTATCCGTTCGTTTCCTCCACCTCGATGATGGAGGCCTCGGGCCATGGCACGCCTGCGGTGTCCATCTTCACGCACCCGGACGACGTGCGCATCACCGCGATCAACCATTTCGCTTTGGTGGGCAACACCTGGCAGGCGCGCAGCTTCGATGAGTATCGCGCCATGCTGGAAAAGCTGATCGGCGATGCGCGCTTGCGCGAAAGCATGGGCGCGAAAGCGGGCGAGGCCGTCGCGGCCGCGCACAATCCGCCCGGCTGGAACACATGGATGGAAGCGGTTTACGCGCGCGCGGGCGAACTGCCCCCGCTCGATAACCGCGCCATGCTGGCGGTGAAGGATGCGCCAAGCTTCGGCGAACTGGACGTGCGCCACGAAGATTTGTTCGGCGGCAATTGGCCGATCGAACAATATGTGAAGAGCTATATCGGCGTGATGCCGTTCGGCCAGCGGCTGAAGCTTTGGCGCGAGTTGAAAGCCAAGGGCATGTTCTCCAACCCGCGCCGCGCGCCTGCGTTCCTGCTGCCTGAATGGGGCAAGCGCCTGGTGCGCGACGGCTGGTTCAACCTGCCGGAAGATCCGCACTGATTGCGCGCCTAGAGCCAAAAAGCTGCGCCTGTTGTTCTGGGTCCCCGCTCTCGGCCCGCTTTCTCGGGGCTCTCGGCGGGGAAACGGCGTGATCAGCGCCCCAGCATCATCCGCGCGGCGGCGACTGGATAGTATTGCGGCGGCGTGAGCGCGAGCGCTTCGCCGAGCATCCCCTTCCGCATCAGTCGCGCCGCCGTGACGGTGACGTACCACGCGACCTCTTTCTGGTTGCGCGGCGTGAGCGCGGGCGCGAACGCCAGCGCGGCGCGGATGAAGGCGCAATCGGCGCGGTCAGGCTCGAACGGGCGGTAGCGCGCCAGCTCCATCAGCTTGCAAGCGGTTGCGATGCGCAGGTGCTGCGTTTCGGCCGACGCCAGATCGCCGGAAGCGATTTGCAGCATCGCCTCAAGCGTGGGCGTTTGCTTCAGCGCCTCGTGCAGCGCGCGCGGGAATGCGATGTCCGCCTTCCCCGCACGACGGCGCAGCGCCGACAGCGCGCCAAGCTGGGAGCCCAGCGCCATGATGCGGCCGTTGTGCAGCGTGGAGGAAATGCTGGCGGTGTGGACGCGATATTTGCCGAGCGCATCGGGCAGGTTCACCAGCGCGCCGCGCTCCTGCAAGCGCCAGAACAAATCACTGTCTTCCGAGTTCGGCACATGGCGATAGCCGCCAGCAGCTTCGACATGCGCGCGGCGGGCCATCAGCGTGGATTGAACAATGTAAGGCTCAAGCGCGGGCGCTTTGGCGGGATCGGCGGCGGCGGGCGGGCCTGATTGCTGGAGGCCGCTGAGCGGGGCGCCGTGCTCGTCCATGTGTTCAACCGCCCCGCCTACGGCGACACAGTCGGGGCGCGCCTTGAGATATTCCAAAGTGCGTTGGAGCCGATCGGGGAAGGCGATGTCGTCCGCATCCAGACACGCGATGAATTCGGCGTCAGCGCGCTGAAGCGCGGCATTGCGGGCTTCGACGATGCCGTCATTGGCTTTCGTCACCACAAGCAAACGCGGCTCTTGCGCGGCAAGCTCGGCGAGGATCGCCGGTGTTGCATCGGTGGAGCCATCATCCACGACGATGATGCGGATATCGCCCAACGTCTGCACGCGCAGGCTCTCGATCGCCGCGCGCACGGTCGCGGTCGCGTTGTAGGCCGGCATGAGGACGTCGACCTGCGCCATGGCGCTACGGCGCGCCGTCGACGGCGGGCTTGGGCCGCCCCGGCGTGAGCGAGGCGATCAGCGCGCGGCGCAGCGGCTTGGGCGCGATGAGATGGAACGTGGCGCGCAGCGGAAACGTGCGCCAGGCGCCCCAGATGGCGCGGCGCGCGCCCTTGCGATCCCCGCTCTCGCCGCGCTCGGCTGCGGCTTCGGAGAAATATTCGTAATATTGCCAAAGCACGTCGCGGTACGAGTTCGTGAGCGCGCGGAAACTCGGCCACACGGCCCGCTCCGGGATGGCGTGGCGCAAAAACACGCGGCGCCCAAAGCCGAGGCGGCGGAAGCGCAGCGCGTCGAAGCTGCCCGGCGGGCGCTGGCGAAACAGCACGCACGTATCGGCGATGTAGGCGGTCTTGCGCCGGCGCGCGACGCGGATTTGCCAATCCCAATCCTGATCGCCCAGCAACGCCACATCAAAATCACCCACCGCCTCGCGCACGCCGGCGCGCACGATGGTGGCGCCGATTTGCGGATAATAGCCGGAGAGCATGGTGCGCACGCTTTCATCGCCCTCGGCGCACACCGTCCACGGCCAGGGACCGGCGATCTCCTTGAGATCATTATCGACCGCCATCACGCGCGCCATCACCGCTTCGATCTCGGGCCGCGCATCGAACACGGCGAGGTGCGGGCGGATATGCGTGTTCATCCACACATCGTCGTCATCAAGAAAGGCAATGAACTCGCCGGTCGCGGCGCGCAGCCCCGCATTGCGCGCAGCGCCCGCGCCTTTCACGGCGACAGGGATGTGTTTGGCGGCGAACGCGGCGCAGACCTCCTGCGTTTCGGGATTGTCGCCATTGTCGCCGACGAGGATTTCAAAGGTGAAATCCGCCCCTTCGTGCGCGCGGATGGATTCAAGCGCCTGGCGCAGCGTGCCTGGGCGATTGTTCGTGGGAACGACGACAGAGATGCGGCGGGGGCGCCCGCTCAATACATCCACGTCCATTCCTCCCAGCGATCATAGGCGCCGGCCAGCAGCGCCTTGAAGATGCGGTCGTCGTCATAATGGGTGACGAAGGTGCGCGCGATCGTGCCTTTGGGGCGGGTTTCTTCCGCTTGCGCGTAGATCGTCGAAAAGCCCGCTTCGCGCGCGCATTTATCGGACACCGCGTTCCAATTCATGCTCTGGCCGAACGGGATGGCGAGCACATCGGTTTTGAAGCCGAGGCGCCGTTCAATGGTTTCGATCGAGCGCGTGAATTCATCACGGGCGCGCGCTTCATCGATGCAGCCGAAATTGCGGTGCGTGGCCGAGTGGCTGCCCACCTCGACGCCGCGCGCGCGCATCTCGCCCAGCTCATCCCAGGAGAGCACCTTTTCCTTCTGCCAATCCTCCCCCTGATCGCTCCATTCGGCGACGGCGAAGACGGTGTAGGGAATATTGTGCTCGCGCAGGATCGGATCGGCCTCGGTGAGCACGCTTTTCAGCGCATCATCGAACGACACCGCGAGATCCATGCGCGCGCCGCCATTGGCCGCGATCTCGGCCGGGGGTACGAAGCGATAGCCCATCGCCAGCGCCAGCTCGATCTGGCGGCGGAAGCGATCCGGCGTCACGTCGTTGACGCCGAATTCGGGCTGGCCGACCGAATGATAGCAGAGGATGCGCCCGCGCTCGCGCGTGCGCCGGCGCGGGGCGCTGGCCAGCGCATGGCGCTCGGCGAACATGCGCGCGGCTTCCACGTGCCGGCGTTCGATTCCGGTGCGTTTCACCAGGCTCTTAAGCGCTTGTTTCATGGGGCGTGGGGCTCAGCAAATTCGGGCTGGTTATCGTGCAAAAATGCTGCCGCGGTCCAGCCCTTTCGCCCCGGCGCGGCGGCGTTAAGCAGGCTTGGCGCGGCGCCTGCCCAAAAACCGGCGCGCGGGCGCATCGTAGATTTTATCCAGTAACCACGCCGCGCTGACAGCCAGCGCCGCCACCAAAGCGACATTGGCCAAACCGGGCAGATGCACGCCGAATGTCTCCATCGCTACCCGCAACCAGCCCCAAAGCGGCACGTGCAGAACGTAAACGCCGTAAGACACCGCGCCCATCCAAGCGGCCAGGCGCGCAAAGCGCCCGCTGATCGGGCTGTCGGCGCAGCTCATCACCAGCAGCGGAAAAACAACGATCGAGGCGATCATGTCGAACGCCATGCGCCAATCGCGATCGGGCGCGTGCGTCATCAGCGCGGCCAGAAGCAACGCAAAGCCGGCCCAGGCCGGCAGCGTGGGCGCGCGCCAATAGGCGCGGAGCTGGTAAATGCACACGCCCGCGAAAAAGCCCAGCGTCACCCGCGCGAAGCCGCCGAGGAAATTCGACCAGCGATGCCCCCCGCCTAATTCGCCCGAAAGGTAGGTGAACGCCACCAGCGCGACGGCGCCGCCGAGCGCGATCAGCGCGCTGCGCCGAGGCGTGAGCCACAACACGATGGCGGCGAACACCGCGTTGATGAACAGTTCGAAGAACAGCGACCAAGACGGCCCGTTCAGCGGAAACGGCGCGTCCGGCCAGATCGAGAAATTCGGCGGCACGGGCAGGAAGGCGAGCCCGAACGCCGTCGAGGAGGCGACGTGATCCAGCGTGGCTTCGTTCCAGCCCTTCACCGCGTGCAGCGCCATCAGCGCCGCCCCGGCCAGCAGCCCGACGATGTAGAGCGGATAAAAGCGGATCAGCCGCACCCGCATGAACTCAAACAGCGAGAGGCTGCGCTGCAGGCGCGGGCCGTAGACGTGGGCGAGCACGAAGCCGCTCAACACGAAGAAGAAATCAACCGCGAGATAGCGCCCCGGCAGCAGCGCCTCCGCGATCGGCGAATGCACGTGATCGGTGATCACCGCGATGGCGGCGAGCCCGCGCATGCCGTCGAGCACAACGAAGCGTTGATTATCCGCGCTCATGCGCTCGGACCCCCAAGTTCGCATTATTGTCGCACATTCGGTTAATTGAGCTTGAGCCTTACTCTATAGGAGGGAAGTTTAACCCGGGCGGGTCCATTGTGGCGTGTGACGGGTTGAGCCGCGCGGCGATGACGGCGATAGTCTAGTCGATGACCTCGGCGGCCCCTTGCCGCGCTTTTCAAGGTGAGCCCAGGTGCAGCGGGAAAGTTCCAAAGAATTCGGCGCCGCCCGTCTAGGGTTTGGCTGCGCGGCGTTGCACGGGGCGGTCTCGCCGCGCGACGCAGTGATCCTTATGGAAACTGCGCTCGACAACGGCATTACCCATTTTGACGCCGCCCGCGCCTATGGATGGGGCGAAACCGAGCGCATGCTGGGCGATCTTGCGCGCCGGCGCCGCGCGGAGATGGTCATCGTCTCCAAAGCCGGCATCGCCCCGCCCAGCTTGGCCGGGCGCGCGCTCAAGAAAATCGCGGGACGCTTCGTCCCGGCGCTCGCGGCGGCGGGCGAGCCTGCGTTCGGGCGCTTCGCCCCGGCGCAGATCACGCAAAGCGTGGAGCAAAGCCTGCGCGCGCTCGGCACCGATCGGCTGGACGCGCTGCTGCTGCACGAGATCCAGCCCGCGCATGTCACCGACGAGATGAAGCGCGCGCTTGAGGCGCTGAAGCAGAGCGGCAAGGCACTGCGCATCGGCCTTGCGACAAGCGATTCCGCGACAGCTTCGATCCAGGGCGCGCATCCGGATTTGTGCGCGGTGGTTCAAGTCGCCGCGCCCCCGGTGGGCCAGCGCGCGCTGGAGATCAAGTGCGCGCGCATTCTGCACTCCGTGCTGGGCCAGCGCCTTAACGCCTTCGCGGCGATGCTGAACGGCGAACCCCAGCGCGCGGCGCGGTTCAAGCGCGAGACAGGCTGCGATCCCGCCGACAGGGGCGCGCTCGCGCGCCTGCTGCTGAAGCGCGCGGCGCGGGAAGGCATGGCGCTGTTCTCCTCCACCCGCGCCGGCAACATCGCCGCGAACGCCACGCTGCTGGGCGCGGCCAATGATTGCGAACAGCTCCAAGGCTTCGACCGTTTTCTCGCCGCCGCCTAGGCGCGTGATCGCCAGCGTGGCAGAATAGGCCCATGCTGTTTTCCCGCCTCCTCCTCGCGGCGCTCGCGCTGTCCGCGGGCCTTGCCGGCGCTACGCCGGCGCTGGGGCAGGAGCCGTTCATCGACCGTTTCCAGACGCTGGATGAAACGCGCTGGCGGGTG
>CAZWQS010000046.1:0-17209 GCA_964635925.1 uncultured Terricaulis sp. | reverse complement strand
GTCCAGCGGGCCGCGCGCCTCCGGCGGCGGGGCTGACGGCTGGGGCGCCGCCGGCGGCTTCACGATGCTGTCGAGCAGATCGTCAAAGTCTCGGCGTGGGGGCGCGCTCTGTTGGGGCGTGGGTGGGGGCGGAGGCGGGCTCGCGGCCTGGCGGCGCGCGGCGCGGGCGCGCGCGTCCTCCAGCAGCATCGCTGGCCATTGCGAGGGCAGGAAAGAGAACGGCGCGTAGGCGCTCTGATCGACCAAAATAAGCTGCGGCGTCTGCAACCGCGCCGCCAAATCGCGCATCAGCGCCACAAATTGCGGATCGCGCGCGGCTGCGGCGCTGATGATGAGCCCCACGTTCGCCGCGCTCGCCAACGCCTCGGCGAGCCCGCGAAGATCGCTCACCGTGGCGGCGTCGATCACCTCGAGCCCGAACCCCACGCTGATTTCGTGCGCGGCGGCGAGATCGGGCCGGGCCGCCAGCAGATAGCCGTTCGACAAAAATACGCCTCCGCTGACCGTTCGCTCCGCGCCGATGCTAAAGCAACAGACTTTAAATTCGCCTCAGCTTGATGGCGAACTCCGAGCGAATTTAAAGTCCATAAGTTGCTTTAGAAAACTTTGAATCTAAAGCGTCTTGTGGACCTTAAATGCGACTTGGCGGGTAATCCAAGGCTTGGGTCGCATTTAAGGTCCGACGCTTTAGGGCGCGCGGGCCCCCGCGGGCAAGGCAAGGCTTACCACGCTTTCGCGCGGCGGGGCTTTTTCCTATGCTGCGCGCCGATCTGAAGGAGACCTGGATGCGCCGTTTCGCCGTCATTTTGGCCGCCGCCTTGGCCGCGTGCCAGACGCCATGCCCAGCGCCGCGAGCGGCGGCGACGCAGGTGCGTTTCGCCTGCGCGGACGCATCGAACCTCGTCGTCACCTTCGCGCGCGCGCCCGAAACCGCGCGGATCGAGCAGGAGGGCTACACCGCCCTTGTTCTGCCCGCGCGCATCTCCGGATCGGGCTATCGCTATACGGACGACGAGAACGAATTGCGCGGGCGCACGGGCGAAGTCGTCTGGGCGCGCGCCGGCGCGCCGGAAACCATTTGCCGCGAAACGCCGTGAACGCTCCGTTGTGATGCGGCGTTGGCGCCTAGCGCGCCATTTGAGGTTGCGGGCGCGCGTGCAGGCGATCTAGTGTCGCCCCTGAGGGGGAATCTTATGCGACATATCCTGGTTGCGGCGTTCGCGCTGCTGCTTGCTCCGATGGCGTCCGCGCAAACCGCGCCGCCGCCCGTTGAGGCCTACGGCGCGCTGCCGCTCTTCGGCGATGCGGCCATTTCTCCCGATGGGCGACATGTCGCCTTTGCGAACTCCGCCGATGGCCGCAGCGTGCTGCGCATCATCAATATCGATACGGGCGCCACCGTGCGCGGCATCGGCACCGAACCCACAAAATTACGCGGGGTCGGCTGGGCCGACAATGAGCGCGCGGTTTTCTATGTGAGCCAGACATTCCGCCCAAACAGCGGCGGCCTGCCCGCTGGCGTCACGTTCCCGGGCGGGGCGAGATTTATTGAATATTGGCGCGTGGGCCTGCTGCCGCTCGCTGGTGGCGAACCGCGTTACATCGAACTGGAGGATGAGAGCCTTTCCTGGGCGCAAGTGGGCCTGACGCGGTTCACCGCCCCGATCGACGGTGATCCGGGCGCGGGGCGGATGATCGCCTGGGCGCCGCGAGTTGGCTTACTCAGCGTATTTCGCGTCGATCTGGCGCGTGGAACCGGCCAGCGCTCTGTTTCTGGCGGGCGCGCCACGGCTGATATCGTTCTAAATGATCGCGGCGGCATCGGCGCGAGCATTGAGATCAACGAGCGCACCAATCGCTGGCAGCTCTTTTATCATGATGGCGAGAACGCTCCGCGGTCGATGATGGCGGACGTCTCTCAAACCGGCGCCGGGCCGAACGTCGAAGGTTTCCTTGAGGATGGGCGCATGGTCGTTGTTGATCGCCTCGGCGACGATCAGCGCTCGCGCTTCTATGCGCTCAACACCAACGACGGCTCGCGTGAAGCTTTGGTTGAGCACGCTACATTCGATGTCGAAGGCGCGATCCGCGATCCTTGGACCCATCGCGTGGTCGGCGCGGCGTGGACTGAGGACTTCCCCAAACAGCAATTCTTCAACGCCGATCTTGCCGCAATCTATCAGAGTTTGCAGACGCGTTTCGAAGGCGGATATGCGACGATCGAATCCTGGTCGCAGGACAAGACGCGCCTCGTGGTGCTCGGTGAAACCAGCAGCGACGGCGGAATCTACTACCTCTACGAGCCCGCGACCAACAACCTTCGCGCGCTTGGACAGCGTTATCCTGCCCTGCGCGGAGAAGCCGCGCTCGGTCGGCGCCAGGCTATTACCTACCGCGCCCGCGACGGCGTGCGGGTGCCGGCCTATCTGACGCTGCCGGGAGGGGCTGAGGCGCGCGGTCTGCCGTTGGTGCTGTTGGTGCATGGCGGCCCCCACGCGCGCGACACGTTCACGTTCGACTGGTGGGCCAGCTTCCTGGGTTCGCGCGGCTATGCGGTTCTGCAGCCGAACTATCGAGGATCGACCGGATACGGCGCTGAGTGGTTTGAAGCTGGCCGCGGCGGTTGGGGCGACGGCGTCATGCAGAATGATGTTGTCGATGGCGTTGACGCGTTGGTGCGCGCCGGTATCGTCGATCCTTCGCGGGTTTGCATTGTTGGAGCGTCCTACGGCGGCTACGCCGCCCTGGCGGGCGCCACGCTGACGCCAGACAAGTTCCGGTGCGCGGTAAGCGTCGCGGGCGTCTCCGATCTGTTGCTGATGCTCGATCGTACCGCCGCGCAATCCGGCGGGGGCAGCAGCATGGCCTCGGATTGGTGGCGCCTCTCGATCGGGGACCGGCGCGGCGACCGTGAGCACTTGCGCGCGATTTCGCCGGCGAATCGGGCCGCTGATGTACGCGCGCCGATCCTGCTGCTGCACGGCGAGCACGATACGGTCGTTCCGATCGAGCAATCGGAGATCATGGTCAATCGTCTGCGCGCCGCCGGTAAAGAAGTGCGTTTCGTGGAAATGCCGAGCGACGATCACTGGCTGTCTAACGGCGAGACCAGAACGCAGATGCTACGTGAGATCGAGGCCTTCTTGGCGCAGCATCTCAGTCACGGTGGCTCGATCGACGTTGACCCCGACCGCCAAATCCCGGTTTCCCCTGGGCAGTAGGCGCGCGGCTGCGCGCGGTGGATCGACGTGGCCGCACCAGGGAAGTGGTCTGGGCGCGCGCGGGGGCGTCGGAAGTCACCTGCCGCGAAACGCCTTAACGCCGGCGCGTCAGCCGCGCCTAGGAGCGCGCATTTGGGCGCGGCCAGGTAGGGGGATGCATGCGTTGGATTGCGGTGATTGCGTGCTCGTTGGCCGCTTGGTCGAGCGCGGCCTGGGCGCAGCAAGCGGCGCCGGTGGAGGCGTTTGGGCGTTTGCCCGCGGTGTTGGATGCCGCCATTTCTCCCGATGGCTCCAAAGTCGCGCTTGCGCGCACCGAAGGCATTTTCTCTGTAGTTCAAGTCATCGACATTGATCGCGGCGAGAGTATTGCGTTGACGCGTGTGGAGCAGGGCGTGCGCCTGCGCGGCGTGAGCTGGGCCGATGACGAGCGCGTCTCGCTGCTGATCAGCCGCACGTTTCACCCAAACGCAATTCTGCCGGATTATGTGCGCTTCCGCGGAGCGCCGCGACGAGTCGACTACTACCGCACTGGCCTGTTTGACGTGGCGAGCCAGCGCGTTACCCTGCTGACCACCAACCCAGACGAGCCCTGGGCAGACCAGGGCTCGCGCCTGATCGCGCCGATCGAAGGCGATCCGGGATTTGGCCGCATGATTGGACGAGCGCGCGAGATCGGCAGCGATCGTTCCGAGCTTTTCCGCGTTGACCTCCGAACCGGCGACGTGCGCGTGCTTCGCGTGCGCGGCGACAGCGGCGATACGCACCGTTATCTGCTGGATCGGCGTGGTGCGGTGGTGGCGCGTACCGACAGCAACGAGCGCACCAATCAATGGAGCCTGTTCGCCTATGACGGCGACAGGCCGCGCATCCTCATGGGCGATGTTTCCGAGTTTGGCCTTCCCATCCCAATGTTGGGCTTGTTCGCCGATGGCCGCATCGCCACGCTGGAAGAGGATGAAGCGGGCGAGTTTCCCCAATTGAACGCGATTGATCGCCAAACCGGCGCGCGGATGATGATTTTTGCGCCGCAAGGCTATGAGATCGACAGGGTCATCTCTGACCCTTGGACGCGTGAGGTCGTCGGCGCGGAATGGGTCGAAGCCGAGCGTGTTCAGCATTTTTTCGATGCGGGTTTGCAAAGCGCCTATGCCGCCTCACGCGCGGCCTTCCCGATGGGTATGGCGGCGCTTGTCTCTTGGTCGCGCGATCGCACGCGTTTTCTCATCTATGGCGAGAGCGGATCGGATGGCGGGGCGTATTATGTGTTCACGCCGGAACAGAGCGTGCTGCGCCGCGCCGCGTATCGTTATCCGGAACTCAATGACGCCCCGTGGGGCGAGCGCATGGGAATTTCCTATCGCGCGCGCGATGGCAGGCCCATTCCTGCCTATCTAACGCTGCCTGTCGGTGGGGACGAGGTGCGTGACTTGCCTCTAGTCGTGCTGGTGCATGGCGGGCCCGCTTCGCGCGATACGCTCGATTTCGACTACCAGGCCGCTTTCCTTGCCTCACGCGGTTATGCGGTGCTGCAGCCGAACTTTCGCGGGTCAAGCGGTTATGGCGCGGCGTGGCGGAACGCGGGCCGGCGTCAATGGGGCGCTTTGATGCAAACCGATGTCGAAGACGGCGTCGTCGCGCTTGCGCGGTCGGGACGCATCGACCCTGCGCGCGTATGCATCGTCGGAGGATCCTACGGCGGCTACGCCGCGCTTGCCGGCGCGACCTTGACGCCTGACCGCTATCGCTGCGCGATCAGCATCGCCGGCATCTCCGATCTCGGCGAAATGCTGCGCGTGGAGCGCGAAGAAACAGGCGCCCGCAGCGCTAGCTCTGACTATTGGCGCAGCATTATCGGCGACGGGCGCGAGGATCGCGAGATGATCCGCGCGGTGTCGCCCGCTTTCCTGGCCGACCAGGTGCGCGCGCCGATCCTCCTGATTCATGGGGCCGACGACACTGTGGTGCGCATCGACCAATCCCGGCGCATGGAGCGCGCCCTGCGCGCGGCGGGCAAGGTGGTCCGCTTTGTTGAGCTGGCCGGCGATGACCATTACCTCTCGGACGCGGAAAGCCGTATCCAGGCGTTGCGTGAGATGGAGGCGTTTTTGGCTGAACATTTGAGTGCGCGCCCCTAAAAGCAGGCAGGCCAAGGCCTGTGCGGTTAGATCGTCTCGACGCGCCAGTTTGGCGCGGCTATACCCCCGCTTCGCTTTCCCGAAGGATTTGAACCGCCATGGCGCAGCAGCCCGCGCAATACATTTTCACGATGCAAGGCCTCACCAAGGCTTATCCGGGCGGCAAAAAGGTGTTCGAGAACATCTGGTTGTCGTTCTTCCCGGACGCGAAGATCGGCGTCGTCGGCGTCAACGGCTCGGGTAAGTCAACGCTGCTGAAGATCATGGCGGGGATGGACAAGGACTTCACCGGCGAAGCCTTCCCGATGGCCGGCACCAAGATGGGCTATCTGGAGCAGGAGCCTCAGCTCGACGCCGCGCTGAACGTGCGCGAGAACGTCGAGAGCTGGTGCGAGGAGAAGAAGCTCGTTGCGCGCTTCAACGAAGTGTCGATGGCCGTTGGCGAGAATTACACCGACGAGCTGATGGAAGAGATGACGGCGCTGCAAGAGAAGATCGACGCCGCCGATGCTTGGGATATCGACAGCAAGATCGATATGGCGATGGACGCGCTGCGCTGCCCGCCTGATGACAGCGGCGTTGAGAAGCTATCGGGCGGCGAACGCCGCCGCGTGGCGCTGTGCCGGCTGCTGCTTTCCAAGCCTGACATGCTGCTGCTGGACGAACCGACAAACCACCTCGACGCCGAAAGCGTCGCCTGGTTGCAGCATCACCTCGAAGCATTCGCCGGCTGCGTGATCCTCGTCACCCACGATCGTTATTTTCTCGATCAAGTCACGAAGTGGACGCTTGAACTCGATCGCGGCAAGGGCAATCCGTACGAGGGCAATTATTCCGCCTGGCTGGAGGCGAAAGCCAAGCGCGCCGAACAGGAGCAGAGCGAAAGCGCCGAGCGCAAGAAGGCGCTGGCGCGCGAACTCGAATGGGTGCGTCAATCGCCGAAAGCGCGCCAAGCCAAGAGCAAGGCGCGTCTGGCGCGCTATGAGGAAATGGCCGCCGAGGCCGAGCGCGAAAAGCAGACCTTCGCCACGATCCAAATTCCGCCAGGCCCGCGTCTGGGCCAGAACGTGATCGCGTTCGAGGGATTGAAGAAGGGCTTTGGCGATAAGCTTTTGATCGACGGCTTGTCGTTCAAGCTGCCGCCGGGCGGCATTGTCGGCGTGATCGGGCCGAACGGGGCGGGCAAATCCACGCTGTTCCGCATGATCACCGGCCAAGAGAAGCCCGACGACGGCAAGATCACGATCGGCGAGAGCGTGAAGCTCGGCTATGTCGATCAATCGCGCGATGCGTTGGATGATAAGAAGACGATCTGGGAGGAAATCTCCGGCGGGCTGGACCTGCTGCCGATCAACGGCCGCGAAGTGCCGAGCCGCGCTTACGTCTCGAGCTTCAATTTCAAAGGCGCCGATCAGCAGAAGAAGGTCGGCCTGCTTTCCGGCGGGGAGCGCAATCGCGTGCACCTGGCCAAGACGCTGCTGCAAGGCGCCAATGTGCTGCTGCTCGACGAGCCGACCAACGACCTCGACGTTGAAACACTGCAATCGCTGGAAAGCGCGCTGGAAGATTTCGCCGGCTGCGCCGTGGTGATCAGCCACGATCGCTGGTTCTTGAACCGCCTCGCCACGCACATTCTGGCGTTTGAAGACAACTCGCACCAGGAATGGTTCGAGGGCGATTTCGACAGCTACGAAGAAGACAAGATGCGCCGCCTCGGCGTGACTGAAATCATCCCGAGCCGGATCAAGTTCCAGAAATTTGGGCGATAGGGCGGGCCAAGCGCCCTCCAGAAAGGCCAGGGCGATGCCCGCATTTGAGAACGTTTTCCCCGCGCTGGCGCGCGCGCTCGCCGCGCGCGGCTTTGAAATGCTGACGGCCGTACAAGAGGCCGTGCTGGCGCCCGGCGTGCAAAGCGCGGACTTGGTGGTGTCGGCGCAGACGGGCTCGGGCAAAACGGTCGCGTTTGGGCTGACGCTGGCCAACACTATCCTCGAAGCGGGCGAAAAGTTCGCCGCACCCGGCGCGCCGCTTGCGCTGATCATCGCGCCCACGCGCGAGCTGGCCGTGCAGGTGCGCGGCGAGTTAGAATGGCTTTATGCGCCGGCGGGCGGACGGATCGCCTCCTGCGTCGGGGGCATGGATATGCGCGACGAGCGCCGCGCCTTGGCGCAGGGCGCGCATGTCGTGGTGGGCACGCCGGGGCGGCTGGTGGATCATATCCGGCGCGGCTCGCTGGAGATGGTCGCCCTGCAGGCGGTGGTGCTCGATGAAGCCGATGAGATGCTCAATCTCGGCTTTCGCGAGGAATTGGAGCATATTCTCGAGGCCGCGCCGGCCGAGCGGCGCACGCTGATGTTCTCGGCCACCATGCCGCGCGCGATCGAACATCTCGCCAAAACCTATCAACGCGACGCCGTGCGCATCAACACGATCAGCGCCCAGCGCCAGCACGCGGATATTGAATATCGCGCGCTGGTCGCCGCCGCGCACGAGGCCGACAACGCGATTTTCAACGTGCTGCGCTATTACGATGCAACCAACGCCATCGTGTTTTGCGGTACGCGCGCGGCGGTGACGCGCCTGGCCAGCCGGTTCGGCAATCGCGGGCTTTCGGTGGTCGCGCTCTCGGGCGAGCTTAGCCAGAACGAGCGCACTAAGGCGCTGCAGGCGATGCGCGATCACCGCGCGCAAGTGTGCGTGGCGACAGATGTGGCCGCGCGCGGCATTGATCTGCCCGATCTGGAATTGGTGGTGCACGCCGATCTGCCGAAGAACACCGAGGCGCTGCTGCACCGAAGCGGGCGCACCGGGCGCGCCGGGCGCAAGGGCGCCAGCGTGCTGATCGTGCCGTATTCGGCGCGGCGGCGCACTGAGCGCTTGCTGCGCGAGGCCAATATCCAGGCCAAATGGGGCGAGCCGCCTTCGGCGGATGATATCAAGCAGCGCGACGACCAGCGTTTGCTTAGCGACCCGCTGTTGCAAGCGCCGCTGGAAGCGAGCGAGGAGGCCATCGTTGACGCGCTGCTTACCCAGCATGATCCCGCCCACATCGCCGCTGCGTTCGTGCGCCTCTATCGCAAGGGCCAAGCTGCGCCGGAGGATCTAGCGTCTGCGCCGGAGACTACGCGCGGGCCAAACAATTTCACCGGCGGCGCCTGGGTGGCGCTTTCGATCGGCCGCGACAGGCAGGCCGAGCCGCGCTGGCTCATTCCCATGCTCTGTAAGGCGGGCGGCATTTCCAAGCGCCAGCTCGGTTCGATCCGCATCGATCAGAACGAGACGTTCGTGGAGATCGACGCCGCCAGCATCGACGCCTTTATGCGGCGGATCGGCGAGGGCGGGCGGCTTGAGAAATCAATCCACGCGCGCCGCATCGATCACCCGCCCGGCGGTTACGAGCGTCGCCCCAAACCGCCGGGCGCCAAGCCGCGCGCCGAAGCGCCGCCGCAACGCAAATCCGCGAAAGCGGATCGCAAACACCGCGACAAACCTTTCGCCGGCGCTAAGCCGAAGAAGGGCAAATGGCATCCCGCTGACGATCACTGAGAAAAATGGCCGCGCAGCCAGCGCCGCGCGGCCATCGCAAATTCAGCGCGACGCGAAGCGGCTGCTGCGCTCTTCGTCCTCGATGCGGAAAACAACGCGCAGATTCACCGGCGTACCCACCGCGCTTTCGCCGTTGGCGAGCGTGGTGGAGTGGCGGAACGTGCGCGCCACGCGCAGCGCCGCGTTGCCGAAACCGGGTGTGGACGACACGCGGTCGCAATCGAGCGCGCCGCGCTCTTGCACAGTGCAGGCGAGCGCTGCTTCGCCTTCGCGCCCGCGATCCAGGGCGTTGGCGGGATAGAGCGCGGAAAGACGGCGCGCGGTGGGCGTGCGCGTCCAGACCGGGCGGCGCGCGGTGACGACGATTTCGTCGTCATCCGCAGGCGTTGTCGTCGCGCTCGCGGGCGTGACGCCGATGACTTGCTCTGGAACCGGCGCGGCGCGCGCGGTTTGGCGGCGCGCGGCGGGGCGGGGCGTTTCGCTGGCGGCGGGTTCGGCGGCGCTGTCGTCAATTGCGCTGTCGCTTGCGGCCGAGAAGCTCTCGTCTGACTCGATCGGCCCCGCGCGCAGCGGGTCTTGTGCATAAGGTTCGTTGTAAGCGCTTTGCTGCTCAGAGCTTTGGCCTGGCGCGAAATTCTGCCAGGCGGCGAAGGCCGCGCCAGCCAAGATCACGACGGCGGCGGCGCCGATCAGCAATTTCGATCCGCCCTTGCCTTGGGAGATGTGGATATCTTTCGCGCCCGGTTCTTCGCTCACGTTCGTCTCCATCAATCACCTCAAGGGAACCCCGCAAGCTCCAACGCGCGCCCTGGTATTATGTTCCGCGCGTCACCGGCCCAAAAGATCGAGTAGGACGCCGTAATCATCGTCCATCAGGCCGTTGCGGCGGGCGCGGGCCACGGCTTCGCGGCCGTCGGCGGCGATGCGCGGCGCCCAGGCGGAGAGCATTTCACAGCGTTCTTCCGAAGCGCGCTCACGACGCGACAGCGCCATCGCCGCGAGTTGGCCAACATAGCGCGTGACGCCCTCGCGCACTTCGCGCTCGCCCCCGCCGCTGGCGGCGGCGTTCATCGCCGCGATCTCCAGCGCGCCGGCGAGGCCCGCATTGATCACATCGCGCATCGGCACGCTGCAGCCGAAACTGTCGCGCAAAGCCGCAGTCCAGGTTTCGGTGGCGTGATCGACTTGCTCTTGGCTTGGCCTTCCCGCGAGCAGGGAGGCCCACGCGCCGCGGCTGGCCGCATCGGCGTAGCGCAGCGAAGGGCCGCGCTCCATCGTGGCGCAGGCGGCGAGCGCGATCAGGGCGGCAAACAGAAGAGGGCGCATTGAAGCTTCCTTAGTTGAATGCCTCACCCTTGCGCCAAGCGCGCGGAGAGCCAAGCCAAAATCACATCCAACGCCGCGTCGCGATCTAAATCGTTGAGCAATTCGTGGCGGCCTTCGGGGTAAAGCTGCAAGTGCTTATCCGTGGCGGCGATGGTCGCGATGAAGCGCTTGCTGCCTTCTGGATCAGTGGCGCGATCATGTTCGCCGTGCAGCGCCAGCACGGGAATTGTCCAGTTCGGATAGCGTTTCCACGCCGCTTCGGCCACATCGATCGCGCTGGCGCCGGTTTTCGCCGGCACGCGCGTGTCGCTGATCATCGGATCGCTGCGATAAGCTTCGACCTCGGCGGGAATACGCGAAAGCCCGTCCGCATCGAGCGGGGGCACAAGGCGCGCGCCCGGCGCAATCATCGCCGCAAAGCCCGCGATCGCGCGCAAATGCGCCGGCGCGCTGATCAGCAGCGCCGGCGCGCTCAGCACCACGCCGGCGATTCCAGTTTGATCCTGCGCCGCGCTCGCGGCTGTCACCAGGCCGCCCAGCGAATGGCCGAACAGGAAAAGCGGTTTGCCCGCCAGCGCGCGCCGCGCCGCGTGATGATCGGCGATTGCTTCGCGCAAATCAGCGACGCCGCGCGCGCCGGGCGAGCGGCCATGGCCGCGCATGTCCCAGCCGTGCACGTCAAAGCCCAACGCGTTCAGCTTGGGGATGAGGCCGTGATAGTGCGCGACGTAGCGCTCGGCATATTCGGCGAAGCCGTGCGTCAGCAGCAGGTTCGCGCGCGGATGTTGCGCGCGCCATGCGTAGCCGCTCAAGCCGCGGCCGAAATCCCAAGCCTCAGCGCTCATGCCGCTCCTCCCGCCGACTCACCCGCTGTTCATAATGCGCAAATCAGTTCAGACTGCGCATCCGTCAGCATTGTTGCGCGCCCGATACGCAACCATGCAAGCGGAGACGAAACGACATGCGCAAGTACGCCGCGCTGCACGCTCATCTCAACCGGCGCAACGGCCGCCCCGAAATGCTCACCTTCGAGGATATCGAAGCCATCATCGGCAAGGCGCTGCCCCAGAGCGCGGTGAAGCATCGCGCCTTCTGGGCCAACGACAATGAAGGCTATCACAGCCACGCCCGCTCCTGGATGAACGCCGGCTATCGCGTGGCTTACGTCGATCGCGACGAAAAAGTGGTTCGCTTCGAGCGCACGCGCTAAGGCTCAATTCGCCGCGGCAATGACTTGACGCGGCGCCCGCTTGGCGGAACATGTTACCGGCCAAACGAAGGATCGCCCATGCGCCGCGCCTTGCTCGCCCTCGCCGTGCTGATGTTGAGCGCGTGCGCCTCCACCATCGAAAACGCCTACGAGGACGACCAGCGCCGCCAGTGCGAGCGCGAAAATCGCGGCGTCGAACGGGCGATGTGCTAAGCTGCCGCAAAGGCCGAAGGGAGATGCCCCTATGCGTTGGATGATCGCCGCTCTGGCGCTGTGCGCCGCCGCGTGCAGCGAAACCGAATTGGCTGGCGGGCCGGACTCAGCCAACCCGCCGGGCGGCTACACGCTTGAGGTGCGCGCCGATCAGGACGTGCAGGTGTTCCTCGTCACCGCGCCGGACGGGCGCACCACGGCAGGCCGGGCGACCGACGGCGTCTCCGGCATCATGGACGCTGAGGCGGCGCGCGCCTTCACGGTGATGCCCGCGGGCGAGGCGCCGCTGCCGGAGGTGATGGCGCTGCGTTTGCCGGGGTTTGATCTGTCAATCGCCGCCGAGGGTGAAACAGGCTCCGCCGAGGGCGCTCGCGTATCGATCAATGCGGGCGGGCGCCAAGTCGAGGTGAACGCGCGCGAAGACGGCGCGGGCGAAAGCGAGCGCGCCCATGTGCGCATCACCGGCGCTAGCGAAGCCGATGCGCGCGATTTCATTTCCAAAGCCGACGAGCTTTCGCCTGAAACCCAGGCGCAGATGCTTGCGGCCTTGGGTCTGAACTAAAGCACGTACGCGAACGCGAGCACCGCGATTACCGCCACCGCGAACACGGCGAGCAACGCCAGCCGCTGGGTGATCAGCCCATCAGCGTGACGGTTCGTGTGGTTCTGCGTTTTGCCGCCTGGATCCGGTGAATTCTGTTCCGGCATGCGAAACTAACGATGTGCGCGGCGCTGGGTTCCCTCATCGCCTGCAGCTTGCGCCATGCGCCGGCTTGGGCTTTTTTCCGGCCAGGACAACGTGATTTGGGGAACCCTATGAGCAAGCTTTGGCGCGCTGCGGCGCTGGCGGCGGCGTTTGCGTTCGCATCGGCCCCGGCCTCCGGCGAGGAGGGCATGTGGACCTTCGACAATTTGCCGACCCAACGCATGCAGCGCGAGATCGGCTGGGCGCCTGATCAAGCCTGGATCGATCGCGTGATGGCCGGCACGGCGCGGCTTCCCGGCTGCTCGGCCACCAATGTGAGCGGCCAGGGCCTGGTGCTGACCAACCATCATTGCGTGATTTCCTGCGTCACCGCTTTGGCCACCGCGCGCGCGAACTACATCGAAAACGGCTTCATGGCGCGCACGCGCGAGGAAGAGCAGCGCTGTCCCAACATGTACGTGCAGGTGCTGGCCGGCATCGCCGACGTCACGCAACGCATCGAAACCGCCACAACCGGCGCCGCGCCGGAAGCGTTCGCCCGCATGCGCGACGCCGAAATCGCGCGCATCGAAGGCGAATGCGCCAGCGGCGAACGCTGCGAGGTGGTGACGCTTTACCAGGGCGGGCGCTACGCGGTTTATCGCTACAAGCGCTATGACGACGTGCGCCTGGTGTTCGCGCCCGAACACAGCGTGGCTGCGTTTGGCGGCGATCCCGACAATTTCAATTTCCCGCGCTATTGCCTCGATTTCTCGCTGCTGCGCGTTTACGAAAGCGGCGCCCCGGCGGCGACGCCCGCGCACCTCTCGATGCGCTTCACCCCACTGACGGACGGCGAGATCGCGCTGGTGGCCGGCAATCCGGGCACGACCTCGCGCCTGCGCACCAGCGCGCAATTGGCGTTTGAGCGCGATGTCGCGCTGCCCTGGCAGCTCACCAGCCTTGCTGAAGCGCGCGGGCGCGTCATCGCTTACGCGCAGCAGGGGCCTGATCAGGCGCGCATCGCCTCCAACACGCTGCAGAATGTCGAGAACGCTTACAAGGCGCTCTGGGGCCGGCGCATGGCGCTGGCGGATGCAGAAGGTTTCGCGCGCATCACGGCGGGCGAGGCTGACCTGCAAGCGCGCGTGCGCCGCAACGCCGCCTCTCAGCGCGCCACCGGCGACGCCTGGGGCGAGATCGCGGCGGCGCAAAATGCGTATCGCGACATCTATTATCCCTACCAATATCTCGAAGCGCGCGCCGGCGAGCGCTCGCTGCTGTTCGGCTATGCGCGCGATCTGGTGCGCGCCGCCGCCGAGCGTGACAAGCCCGACGCCGAGCGCATGCCGCGCTACACCAACGCGCGTTTGCCTTCGGTGGAGCAGGCCATCAACGCCCAGCGCCCGATCGAGCCCGCGTTCGAGCGCATCCATTTGGAACTCTGGCTCTCGAAGATGCGCGAGATGCTGACGGTGGATCACCCCGTCGTGCGCCGCGTGCTTGGGTCCGAAAGCCCCGAAGCGCTGGCCGCGCGCTTGTCGCAATCGCGCCTGGCCGATCCGGCGTTCCGCCGCGCGCTGTGGCAGGGCGGGACGGTGGCGATCGCCGCTTCGGACGATCCGCTGATCGTGTTCGTGCGCGCCTGGGATGAGGATGCGCGTACGCTGCGCGCGCAATATCAGGCGCAAGTCGAAGGTCCGATCGCCCGCGCGCAGGAGCGCATCGCACGCGCGCGTTTCCAGGCGTTCGGCACGGGGCTCTATCCGGACGCGACTTTCAGCCCGCGCCTGTCTTACGGCCGCGTGCAGGGTTGGCAGGAGGGGTCGCGCACGATCCCCGCCTTCACCTATGCGCGCGGCATCTATGAGCGCGCTACCGGCCAGGCGCCGTTCGCGTTGCCGCAAAGCTGGCGCGATGCGCACAATCGCATCAATGCGGACACGATCTTCAACGTGTCCACCACGAACGACGTGATCGGCGGCAATTCGGGCAGCCCCTTGCTCGACCGCGAAGGCCGCGTGGTGGGCGCGGTGTTCGACGGCAACATTCACTCGCTGGGCGGAGAATATTTCTACGACATCGAGTTGAACCGCACGGTCACGGTCGCCGCCACCGCCATTCGCATGGCGCTGGCGGATGTGTACCGCATGGATGCGCTGGTGGCGGAGCTGGAGGGGCGGTAACGCGCCCTACCACACCGTCACGCGATCTGCCGGCGGCAGGTAGAGCGCATCGTTCGGCTGCACGTCGAACGCGGCGTACCAGGGATCCATGTTTCGCACCGTGCCGTTGGCGCGATAGTGCGCGGGCGAATGCGGATCGGTGAGCACTTGATTGCGCAGCGCCCCGTCGCGGATTTTGGTGCGCCAAACTTGCGCCCAGCCGAGGAAGAAGCGCTGTTCGCCGCTGAAGCCTTCGAGCGTTTCGGCGCCGCGCCCGGCAAGGTGGAGCTGATAGGCGTGATACGCCACCTGCAGGCCGCCATTGTCGCCGATGTTTTCGCCGGCGGTGAGGCGGCCGTTCACGTGGATGCCGGGCAACGGCTCATATTGATCATATTGCGCCACCAGGCGATCCACGAGTCGGCCGAAGGCGGCGACGTCGTTGGCGTTCCACCAATCGCGCAGCACGCCTTGGGCGTCTGATTTCGCGCCTTGGTCGTCGAAGCCATGGCCCATTTCGTGGCCGATCACGCCGCCGATCGCGCCGTAGTTCACCGCCGCATCCGCGTTCGGATCGAAGAAGGGCGGCTGCAGAATGGCGGCGGGGAAGGTGATGACATTCATCACCGAATTGTAGGAGGCGTTCACCGTCTGCGGCGTCATGTTCCATTCGCCCTTGTCGACAGGGCGCGCGAGGCGCCCGCGCGCATAATCGGCGGCGAACATGTTGGCGCGCTTCGTATTGCCGTAAGCATCGCCTGCGCGCACATCAAGCGCGCTATAGTCGCGCCATTTATCGGGATAGCCGATGCGCGGCATGAAGGCGGCGAGCTTTTCGCGCGCCACCACTTTGGTTTCCGCGCTCATCCAGGGCAGGGCGTCGATGCGCTGGCCGTAGGCGGTGCGCAGGTTTTCAACCAGCTCCAGCATCTGCGCCTTGGCTTCCGGCGGGAAGTGGCGCTGCACGTAAAGCTCGCCCACCGCTTCGCCCATGGCGCCGTTCACGGAATCGATCGCGCGCTTCCAACGCTCGCGCGGCTCGGGCTGGCCGTTGATGGTGCGGCCGAAGAACTCGAAATTCGCTTCATCGAACGCGCGCGGCAGCACATCGGCATTGTTGTTGATCACATGGAAAGCGAGGTAGGTGCGCCAGGTCTCCACCGGCGTGGCCATGAACAGATCGGCCAGCGGGCGCATCGCGCTCAATTCGCGCACGACGATTTCGCGCGTGTCGCCAAGGCCGCCCGCTTCGAGCCCGGCGTCCCACGGGAAATTCGGCGCGATGGCGCGCAATTGCGCGCGGTCGTGCAGATTGTAGAGCCGGTCGCGCTGGCGGCGGTCGGCGATGGGCCAGTGCAGTTCGGCGATGCGCGTTTCCAGCGCCAGGATCGTGCGCGCCTTCGCGGCGGGCGCGCTTTGCCCCGCCAGCGTCAGCACGCGCTCGATGTAAGCGAGGTAGGCGTCGCGGATGGCCGGGAATTGCCCGTCGGTGCGGCGATAATATTCGCGCTCCGGCATGCCGAGGCCGCCATGGCTCATGGTGACGACATATTGCGTCGGCCGGCCAGCATCGAGCGCGACGAACACGATGATCGGCGCGTTGGCCGCGAGATCATCGCGCGCCATCAGGCGGATCACGTCCTCATGCGTGCGCGTGACGCTGACGCGTGCGAGATCGGCTTGCAGCGCGGCGAGCCCCGCGGCGTCGATCGCGTCCTGATTGAGATACGCATTGTAGATCGCGGCGATCTTGGCTTGGTTGCTGCCCGGCGCGCCGCCGGCAAGCGCGGTTTCCTCGATGATTACGCGCTGATCGCGATCTGATTTGTCGCGCAGAATGTCGAACGTGCCCCAGCGCGTGCGGTCAGCCGGGATTTCGGTGCGATCGAGCCAGGCGCCGTTGGCGTAGCGGAAGAAATCATCGCCTGCGCGCACGTTTGGATCGTGTCCGGTTAGGTCAATGCCGAAGCTGCCGATCGCGGCGGGCGCGCGCGGCGTGCTCGTTTGTGATCCCGCGCCCGTGGCGCAGCCAGCGAGCAACGCCTTCGTGGATGCGCCCACGGCGCGGCGTGTGAGGTGCGGCATCGTCAAACTCCCCTGGAAGCGTGCGCATAAAAAACGCGCCCGTCCTCCGTTTAGAGGGCGGGCGCGGGGCAGGGGCAGATAATGCGATGAACGCCCGCCCGCGCACGGCGAGCGGGCGTTTCAAGCGGCTACCAAATGGTGACGCGCTCTTCCGGCGCCAGATAGAGCGCCTGGCCCGGCTCTACGTTGAACGCGGCGTACCAGGCGTCCATGTTCCGCACCGTGCCGTTGGTGCGGTATTGCGAAGGCGAGTGCGGATCGGTGAGCACCTGATTGCGCAGCGCCTCGTCGCGGATTTTTTGGCGCCACACCTGGGCCCAGCCGAGGAAGAAGCGCTGATCGCCGCTCAGCCCCTCAAGCGTGGGCGCCGTTTGGCCGTTGAGCGCGATCTGATAGGCGGCGTACGCCACCTGCAGGCCGCCATTGTCGCCGATGTTCTCGCCCAGCGTGAGGCGGCCATTGACATTGATGCCCTCAAGCGGACTGAACGCGTCATATTGCGCCACCAGCCGATCGGTGACGGCGGTGAAGCGTTCGACATCCTGCGCGTTCCACCAATCGCGCAGCACGCCGCGCGCATCGGATTTGGCGCCCTGGTCGTCGAAGCCGTGGCCCATTTCGTG
>CAZWQS010000045.1:0-17473 GCA_964635925.1 uncultured Terricaulis sp. | reverse complement strand
CACGTGGCTGTAGCGTTCGATCGTGAACGCTTCGGTGACGCGCACGTGCGCCGAACCCGCGCTCGCCGTCGCCGCGTTCGCGCCAGGGGCCGCGCCGCGTTTGGCCACGCGGCCCAAATCGTTGCGCGCGAGATCGACCAGCATCAAATGTTCGGCGCGCTCCTTGGGATCGGCCAGCAATTCCTCTTCGAGCGCGTGATCGTGCGCGGGCGTATCTCCGCGCGGACGCGTGCCCGCGATCGGGCGGATGGTCACCGTTTCCCCACGCAGGCGCACCAGGATTTCGGGGCTGGAGCCCACCACGGAGAAATCCGCGAAATTGAGATAATAAAGGAATGGCGACGGGTTCAGCCGGCGTAGCGAACGATAAAGCGCATACGGGCTGTGCGCGAACGGGGTGGTGAAACGCTGGCTTGGCACCACCTGAAACACATCGCCCGCGCGCGCATAGGTTTTGCAGCGCTCCACCATGGCGCGGTAGGCGTCTGGCGTGAAATTAGAGCGCGGTTCTGGCGGGCTGGCGTCTTCTTGAGAGGGGGCGGCGCGCTTCAGCGGCCGCTCCAGCGCGCGCAGCACGGCTTCCAAGCGTTTGCGCGCCGCATCATAAGCACGCTCGGCCGATTGGCCGGCGCGTTTGCGCGCGGGCGTAACGAGCGTGATCTCGCCGGTGACATTGTCGAACACCAAAACCACGGTCGGGCGTATCAGCAGCGCTTCGGGCGCGCCGATCGGATCGGGCGCGGCGTCCGGCAGCTTTTCGACCTGACGCACCATGTCGTAGGCGAGATAGCCGAACAGTCCCGCCGCCATCGGCGGCAACGGCGCGGGCAGGGGAAGCGCTGAGCGCTTCAACACCTTGCGCAAGCTTTTCAGCGGCGCATCGCGTTGAGCGCGGAAGGCGCTGTCGCCAAAGCCGCCTCGGCTCAACTCCGCGCGGCCTTCTTTCACGCGCCAGACCAGATCCGGCTTCACGCCGATGATCGAATAGCGGCCGCGAAAATCTCCGCCCTGGACGCTCTCCAGCAAAAACGAGCCAGGTTTCGCGGGGCCGAGCTTCAGCAGCGCCGAAACCGGCGTCTCCAGATCGCTGACCACACGCGTCCACACCACCGCGCCGCCGCTTTCATAGGCGCGGGCAAAGTCTGGCGCAGGCGGCGCAATCTCGAGGCGCGTCATTCTTCGGCGGCGGCCGAGCTGGGCGGGAAGCTGCGATCGAGCAGGCGCTGGTTGCGGCTCGGGCGCATGACGCGGACCACTTCGTCGGCGATTGATTGCACGAACGTGTTGATCAGCACCCGCTCATCGGCGGCGCGCACTTGCTCCACCAATTGCGGCGCCTCGCTCGGATTGGCGCGGTTGACCTGTTCGACCACCGCGATCAGCAGCGCGCCGCCGTCGACGCGCACGTCGGTGGCGGTTTCGCCCACGCGCGCTTGGAAGATTTGCGCCGCAAGCGCACGCGCGGGAATCTGCGACGCTTGTTGGCGGTTCATCTGCTGCGCGCGCGCGATCATGGTCATGCCGTTCGCGCGCGCGGCGGCTTCAAGCGTGGCGCCTTCGCGGATCGATTGGGCGATCTCGGCGCCTTTTTCCTGCAGGCGTCGGCCGCGTTCGCGATCGACCCAGCCCTCGGTCAGCATATCGCGCACCTCGTCGAGCGGACGCACGCTTTCAGGGATGATGCGATCGACCGATACGATCACGTCGCCGCCATCGAAGGGCAGGAAGTCGCTGACTTCGCCTTCAGGCAGCTCGAACGCCGCACGCATTGGCTCCGTCAGGCTTTGCAGCGCTTCGATCGGCTGGCCTTGCTGGTCCGCGCCCTGGGCGGTGACGGGCGGGACAGTCAGAACGCTGAGGCCGTTTTGGCGCGCGGCGTCGGCGACAGTGGCGCCGGCCGAGCGAGCTTCCTCAAACGCGCCGATTGCGGTGTTCAGCAATTCGGCGGCGTGCTCTTGCGCCAATGCAGTGCGGATTTGCTCACGAAGCTCGGCCATATTGACGGGCGGGGCGGCCTGGACGGCCTCGACGCGCACGACCACGAACGGGCTCAAGCGTCCGCGCACCACGCGCGCGGGCGCGCCGGCGGCCATCTCAAACACCGCCGCCGCGACCGCTTCGTCGAGAACCTCGCCGCGGCTTTGGTTTTCGCCGCGCGCGGTTTGCACGCCAAGCGCGGCGGCGATGGCGGGGGCGGCTTCCCCGCGCGAGAGGCGCTGGGCGATATCGTTGGCTTGCTGCTCGTTCTGGGCCGTGAGGCGCACATAGGTGCGCCGTTCGGGTTCGGCGGTCGCGTCGCGGCGCGCTTCGACTTCGCGCTCAAGCTCGGCGGGATCGATCGTTGCGCGCGGCACGAAATCCTCGATGCGCGCGATCGCGAAGGTGAGGCCGCGGAATTCAGGGAGGCGCAGGGCCGGCGCGTTCTCGGTGTAAAACGCCTGCAATTGCTCTTCGGTGGGCGGCGCGATTGTTCCAACCGCCGTCGCCGGCAGGCCGGCGATCGACACCACGCGTGTTTCGGTCTGATAGCTCAGCATCAACGCGCCGTAGCTCGACGGCGAACGGATGCCGGCCACCATCGATTCCAGCAGCATCTCCTGGGTCATGTCGCCGCGGGCGACGCCTTCAAATTCCTGCTGGCTGTATTCGATCTGGCGCAGGAAGGCTGTGTAAGAGCTCTGGTCGAACTGGCCGGTGACCGGGTTGCGCACCTGCGGAATGGCGCGGATCGCTTCGCCCACTTGGCGGTCGCTGGCGCTGACGCCGATTTTGTCGGCGAAGGCGTAGAAGGCATGACGTGTGATCAGCGTCTCAAGCATTTGATTATGCAGCCCGCCGTCTATGGCGTCCTGCTGGCTGATGGTTTGCCCCTGCTGTTCGCGGCGCATGCGCAACTCGCGCTGCAGCTCGCGCGTGAGCTGTTGTGGCGTGATGGAATATTGCCCAACCTTGGCGATGTCGGTTGAGGTGATGGCGCTGAACTGCCCACTGGGCAGGAACAGCACCATGGCCAAGCCCACCAGCCCCAGGATGATGGCCGCGAAGATGCTCTTCGAGAACTTCCGGAATTGTAAAATCATGGGCTGGTCCGATAGGTGAAGGCGCGGGACTGTAGAGACCGCCCCCCGCCAGAGCAATTCAGCGGGGGCAATCGCCCGAGACCGCGGCGGATGCAAGACTGAAGAGGGGTGGACGAATGGCCGCGCGAAAGCCGCTGATCGCCGGAAACTGGAAAATGCACGGCCGCCGCGCCGATTTGGCAGAGGCGCGGGCGCTGGAAGGCGCCGCCGGGGCCGCGCTGGCGCGGGTCGATGTCCTGATCTGCCCGCCCGCGCCCTACCTCGAGGCCGCCTGCGCCGCATTGGGCCAGAGCGGCGTGATCGTGGGCGCCCAAGATTGCAGCCCTGTGGCCGCCGACGCGGCCCGGACGGGGGAGGTGAGCGCGGGCATGCTGGCTGATGTGGGCGTCCGTTACGTCATCGTCGGCCATTCCGAGCGCCGCGCCCTCCTCGGCGAAACCGACGATCTCGTGCGCCAGAAGGCAGAAGCCGCGCAGGCGGCTGGCCTCACGCCCATCGTCTGCGTCGGCGAAACCCAGGCGCAACGTGAGGCGGGCCAGGCTGCGGCGGTGGTCGCCGCTCAGGTGCGGGCTAGCACGCCGGCCTCAGGCGAGCGCCTAGTGGTGGCTTACGAGCCGGTCTGGGCGATCGGCGGCAGCCGTACGCCCACCCTGGCGGAGATCGCGGAAATCCACGCCATCGTCCGCGCCGAGCTTGGCGCGCGGTACGGGGCGGCGGGCGAGGGCGTGCGCGTGCTCTATGGCGGCTCGGTGAACCCCAAGAACGCAGGCGAGATTTTCGCCGTTGAGGGCGTGGACGGCGCGCTGGTCGGCCGAGCGTGCCTCAAAGCCTCGGATTTTTCGGCCATTATCACCGCCCACCCGGCTGCGCTGTAGACGTGCGGGCGTACAGGCTGGCGTTTAAGATGCGTTGAGGCTATTGAGCGCGTTTCGCGCGCACCCATCTGGGACCGATTGGCGTGCGCCGGCGCGGGACAGGACTATAAGATGCAGATGATCATCCTGAGCATCCACTTGCTCGTGTCTGTGTGTTTGATCGGGCTTGTGCTGCTGCAGCGCTCCGAAGGCGGGGCGCTCGGCATTGGCGGAGGCGGCGGCGGCGCGCTGATGAGCGGGCGCGGTGCCAGCGACGCCTTGGCGCGGCTGACCTCCATCGCGGGCGCGCTCTTCCTGGGTGTTTCGCTGCTGCTGACCTGGCTCTCCGGCGCCGGCGACGGCCCGGGCCGCTCGGTGCTCGATTCCCTGCCCGCCATCACCGCGCCCGCGCCGGTTGAGACCGCGCCGGCGCCGGCCGAAGAGCCGGCCGCCACGCCCGACCCCACCCAAAGCAGCGCGCCGACCTCGACTGAACTCGCCGCGGCGATCCTGCCTGGCCCGGCCAGCGCGGCCGCTTCGGAAGCCGCGCCGCAGTCGAACGCGCGCGCCGCCCCGCTTGAAGCGCGCCCCGCCGCAGCCCAGCCCGCCACGCAGCGCGCCGCCGCGCCGGCGCCGACGACGCAACGGGTCACGAACCAATCCGCTTCCGCAACGCCCCCCCCCCGCGCGGAGCCGGCGCCGCAAGCGGCGGTTTCGGGCGTGACGCTGATTGAGCCAAGCACCCCCGAATCGGTTGATCTTGGCAATGGAGTGGAAGCCGTGCGGCGCGAACGCGCCGGGCCCGATCAATAAGAACCGCCGAACGCGGGGACCTGATCGGCGGTTTTCGCCGGGGCTGAATCGGAAAGGCGATGGCGCGCTACGTGTTCATTACCGGCGGGGTGGTCTCTTCCTTGGGGAAGGGCATCGCCTCCGCCGCTCTCGGCGCGTTGCTGCAAGCACGCGGCTACAGGGTCCGGCTTCGCAAGCTGGACCCTTATCTCAACGTCGATCCCGGCACGATGAGCCCGTATCAGCACGGGGAAGTGTTTGTCACCGACGACGGCGCGGAAACCGATCTCGATCTCGGCCATTATGAGCGCTTCACCGGCGTGTCGGCGCAGCAGGCCGACAACATCACCACCGGGCGCATCTATCAGGAGATCATCGCCAAGGAGCGGCGCGGCGATTATCTCGGCGGCACCGTGCAGGTGATCCCGCACGTCACCAACGCGATCAAGGATTTCATCCTCTCCGATCACGGCGACGCGGATTTCGTGTTGTGCGAAATCGGCGGCACGGTGGGCGATATCGAAGGGCTGCCGTTCTTCGAAGCAATCCGCCAACTGGGTCAGGAACTCGATCCCCGCCAGGCCGCGTTCGTGCACCTGACGCTGCTGCCTTACATCCCCAGCGCGGGCGAGATGAAAACCAAGCCGACCCAGCACAGCGTCAAAGAGCTGCGCTCGATCGGCATTCAGCCCAACATCCTGCTCTGCCGCTGCGACCGCCCGATCCCCGAAGACGAAAAGCGCAAGATCGCGCTGTTCTGCAACGTGCGCGAAGGGGCGGTGATCGAAGCGCGCGATCTGCAAACGATTTACGAGGCGCCGATCGCCTATCATTTGGCCGGGCTTGATACCGAGTTGCTCAAGCATTTCGGCGTCACCGTTGCGCCCCAGCCCGATCTCGCGAAATGGGAAACCATCGTGAAGCGTCTGAAGACGCCCGACGGCGAGGTCACGATCGGCGTCGTTGGCAAATACACCGAACTGAAAGACGCCTATAAGTCGCTGATCGAAGCGCTGCATCACGGCGGCGTCGCCAACAACGTGAAGGTCAATATCCGCTGGGTGGAAAGCGAGCGCTTCGAGGAGCGCGGCGACGCCTGGCATGAAGATTTGCACGGCGTGCACGGCATTCTGGTGCCCGGCGGCTTCGGCGAGCGCGGCAGCGAAGGCAAGATCGCCGCCGTGCAATTCGCGCGCGAGCATAACGCGCCATTTTTCGGCATTTGCTTCGGCATGCAAATGGCCTGCATCGAAGCCGCGCGCCATCAGGCGGGATTGAAGGGCGCCAGCTCGACCGAATTCGGCGAAGCCAAGCACCCGATTGTCGGCCTGATGACCGAATGGCTGAAGGGCAACGACCTCGAAAAACGCAGCAAAGCCGGCGATCTGGGCGGCACGATGCGCCTTGGCGCTTATGTCGCCGCGCTCGAACCCGGCAGCAAAGTGGCGGAAATCTACGGGAGCACGGAAATCTCCGAGCGGCATCGGCATCGCTACGAGGTGAACACGAAATATCGCGAAAAGCTCGAAGCCGCCGGCCTCATCTTTTCCGGCATGAGCCCGGATGGCCTGCTGCCCGAGATCGTCGAGCGGCGCGACCATCCCTGGTTCATCGGCGTGCAATATCACCCCGAACTCAAGAGTCGGCCGTTCGAGCCGCACCCGCTGTTCGCCAGCTTCATCGGCGCGGCGGTGGAGCAGAGTAGATTGGTTTGAGGGCGCGCGAGCCTCCTGGAAGCCGATTGGCGGACGCCCGCCCAGTCAGCGTTTTGCGCGCCTACCCCCTCAAAAAGCACCGCGAGTCTAGTTTTCTCTTTCGCGCCGCTGACCTAGGCTTTGCCCCTGCAACCTGGCCTTCGCGCCGTCGGCGCGTTCGCCGTGAGGGAGGGGATGATGCGCAAAGCTCTGCTCATTGGATCGGCTGCTTGCTTGCTCGCGTTCGCACCAGGCGCTGCGCCCATCGCGGCGGAGTCCGGCCAGGCGCCAAGCTTGTTCGCTGCGATCTGCGCCAACGCCAATGGCCAATCGCCTTGGCGCGTGCGCCTGGCCTCGATGTTGTCGATGGCCGAAGCTTATGCGCAGACGTTGCCGGCCGAAGCTGACGCGCCGCCGCCCTTGGTCGCGGGATTGGGCAACGCCCACCACGCCGTCAGCACGGCTGATCCCCAGGTGCAGGCGTATTTCGATCAGGGCGTGCGCTATCTGCATGCGTTCAATCACGCCGAAGCGGTGCGCGCGTTCCGTTACGCGCAGCGCCTCGATCCCAATTGCGCCATGTGTTTCTGGGGCGAAGCGTTCGCGCTAGGGCCGAACATCAATGCGCCGATGCCCGAAAGCGACAACGAGCCGGCCTATGCCGCGGCGCGGCGTGCGCACGAGTTGCGCGCCAACGCCACGCCGCTGGAGCAAGCCTTTATCGACGCCATGCAAGCGCGCTACACACGCACGGCGCCCGAAAATCGCGCCGAGCTCGATGTCGCCTTCGCTGACGCGATGGCCGCCGCCGCTGCGCGTTTTCCCGAAGATGATCTTATGCAGATCATCGCCGCCGAAGCCGCGATGGATACGCAGCCATGGGATTATTGGCAGCCGGGCGGGCTGGAGCCGAAAGGCCGTATCACGGACGCCATCGCCCGCATCGAAACCGTGCTCGCGCGCAGCCCCGACAATTCAGGCGCCATTCACCTCTATATCCACTTGGCGGAGGCTTCGACCAATCCCTGGCGCGCCGAGGAAGCCGCGCAACGTCTTGCACGCACCGCGCCGCAAGCAGGGCATCTCGTGCACATGCCGGCGCATATTTATTATCGCGTGGGGCGCTTCCGCGAATCCATCCGCGCCAATATCGAGGCCGTGGAGGCCGATGAGCGCTATTTCGCTAGCGCCGAAGCCTCCGCGCTCTATCGTTACGGCTATTATCCGCACAATGTTCATTTCGTGCTGACCAGCGCCGCGATGGGCGGCGACGGGCGCATTGCGCTTGAATACGCCGACAAGCTCGACGAGGCGGTGCCCATGGAGATGGCGCAAGCTGTGGTGCTCGCCCAGCCGGTGAAGGCCGCATCGTGGTTCGCGCGCGCGCAGTTTGCGGCGCCTGAAAGCGTGCTCGCCGCGCCGGAGCCCCCGGCGGGCGTGAGCTATGTCACCGGCGCCTGGCGCTATGCGCGCGGGGAGGCGCTGATCCGGCTCGGCCGCATCGCCGAAGCGCGGATCGAAGCGGAGGCGCTGCAAAGCCTCATTCAAACGGGTGATTTCGCCGCGCTCAACGAAGGGGCGGTGCCGGCGCAGGACGTGCTCGGCATCTATCGGCGCGTTTTGCTTGGCAAAGCCCATATGGCGGAGGGCGCCTACGGCGCGGCGATCAACGAGTTGCGCCAAGCGGTCGAAGCGCAGGCGCGCGTGCCGTACATGGAGCCGCCGTATATTTATTATCCGATCCGCAGAACGCTTGGCGCGGCCTATCTGTTGAACAATCAGCCCGCCGTCGCGGAAATGGAGTTTCTCTATACGCTGATTGAAAGCCCCAACGACGCTTACGCCTATTGGGGGCTATCCGAGGCGCGGCGCATGCGCGGCGATCGCGTGGGCGCAGGCGCGGCGCGGCGGATGTTCAACACCACGTTCATCGGCCCGCGCCGCAACATCGACGCAACGCGGCTCTGACTTACAGCAACGGGCATTAAGTTCGCCTCTGTTTGAGGGCGGCGGCGAAAACCATCGACAGCCGCACGCTGGCGCGGTACGGCCGGCCTATGTTGATGTTCGCCACAACCGCCGCCGCGCCCGCCCAATCCCAAGGCGAGCAGACCTTGCTGGCTGTGGGCGTAGCCATTGCGCTGGTCTTCGCCTGGCTAGGCGCTAGCGCGCTGGTGCGGATGCTGCGGGCGCGCAAGGCTGCGGCGGCCACGGGCGGGCGATTTGCCGATTATGTGCTGGAGGCGCTGGTCAACGCCGCCAAGATCGACGGACGCGTCAATGACGCCGAGCGTGCGGCGATCGCGGCCGCGCTGGCGGAAGCCACAGGGACGGCGATCGATCCTCCCACGCTTTCCAACGCCTTCGCCAACGCCCGGCTGAGCAAAGCCGAATTGGTGGCCTATCTGGGCGCGCAAGCGGGCAAGTTCACCCAGCAGGAAAAAATGGCGCTGCTCAAGGCGCTGATGGCGGTGTTCGTGGCGGATGGGCGGTTCGATGAATCCGAGCACGCCGCGCTGATCGATTACACCGCCGCGGTCGGGTTCGACCGCGCTTCGGCCCCGCAAATGCTGCGCGGCGTCGCCGGCGATCTACGCCGGGGCAATATTATCTGATCTGACGCATCCAGGGGCGGTCTCTGGCGCATCTTCCTCCCAAACGGGGCGTGCGAACGCGCGCCCGCAGGGGAGAGACACCATGTTGCGCCTCATTCCGCCGATGCTCCTAGCCTTGGCGCTGGCCGCGCCGGCCGCCGCCGAACCCCGCGCCCTTTCGGACTTTTCCGCGGTTTCGATCAATGACCGCGTCACCGTGCAGATCGTGACCGGCCCGACCTATTCGGTGGAGGTCACCGGTTCGGACGCCGCGCGCATCCGAACCCAGGTCGAAGGCCGTACCCTGCGCATCCGCGACGCCAACCGGCCTTGGCTCGGCGAAACGCCCGATCTCGACGCCCGGATCCGCATCACCGCGCCGGCTATTGAGCGTATCGTCGCCGCGCGCGGGGCGGAGGTGGATGCCACGCTTACCGCATGTTCAAATCTTGACGTCAGCGCCGCGATGGGCGCGGCCGCGCGCATCGTTGCGTCCGAATGCCAGGCGATCGACGCGGCCGCTTCCATGGGCGGCGAGTTGCGCCTGGACGGCGCATGCCAAACGCTCACCGCGTCGGCCTCAATGGGCGGCTTGATCAAGGCGGAGGCGATGCGCTGCCTTAGCGTGGACGCTTCCGCTTCCATGGGCGGGGACGTGCAAGCCTACGCCAGCCGTTCGTTCGACGCCTCCGCGGCCATGGGCGGGGCGATCAATGTCGAGGGCGATGCGCCGAGGCGCCAAGCATCCAGTTCGCTCGGCGGCTCGGTCAGCCACTGAACATCGGGGAGACATCTCATGCGCGTTGCTCTCGGCCTCGTCGCCGCCGCCGTTATTCTTGTAAGCCCAGCCAGCGCGGAAACTCGCGCGTTGAGCGGGTTTGAATCCGTCAGCGCCTCGGGGCGCGTTGAAGTCGAGATCGTGATCGGGCCGCACTATGCGGTCGATCTGACCGGCCCGCGCGTCAATCAGGTGATCACGCGCGTTGTGGCGGGGCGCCTTGAAATCGAAACACGCCGCCAAAACGGTCCTCGCCGCGGGCGCGATGCGCACGTGCGCATCACGATGCCAAACTTGCGCGCGCTCGATATATCGGCCGGCGCGGATGTGCATGCGCGCGCTATCGCCGCCGACGCGTTCGCGATCGATGCGTCATCAGGCGCTTTGGCTGACATCACCGGTTCGTGCGGCGCGTTGACGATCGATATCTCCAGCGGCGCAAATGTGCGGGCCGGCGGTTTCCGCTGCGCGGAGGTGCGTGCGGAGGCGTCTTCCGGCGCGAGCGCCATCGTGTTCGCCGCCAACGCGATCGCCGTTGACGCCTCTAGCGGCGCCAGCGTGCGTTGGGACGGCGAGGCGCGGGCGCATCATATCGATCTATCCTCCGGGGGTTCGGCGCGTCGCCTGCGCTAAGGAACAAGTCGGGAGAGGCGGCGTTGGGTTCCGGCATGGAACCCGCGCCCGCCGCCACCGTCGAAACCGTCATCTCAGCGCCGGCGCGAACGGCGCTGGTGTTGTTCAACGAAAAAGCCGGCAGCGTTCAGCCCGGGGACGGCGAACGCCTCGTGGCGGCGCTCGGCGAGGCGGGCGTTGCGCGCTATGCGTTGGTTGGCGCCGACCGCATGTCGCGCCGCTTGTTCGCGCGGGCGCGCGAGTTCGACGTGATCATCGTGCTCGGCGGCGACGGGACGGCGCGCGCCGCCGCCGCGCTCGCCCCGCGCGACGGCCCGCCCCTGGTGCTGTTGCCCGGCGGCACGCTCAACATTCTGCCCAAGGCGCTTTATGGCGAGCTTGCCTGGCCAGAAGCGCTCAAAGCGGCGCTTGAACGCGGCGTCGAGAAGCGAATGCCCGCGGGCGTGGCGAACGGGCAGCGTTTTTTTGTCGCTGCTATGTTCGGCGCGCCAACCGTGCTGGCGCGCGTGCGCGAGGCGGCGCGCGAAGGCGAGTTCGCGAAAGCGATCGGGCGCGTCGGCGCCTATTTCAAGCGCGCCTTCGTGCGTAATCTCCGTGCGCGCGCCAGCCGCAATCCGTTTCGCAAGGCTGAAGCCATCGGGGCGTTGCTGCCATCGTTCGGGGGCGGCCTGGAAGGGGAGGGGCTCGAATGGGTGCACCTTAGCGCCAACCATTTCGTCGATCTGGCGCGCGTCAGCGTGCGCGCGTTGGGCGAAGGCTGGCGCCAGGATAATGCGGTGGAGATTTGGCCCGCGCGGGCTGGCGATATCGTGTCCACCGGCATGATCCCCGCCACGCTGGATGGCGAGCCGCACAATTTCTTCTCGCGCGTGCGCGTGACCTATGATGCAAAAGGCGTGCGCGTGCTCGCGCTGGAGCGGGAACAGAGCTGAGTGCTGCTGGCGCATTTCACCGATCCGCACTTTGGCTGCGAAGACGCCGCCGCGATCGCGGCGGCGTCGAAATATGTCGAGGACATGCGTCCCGATGCGGTGATCGTCACCGGCGATCTCTCCAAGGATGGGTTGAAGAGCGAATTGGAGGCCGCGTGCGCCTGGATGCGCGCGATGCCCGCGCCGGTCATCGTCACGCCGGGCAATCACGATGTGCCATATTATGAGCCGCTCGGGCGCTTGCTTCATCCATGGACGCGCTTTCGAAAGGCAGCGCATGGCCTGCGCACTGAGGCATGGCACACGCATACATGGAGCATCGTGCCCGTGAACACGGCGCGCGCCTGGCAATTACGCTTGAATTGGGCCCAAGGCGCCATTTCGCGCGGCCAGACAGCGATCGCCGGCGCGCATTTGCAAAAGGCGGCGCCGGGCGCGCTGCGCATCGTCATGACGCACCATCCGCTGAATTGGCCCAATGACGCGCCGATCAAGGGGCAAACCATTGGCGGCCCGCGCGGGCTAGAGGCGCTGACCAATGCGGGGGCCGAACTGTTCCTCAGTGGCCACCTGCATTTCGCCGCCGCGCGCCTCCACGGCACGCGGGCCTTGTGCATCTCCAGCGGCACCCTATCGCGGCGCGTGCGCCACGAGCCGCCGGCCTTTACCGCCATTCGCCGGCCGGCGCCGGGCGTGCTCGAGGCCGAGGTGCTGCACGTGGTGGGCGGGGTCGCACAGAGCGCCAGTACGCGGGCGTTTCGGCTCTCCGCGCCGGCCCTCGCTGACAATCCGGCCGAAATTCACGCCAGCGCGTGAGGCAAGGGGGCCCGGGGGCTCCCTTCCGTTGCGCGGTTTCCTCCCCCAAAGCGCCCCGCCAGCACCCTCGCCCCTTGCCGGGGGAGCCGGCATAGGTTATCCGCCCCGCTTTCCCGCTGGAGGCGGGATCCAGGAGTTTTCCGGCCATGGCCGTTCCGAAGCGAAAAACCACGCCCTCCAAGCGCGGCATGCGCCGCGCCCACGACAAGCTGGGCAAGAATACCTACGTCGAAGACAAGGAATCCGGCGAACTGCGCCGTCCTCATCATATCGACCTGAAGAGCGGCCGTTACCGCGGCAAGCAAGTGCTTCCGGCCAAGGAAGACTAATCCCGCCGCAATGTTGAGCACGGGAGCCCACGTCGCTGCGCGGCGTGGGCTTTGTGCTGCGTGCGTGCAAGGCTGCCTTTACCATTCGGACAGGGAAGCGGCTTGCCTTGAGCCGGCCGGCGCGCCGATAAACACGCCCTCAAATCCACCCCTATAGCGAGACATTCCATGACCGGCATCGCCGACATCATCGGCCGCGAAATCCTCGACAGCCGCGGCAATCCCACTGTCGAAGTCGACGTGATGCTGGAAGACGGCGGCTTTGGCCGCGCGGCGGCGCCCTCGGGCGCCTCAACGGGCGCGCACGAAGCGGTCGAGAAGCGCGACGGCGAACCAGACCGCTATCTGGGCAAAGGCGTGCGCGACGCGGTGGAGGCCGTGAACGGCGAGATCGCCAACGCCATTCTGGGCATGGACGCCGAAGAGCAGCGCCGCATCGATTCCATCCTGATCGAGCTCGACGGCACGAAGAACAAGGCGCGCCTGGGCGCGAACTCCATCCTTGGCGTTTCGCTCGCTGTGGCGAAGGCCGCGGCCAATAGCGCGGGCAGCCCGCTTTATCGCTATCTCGGCGGCGTGCAGGCGCGCGTGCTGCCGACGCCGATGATGAACATCGTCAATGGCGGCGCCCACGCCGACAATCCGATCGACATCCAGGAATTCATGATCATGCCGATCAGCGCGCCCAGTATCGCGGACGCGGTGCGCGCGGGATCGGAAATCTTCCATACGCTGAAGAAGCAACTGAAAGATTCCGGCCATTCCACCAATGTTGGCGACGAGGGCGGCTTCGCCCCCAACCTCGCCAGCGCGGATGAAGCGATTGGCTTCATCATGAAGTCGATCGAAAAAGCCGGCTACAAACCGGGTGAAGACGTGGCGCTCGCGCTCGATTGCGCGTCCACCGAATATTTCAAAAAGGGCAAGTATGAGCTCGAAGGGGAGGGCAAATCGCTCTCGCCGGAGGCGCACGCCAAATATCTGGCCGATCTCGTGGCGCGCTATCCGATCGTATCGATCGAAGACGGCATGTCGGAAGACGATTTTGAAGGCTGGAAAGCGCTGACAGAACTGATCGGCGATAAATGCCAATTGGTGGGCGACGATCTCTTCGTCACCAACATGGAGCGTCTGGCGCTCGGCATGGAAAAGGGCTTGGCGAACTCAATTCTGATCAAGGTCAATCAGATCGGCACGCTCAGTGAAACGCTCGACGTGGTCGAAATGGCCCAGCGCGCCGGTTACAGCGCCGTGATGAGCCATCGCAGCGGCGAAACCGAGGACAGCACCATCGCCGATCTCGCCGTGGCCACCAATTGCGGCCAGATAAAAACAGGCTCGCTCGCCCGAAGCGATCGCACCGCGAAATACAATCAACTCATCCGCATCGCCGAATTACTGGACGACCAGGGCGAATATGCTGGCGCGGCCACCATCATCGGCCGGTGACGCAAACAAAAGGGAGAACGCCGCCAAGCGCTCTCCCTTCGTTGACCTCGGCCAATAGCTTATTTGCTGCGATAGACCGCCACGCCGAACACGCAGGGGTTCTGCGTGCACGCGGCCATGATCACGTCGACATTGAGCGGACGGGCGGTGCTTTCCACCGTCACCACCGGAATGGCGTCCGTCAGCACATCCTCGCCGAGCACGCCGCCCTGGGCGTCGCGCACGCGCAGATCGAGATCGGTGCAATCATCGTCGCACACGCCGACGATCATGATCGGGCGGTTATCCTGAGTCGTGTAAGAGATGGCTTGCGAGGCGCCTCCGTTGATGGCGTTGAAGCCGATCAATTCCGGCTCGCCGTATCCGGCCTCCGAGAGCCGCTGCGTCACCGCGCCCAAGCGCGCCGCGACTTGCTGAACATAGGGTGAGACTTCTTCTTGCTGCTGTTGCGCTGCGGCTGGTGCGCCGAGCGTAAGCGCTGCGCCAGCCATGCTGGCGAAGATTAGTCCCTTAAGTACGCGCGTCATGAATCACCTCATTCCCCTCACGGCCTGTCTATATCGCGTCGTTGGGTGACTAAGAAGCAATGTTTAGCGACGCGCCGGTGACGGCGTTTGGCCGGTCTCGAAGCGGGCCGTGCGTCCGCCTGTGGCGAAGGCGCTGAAAACGGCGTTTAGGGTGAAAATTTTTCCTAGCTGCGCCACCGCAAGCCATGGGGGTGGGGCCGCTTTTGTTCACGCCTAGCACTAGTGGTTTTGCGCTAATTAATTGAAAAGATAGAATAAGAACGAAACAGGAATATTTTGGAATCTATACGATTCCTTAACCAGCGCGATTCAGGGTCCCGCCGAATCGGGTTGGGACCATGGCCAAGCACGGCGCGACAGCACTCAATATCGTCCTCGGCGGCGTCATCGTGTACCTCGCGGCGCATGCCGTGACGGGCCGTCAGGGGCTGGCGGCCTATGTCGATCTTCAGGCGCAGGAGCGCGTGCTGGAAGATCGCGTAGTCACGCTCGACGCCGAACGCGCGCGCCTGGAGGCGCGCGCCGCGCGTCTGCGCCCCGAGAGCCTCGATCTCGATTATCTCGACGAACGCGCGCGTATTACGCTGGCGGCTGGCGACGCGGACGAGATGGTGTTCGCACTCGATCAGCCCTGAGGCGACCTCTGCTGCACTGCAACAACGCAAGGCTCACTGGCGAGCTCTGCATTTAGCGCATAAGAGAACCCCGCTGCGATCAGTGGACAGGGCAATTTTGCGCGCCATTACCTAGCGGCGGAGGACGATCGACTATGGCCAACGCCGCGAGCAAACGCGCGAACGGCTCCCATGCTGCTGAGGCGAGCAAAGCGGAGCTGCTGCAATACTATAAAGACATGCTGCTGATCCGCCGCTTCGAGGAGCGCGCGGGCCAGCTTTACGGCATGGGCCTCATCGGCGGCTTCTGCCACCTTTATATCGGCCAGGAAGCCGTCGTCGTCGGCATGCAAGCCGCGCTGAAAGATGGCGATCAAGTCATCACCGCCTATCGCGACCACGGCCATATGCTGGCCGCCGGCATGACGGCCAACGGCGTGATGGCCGAGCTGACGGGGCGCAGCGGCGGTTATTCCAAAGGCAAGGGCGGCTCGATGCACATGTTCAGCATCGAGAAGGCGTTTTACGGCGGCCACGGCATCGTCGGCGCGCAAGTCTCGCTCGGCGCGGGGCTCGCCTTCGCCAACAAATATCGCGGCGACGGCAAAGTCTGTCTCACCTATTTCGGCGACGGCGCGGCCAACCAGGGCCAAGTCTATGAAAGCTTCAACATGGCAAGCCTGTGGAAGCTGCCGGTTGTCTACATTATCGAAAACAACCAGTACGCCATGGGCACATCGATCCAGCGATCTTCGTCAGAAACGCATCTGCACAAGCGCGGCATCAGCTTCAATATTCCAGGCGAGGAGGTCGACGGCATGGACGTCGTCGCTGTCCGCGAAGCTGGCAAGCGCGCCGTTGAGCGTGCGCGCAACGGCGAAGGCCCGTATCTGCTGGAAATGAAAACCTACCGCTATCGCGGTCACTCGATGTCCGATCCGGCGAAGTATCGCACCAAGGAAGAGGTCGACGAACAAAAGGCCAAGCGCGATCCGATCGAGCATGTGAAGAAGCTGATCACAGACGCGGGCTACGCCAGCGAAGACGAGCTCAAAACCATCGATCGCGACATCCGCGCCGTTGTCACCGAGAGCGCCACCTTCGCGCAGGAAAGCCCGGAGCCCGATCCATCAGAGCTGATGACGGATATATACTTAGACGCTTGAGCCAAAGCGCGGGGGAGGAACCACACCAATGACGCCAGAACTTACATATCTCGCTTACTCGATCATCCTGCTGTTCGTGATCGTGTTCATCCAAGCCAGCGCCGGCATCCGCCAGCATGGCGGCCTCGTGCTCGCGAACAATCGCGACAACCTGCCGGCGGATGGAACATTCCAGGCGCGCGCCAAGCGCAACGTCGCCAACATGCGTGAGAACCTCTGGTTCTTCGCGCCGGGCATCCTCATCGCCGCCATCATCGGCCTCAGCAATCAATGGACGATCCTCGGCGCGCAAATCTTCTTCTTCGCCCGCGTGCTCCACGCCATCACCTATCTCGCCGGCTGGCCGATCGTGCGTCCGCTCTTCTGGTTCGCAGGCATTATCGGCTGCGCGCTCATCTATCTCGCTCTGTTTGGGATCCTCGTCTAATGACGCAAATCCTCATGCCCGCGCTTTCTCCGACGATGGAGGAGGGCAATCTCACCAAGTGGCTCGTCAAAGTCGGCGACACGATCGAACCCGGCCAAGTCATCGCCGAGATCGAAACCGACAAGGCGACGATGGAAGTCGAAGCCGTCGACGAAGGCACGGTGACTGAACTCCTCGTCGCTGAAGGCGCGCAAGGTGTGAAGGTGAACACGCCGATCGCTGTGTTGAGCGGTGAGGCTCAATCACCAAGCCCTCTCCCTCGCGGAGAGGGCGCCGCGCAAAGCGCGGCGGGTGAGGGGCGTTCCGACGCGCGCATGCCGGAAGGTGCGCGCCAAGCCGATCGCCCCTCACCCCCAACCCCCTCTCCGCAAGGGAGAGGGGGTTTGAGCACTGATCCGGAAATTCCCGCCGGCACGCAGATGATCAAGATCACCGTCCGCGATGCATTGCGCGACGCGATGGCCGAAGAGATGCGCCGTGACGATCGCGTCTTCGTCATGGGCGAGGAAGTCGCCGAGTACCAAGGCGCCTACAAAGTCACGCGCGAACTGCTGCAGGAATTCGGCGCGCAGCGCGTCGTCGATACGCCGATCACAGAGCATGGCTTCGCTGGTCTCGGCGTCGGCGCGGCGATGGCGGGGCTAAAGCCGATCGTCGAGTTCATGACCTGGAACTTCGGCATGCAGGCCATCGACCAGATCATCAACTCCGCCGCCAAGACGCTCTATATGTCCGGTGGGCAGGTGACGGCGCCGATGGTGTTCCGTGGTCCGAACGGCCCGGCGGCC
>CAZWQS010000044.1:0-17770 GCA_964635925.1 uncultured Terricaulis sp. | reverse complement strand
GGCGGAGAAAAACGCGTTGAGCAGGATCAAGGCCGCGATGACGAGGGCGGCGATCAGAAGCGAAGTGGTCATTGGCTTTCTTGGGTGAGGAAGGCGCGGAGCTTTTCTGCGTCCGCGGCTTTGTGCACGACCGCGTCGCCGATGGCGCGCGCGAGGATGAACGTGAGGCCGCTGGCGTCGGCTTTCTTGTCGGCGGCCATCAGCGAGAGCAGCGTTTCAGGATCGAACGGCGCGCCGGGAAGTTGGCGCAGGTCTGTGACGAAGCCGGCGCGATTCAAGTGTTCGCGCACGCGGGCGGCGGCTTCAGCGCTGATGAGGCCAAGCTGCGCTGAATGCGCGAACGCGAGCGCCATGCCGGCGGCGACCGCCTCGCCATGAATGAGCGCGCTTGAGTAGCCGCCGTGCGCTTCCAGCGCGTGCGCAAAAGTGTGGCCGAGATTGAGCAAGGCGCGCCGGCCCTGCTCTGTTTCATCCTCCTCCACGATGCGCGCCTTGGCGGCGACGGCCGTGGCGATCGCGTGCGTCAGCGCCTTGGGCTCGCGCGCGAGCACATCACCAACGAGCGCCTCGCACCATTGGAAAAAGTTTTCGTCCTGGATGAGGCCGATCTTCACGATCTCCGCATAGCCGGCGCGGATTTCGCGCTCGGGCAAAGTGTCCAGCACGCCGGCGTCGGCCAGCACCAGGCGCGGCTGGTGGATGAGGCCGATAAGGTTTTTGCCCTCGGGCGTATCGATCGCGGTTTTGCCGCCGACGCTTGAGTCCACCTGGCTCAGCAATGTCGTCGGCATCTGCACGAAATCGACGCCGCGTTTCACAAGGCCAGCCGCCAATCCGGTGAGATCGCCGATCACGCCCCCGCCGAAGGCGAGCACGAGATCCTTGCGGTTGATCCCCTTGGCGAGAAACGCCGAGCAGAGCGATTCAAGCCCGGCAAAACTTTTCGTCTCCTCCCCCGGCGGCAGCACGAAGGCGAACACGGTGAGGCCCGCATCAACCAGCGCATCGTTCAGCGCCGCGCCATGGAAGCCGGCGACATTTTCATCGGTGACGACGAACACACGTTTTGTAAGCGCGAACGGGGCGATCAATTCGCCCGCGCGCGCCAAAAGGCTCGCGCCGATATGCACGTCGTACGCACGCGCGCCGAGGGAAACATGGATGGTTTGGGTCATTGATGGGCCAAATGTGCGCGCAGCGCTTCGATGATTTTTTCCACGGCGGTGTTGTGCGGGCCGGGGGAACTTTCGACAATGATGTCGGCTTCCGCATAGATCGGGTAGCGCTCGTCCATCAGGCGCTGCATCACCGCGCGCGGATCGGCTTCCTTCAAGAGCGGGCGCGTGTCGCGCTTTTCCACGCGCTTCATCAGCACATCCAGCGGCGCCTTGAGCCAAATCGAAATCGCGCGCTCCTTCATCAGCGCGCGTGTGCCGGGATCGATGAACGCGCCCCCGCCGGTGGCCAGCACGTGCACGGGGCCGTTCAACAAACGCGCAATCACTTGGCGCTCGCCGCGGCGGAACGCGCACTCGCCATGCTCCGCGAAAATTTCCTCGATGGAGCGCCCTGCCGCTTTGACGATTTCAACGTCGGCGTCGGCGAAGGACATGTTGAGTGTGGCGGCGAGCCGGCGGCCCACGGTGGTTTTGCCCGCGCCCATGAGGCCCACAAGCGCAATGGTGCGCGCCGGCTTCGGCAAGGCCTGATTCAGCGTGGCGGCGTCGCTTGCGCCTGTCTCGCTGCTCTCCGGGCCGGTCACGAATCACCTCACAACGTCCGTTCACCACTTTAGGGGCGGACCACACTGGAAACTCGCCACATTTTGGGGGCAATCTCGCCCGCTCGCAACTTTTGGGGGTCGTTGAGGGGAAATGTTCAGACGCAGACGCCGGCGGAGCAGCTTTGCGCGCCGTTCCAACCCCCAGACCAAGTTTATCCTCATCGGCGCCGCGGCCGTCGTGGCGGTGGGGCTGTTCGTTTACTTTATCGGCCAGGCTGACCGGCTGGCGCCCGAGGCGCGCGAAATCCGCGTCGAGCTGCCGGATGCGTTCAAGGATTAAGCACATGATTTACCGGCAGATGGCGCTGGCGGCGTTCGCGGCGGCTGCGCCGCTCTCGGCGGCGGCGCAGTCGAACTTGCCCGCGCCGATTGAATCCCAGGAGCTGCGCGCCCTTGACGCATGGAGCGTCAGCGCCGTGTCGCGCGCCGACGGCGCGCTCAATCCCGATCTGTGGAGCCACAGCGAACCGGAATTCTTGGCGCAAGCCTTTGATCGCCTCCCTGCGACATATGAGTCACCCGCGGCGCTGAATCTCGCACGGCGCGTGCTGCTTTCGGGCGGGGATGCCCCGCGCGGCGACGCCAGCGAAGCCTCGCGCAAGCGCTTTGAAGCTCTGGGCCGCATGGGCCAGGCCGATGCGCTCGCGGTGATGGCCGCGGGCGCGGGCAACGCACTGAGCGATCCGCAAATCGCCACTTACGCCGCACAAGCCGAATTGGCGCGCGGGCGGCGTAACGAAGCGTGCGCGCGCGGCCGCAGCGCCACGATCGGCGAAGCGCCCCCGCCCTTCCTGTTGCGCTTGCGCGCCTATTGCGCCGCCGCCGATGGCGATCGCGCGGCCGCAGATTTGGCGCTTGAGCTTTCACGCGGCGCGCGCGCGGCCACCGCCGACGACAATTGGTATTCCGCCGCGGTGAGCGCGGTTGGCGGGGCGCCGCCCACGCGCGCGCCGGCGGCGCGCTATGACAATTCGCTTTCGGCGCAGCTTTCGATCGGGGCGCAATTCCGGCCGGGGCCGAACCCGCTGAACAACGCCTCGACGCTGGCGCTCGTCTCGCTCGCACGCACAGAGGCCGCGCCGCAGCCCCAGCGCGCGCAAGCGGCGGCGCTGGCCTATCGGCGCGGCGCGTTAAACGCGGCGGAAACGCGCGCCATTCTGCTGGCGACGCCAGTCGAGATCACCTCGGCGCTGCCTTCCATCGTGACGGCGCTGCGCACAGTGGACTCCATGCAAGCGGGCGCCGCCGCAGGTCCCGAAGCGCAAAGTGTGGCCGCGCTGGAGCGCGGGCGCGCGATCGCCGAGGCGTTGCGCACGGCGGGCAATCCGGCCGATTTCACCGCGGTCGCCGGCTTCTTCAAAGCCGACATCGCCGCCCTGCCCGCCGCGCCTGATCAAGCCGCGACCTTGCTGTTCGCGCGCGCGGCGATCGCCACGGGCGATGTGCGCCTCGGCCAGCGTTTGACCGAAAGCGCGCGCCAAGCCGGCGCCCAAAACGCCGCGCTCGCCCCGCTCGATGCGGCGCTGGCTGCGCTTGCAGGCACGCGCGGCCAGCAAAGCTTGCGCGCGATCCATCAGCGCATCGATGGCGGCGGCGGGCGCGCGGCGGCGCGCGATGTCGCCATCCTCGCCGCGCTCGGCATGCAAACGGACGGGCAAGTGCAACGCTTTCTGCTGGCCAACCCGCCCCAAGGCGGCGCGCGCGCGGACAGCGGCTCGATGCTGGCGCTGGCCAATGCGGTGGAGCGCGGCGCGCTGGGCGAAGCCGCCCTGCTTGCAGTGGCGGCCGCCGGCGAAGGCGGGCCCGCGCGACTCGACGCGGAAAGCCTTGAGCGCATCATCCGCGCCTTACGCGCGCTCAACCTGGACGACGATGCGCGCCGCTTCGCCGCCGAAGCGCTGCTGGCGGGCGCCCCGCAATAGCTTCTATTGCGGGCCGATCTGGCAGACGTAATTGTCGAACGAGGTTTGCGCCAGGAACGGCTGGGCGTCCATTTGCAGCGCGAGCGTTTGCGAAGTGTTGTAGCTCACCACAAGCGCTGTGGCGGCGTCATGCACCACGCGGACGCGACTGTTTGATTGCAAGCTCACTTGCCGGCCTTGCACGTCGCCCGCGCCCGCCATCGTCAGCGTGCCTTCCCACACCAGCACCTGGCGACCGTCGATCACCTGCTGGCCCTGAAACGGCATGGTGATGCTGCCGGTGACCGGGAACGGCAGACCAAACGCGGCGGTCATTTGCGTGATCAAGGTGTCGCGCAGATCGGCGGGATAGTAATCGTCGCCCATCGCGAACGAACGACCCACCATCAGCCGCTCGGGAATCTCCACCGCGAGCGACGCGGCGAGCGCGGGCACGTCCACCGGCGTCGCCGATTGGGCGATCACAGCCTCGAAACCTGCGCCGGAAAGCGCCGCCTCGCTCACCGCGCCATTGGCCGCCACATTGGCGGTCAACACGGTTTCGCCATTGGCGTTGAGCGCGCGCTGCACGAAGCGATAGCCATTGCCGGCGCGCTCGGCGCGGAAGCTGCGCGTATCGGTGAAACGCTGCGGTTCGGTGGAGCGTTGGCCGCTGGCGTCGAAGGTGACATGGCTGCCGGTTTCGCCCTGGCAGGTGCGCTGCATGGTGTTGGAGAGCGTGGACGATACGCGCTGCTGCGCAAAAGCCGCCCCCGGCGTCAAGGCCGCCGCCAACACCGCCGCCGCAATCATTGCCCGCATCATTCTCTCCCCCCGTTGCGCCGCCATGCTAGCCACAGTGCGCCGAGAAGGAAAGCGCACCAGCGCCGAGGTGCTGCTAGGATGGGGCCATGACCGACTCGGCGCTGATTGAGTCTTTTCTGGAAATGCTCTCCGCCGAGCGCGGGGCGCGGGCCAACACGCTCGACGCCTATGCGCGCGATCTGGACGATGCGCGCGAGGCGCTGCGCGCAGGCCTGAAGGGCGCAGACGCGGGCGCGGTCGAGGCCTATGTGGCGGGGCTGGCCAAACGCGGGCTTTCACCGGCGACGGCGCGGCGGCGGATTTCGGCGCTGCGCCAATTCTATCGCTTCCTGTTGCAGGAAAATGTGCGCGGCGACGATCCCACCGCACGGCTCGACGCGCCCAAACGCGCGCGCAGCCTGCCGAAGACGCTGTCGCTGGAGGAGATCGAACGCCTGATTGCGGCGGCGGAAACCGCGCGCGATCGCGCGCTGATGGAATTGCTCTATGGCGCGGGCCTGCGCGTGAGCGAGCTGGTGTCGCTGCCGCTGCGCGCGGCGCCGAAGCCGGGCCAAGAACACATGATCATCGAAGGCAAGGGCGGCAAGGAGCGGCTCGTAGCGCTGGGGCGACCGGCGCTGGAGGCGCTTGCCGCGCACCTTGAGGCGCGCGCGGGCGCGCTGCCGAAAGCGGAGGCGCAGAAGGCGCGCGCGCAACGCTGGCTGTTCCCCTCCGCCTCCGCCGCCGACGGCAAGCTGACGCGCCGGCGCGTGGCGCAAATACTGGAACAGGCGGCGCTGAAGGCGGGGCTCGATCCCGCGCGCGTTTCACCGCACGTGCTGCGCCACGCCTTCGCCACGCATCTGGTGGAAGGCGGCGCGGATTTGCGCACGGTGCAAACCCTGCTCGGCCACGCCGATATCGCCACGACGCAAATCTACACGCACGTGGCCGAAGGGCGGCTCAAGACGCTGGTAGAGACCAAGCATCCGCTGGCGAAGAAACCGAAGCCGTGATTAGCTAACGCCCATGACCTATCCCGCCATTCCCGAAAGCGCCGGGCGCAGCTCCGCGTTTCTGGTGTATTGCCTTTATCTGCTCTCGATCCCGAGCGCGGGCATTTTCGCGCTGATCGGCGTGATCCTGGCGCTGACGGCGCGCAGCGAGGCCGCGCCCCTGCCGCGCCAGCATTTGGACGATCAGGTGCGTATCTGGTTCATCTCGTTCTGGTGGCATGTCGCGCTGGCGTTCATCTGGGTGCTGGGGATGATCCTTTCGGTCATTATTATCGGCATCCCGATCCTGCTGATCGTGGGCCTGTTGTGGTTCATCCTGATGGTGTGGTTCACCATCAAGAGCGGGCTTGGGCTGATGGCGCTGCTGGATGGGCGCGGGCGTTAGCGCCGCACTGGCTCCGTCAGGTTGACGCGCGCGAGGTCATTGATCCCGTTGCTCGTCAGCACGCCCTCGATCAGCTCCGTGCCTGAGAGCGCGAAGATGCGGCCGGCGATGAAGAGCGCGCGGGTGTTGCCGTACCAATCCACGCAGGAGACCTCGCACGCATAGCCTTCCGCGCGCGGGCTCGTGCCGCGCAGATGGCCTTGGTCGCTGAGCTGATTGTCGCGCAGCGCCAGGAAGCTCACATCCGAGCCTTGGCTGCGCCACCACCAGCGCCCGCTTTGCGCGCGGCGCATCACGGTGGGCAGACCCATGAGGCCAGAGCCATCGGCATCGATCGCGGCGTTGAACGCGTGGCTGCGCCCTTCGCTCTCGAAATGATCAGCCAGCAATACGGTGGACGCGATCGCCGGCGTGCCCGAAAGATTGACCAACGAGACGTTGAGGCCCGCCGCGTCGCGATAGCCGGTGACGATGGCGTTTTCGCCCACGCGCTCCACGCGCAGCGCATCGTGCGGGGTGGTGAGGATCGTATAATCAGCGGGCGAAGCGACAGGCACGGCGACAATGCGCGCCTCGGGGCGCGGGCCTTCGTCCGGCTCGGGCGCATAGGATTGGTATTGCGCGCGCCCGCTATAGACGAGATGCGTGCTGGTGAAGCGGTTTTCGATGGCCACGCCGACATCAGGCAGGCGCGTGTAGCGCGCTTCGGCGATCGGCGCGGGCTTTTCGCTGAAGCCGGACAGCGGGGTCGCGACGTAGCGCAGCGGCAAGTGCTCCGGCGCATTGCTCCAGGTGATGCAGCGAAGATCCTGCCAGACGCTCAGCGCGCGGAAATCGCTTCCGTCGCTATCCATGCTGAGCTGATCATACGGGCGGCCGCGGATGAATTGCGCCTTGGGCGCCCCGCCCTCAAGCGGGATTTGGAAGAGCGCGGCCGGCGCGGCGGCGGCGAAGCGCCTTGAGTCAGCGTCGCAGCGATCGCGGAAATAATTGAGATGCGCGCCGTCATAGACGGGATAGGTCCACAAATAGATGTGGCTGGTGGAGACGTAGAATTCGCGCCCGGGCGGCGCCACCAGAGCGGTGGAACGGCATTCCAATTCATCGCCCCCGCGCGCCGAACCCAGCGGGCACACGGAAATGGTGTGCACCACCGGATGGAAGGTGGATTGGATCGGGCGATGAATGTCGCGCGCATTGAACAGCGCACGGCCGGAGGAGGTTTGCGTTTCACGCTCGGTTTCCGAGAGCCACCGGCGCACGATCGGCCAGCGCAGGCCCGCATGCGGGGCGGCCTCGAACGCGCGCAGAGGCGTGTAGATAACGAGATTGCCGTTCACGAGACGCGAGGCGTAGTTCTCGTTGTCGTAATAGTCGTCGGACGAGAGAAAATAGGTACTCTCGCGCGTGAAGCGGCCCTGTGGGCTGATCGAGAACACCGAGAACTCGGTGGCGTTCTGGCGGTAATTGTAGCCGGTGACGACGACGCGATTATCCGCGATCAGGATTTCATCGTACCAGGCGCCGCGATTGTGCTGACGATAGACGTTCACCCGATCCACGAGCGAGAGCGCGCCGCGCTCGGCGCCCATATCAACAGAAAAAAGCCGCCCATCCTGCAACACGATCAGGAAGCGCCCATAGAGTTTGACGATATCGCCTTCGTCCACGCCGAGGTTCTGCACGTTGGTGACGGAGGTTGTCGCTGGCGCGCTGGGGCTTGGCGCGGCGGCCATCGGCGGCGGGGGTGGCGGCGGCGGGGGCGGCGGCGCGGCCGGGATGCGCGAGCCGGTGATGACAACGCTCTCTTCATCCAGCGGAGGATCGCCGCAGGGCTCAAACTCGGGCGGGCATTCTTCGGGCGCGCCCTGCTTGCCGCGCGCCAGCGACTGGGCGCGGCGGGCCGCTTCGCGCACGTCGCGCAGATAACGCTGGAATTCGGCGTCGCTGTTGAAGCGCTCGATGCGGCTCCAGGCCGGGGCTTCGGGGGCGGTGAGGCGCGATTGGGCGCTGGCGGGGCCAATCAGGCTCAAGGCGGCGACGGTTAAAGCCAAACCAACCAAAGCGCGCATCGTGTTTCCCTCCATCCCGAACGCTAACATGCGCGGGGTAGCCCATGATGCACAAGCCCGTGAGGATGCGTTGACAGGCGCGTGATCGTTGCGCTAAGAGCCCCTTCGCGCCGATTTGATGCTCAGCTTGCGGGCGCGTTATAAATCCAGCTAAAGCGAAGAGTAGCCGCCCCGCCGGGGTGATCGCTCTTCTCGCCCGCAAGCGCCTCTCACATCGCCGCGACTGGGACCGTTGGAGACGGTGATGACGTTTGCGCGATGTAGTGATGGGCCCGAGGCGCTCGCCGGCCTCGAATTGCAGCACGATCTGCAACTGAACCTCGCCGATTGGCGCGATTGGCAAAGCATTGCTCAATATTTGAGCGATACGGGCGCGGAGCTTTCGGGGCTCAACCTCGCGCGCCAGGAAGCCGGCTTTTCCGCCCGCTGCCGCCTGCGCAACCTCTCTTCCCAGGCCGCGCGCGCGTTGGCGCAGACGCTGCTGGGCGATGGCCTGGCCAGTCAGGCGAGCGTTGAGCACCTCATGCTGGCGCGGCGCGATGTTGGTTGAAGCGCGCGCCCCCGTGTCTGACACCGTCGAAGATCTCGAAATCCCCACCGCTCGCGCGGGCGAAACCTGCGTGCGCGTGCGTCTTGAGGGGCGGCGCGACGGCCCCATCGTCATCGCCGCGGGCGGTATTTCCGCGAACCGGCGCGTGCGCGATTGGTGGGGCGACGTGGCCGCGCCCGAGGGGGGCATCGATCTTTCGCGCTACCGCGTGCTGGGCTTCGATTTCGCCCCGCTGGAGGATCGGCGCGCGCCTTTGACGCCGCACCTGCAGGCGGAGCTTTTGATCGACGCGCTGGATGCGCTGGGCGTGGCGCAAGCGCACGCCTTCGTGGGCGCCTCCTATGGCGCGATGGTGGGCCTGGCGCTGGCGGAGATCGCGCCGGCGCGGCTTTCGCGGCTGATCGCCATTTCCGCCGCGCATAAGCCGGCGGCCTTGGGACGCGCCTGGCGCGGCGTGCAACGGCGGATCGTTGAAGACGCGCTGGACGCCGGCGACGGCGCGCGCGGCCTGGCGTTGGCGCGCCAGCTCGCCATGATCACCTATCGCAGCGCCGAGGAATTCGAGACCCGCTTCACCGGCGCGCTGGACGATAGCGGGCGCTCCGATCTCGATCATTATCTGGTGGCGCGCGGGCAAGCTTACGCAAACACATGCGCGGCCAAGCGCTGGCTGACGCTGAGCGAAGCGATCGACCGCTTCGCTGCGACGCCTGAGGCGATCCTCACGCGCACCACGTTGGCGGCCTGCCCCACCGATCAGCTCGCGCCGCTGGCCGACATGCAAGAGCTGGCCGCGCGGCTGCCCAATTGCGCGGGGCTGAAACTCCTGCCTTCGCTTTATGGGCATGACGCGTTCTTGAAAGAGGCGGGCCAATTGCGCCCGATCCTGCGCGAGGCGATCGATGGCTGAGCGCGATGAAACCATTGTGGCGAACGCCGGCGTCGATCAGGACGAGGGCGCCCATGGCGCGGTGATGCCGCCGATTTATCTCTCGACGAACTACTCGTTCGACGGGTTCGGCGGCAAGCGCGCGTTTGATTATTCGCGCTCGGGCAACCCCACACGCGCGCAATTGGGCGAAGCGCTGGCGAAGTTGGAGCGCGGGGCCGGCGCGGTCGTCACCTCCTCCGGCATGTCGGCGGTGGATCTTGTGCTGTCGCCGCTGCCGGCGGGCGCATTCGTGGTCGCGCCGCACGACGCGTATGGCGGGACCTGGCGGCTGTTCGATGCGCGCGCGCGCAAGAGGCAGATCGATGTGGTTTACATCGATCAAAACGATGCCGACGCGCTGGGCGCGGCGCTGGCGAAGAAGCCGGCGCTCGTGTGGATCGAAACGCCCTCCAATCCGCTGATGCGGATTGTCGATGTGGCGGATATGGCCAAGCGCGCGAAGGCCGCCGGCGCGAAGGTGGCGGTGGACAACACGTTTCTTTCGCCGCTGTTGCAAAAGCCGCTGGCGCTGGGCGCGGACGTGGCGGTGCATTCCACCACGAAATATCTCAATGGCCATTCCGATGTGATCGGCGGCGCGGTGATCGCCGCGAAGGCCGAGGATTATGAGGAATATAAATGGTGGGCCAATTGCACCGGCGTCACCGGGGCGGCGTTCGATTCATGGCTGACCTTGCGCGGCTTGCGTACTTTGGCCGTGCGGCTTGAGCGCCAGCAGCAGAGCGCTGCGCGCGTGGCGGAGTTTCTGGCGTTCAACAAGCGTGTGGCGCGCGTGTATTATCCAGGGCTCGCCGATCATCCCCAACACGCCATCGCCAAACGCCAGCAGGCAGGCTTCGGCGCGATGCTGAGCTTTGAGCTGCGCGACCTCGATCCGCGCGCATTGATCGACGCGCTTGAGACGTTCACGCTGGCGGAATCGCTTGGCGGCGTGGAGAGCCTGATCGCCCACCCCGCAAGCATGACGCACGCCGGCATGAGCGCCGACGCGCGCGCGGCGGCCGGCATCACCGACGCGCTGTTTCGCCTTTCGATCGGCCTCGAACACGAGGACGATCTGATCGCGGATTTGCAGCGCGCGTTGGGCTAGAACGGCAGAACGCGGCGGCGGCGCGTGTAGTGCAGATAGCCGATATTGGCGCCGAGGCGCAGGCCGACGCCGGCGCGGATCGGCGCCAGCGTGATGTTGTCGCGCCGCTGATACGTCACGCTCACGCCGCCGACATAATAGGCCGAACCTTCCACGCCGGGGAAACGCTCGAACAATTGGCTGCTGCTGGTGAGGTTGTAGCAGAGCGTGAACACCTTGGCGGCGTTGCCGCCGGCATCGATGCCGATTGAGGGTCCCTGCCAATAAACGCGCGTCGTGCCGTCCGCCGCCTTCAGCCGCAAACGCCCGCGCCCGTAGCGCACGCCGACGCCGGCCGCGCCCGAGCCTTCATCGCCCTGAATGTAGCCCGTGGGGCGGCCGAGATCGGAAAACACGCGCTCCACCACGGTGGCGAGGCCCGCGGCGCTGACGCCCAGAAAGCGCTGGCCGGCGGCGACGATTTCATCGCGCGAATAGGTGTTGTCGTCCGGCTGCTGATTGGCTTGGCCGAAGGCGGCGGAGGGAAGCAGCACGCTGCCGGCGAGGCCGAGCGCGAGCGTACGGCGGGAAAGATCGTGGGTCATGGACCGCTCCTTGCCCGCCAATTTAGGCGCTGAGGGGGCTGAGCGGTAGCTGAAGCTGGGCTTTCGATTTGTTCATCCTGCGCACTTAGGCGCTGGCGGCGTCGAGTTCGAAGCGGCCGATGGCCAAGAAGCGCTCGCGGCGCTGTTTGCGGATGTCGTCGGGCGAGAGCGGGCTGAGCGCATCAAGCGCTTCGGCGATGGCCGCGCCAACCGCAGCGACGGCGGCGGACGGCTCGCGATGGGCGCCGCCCACGGGCTCGGGAATGATCGCGTCGATCACTTTGAGGTCGAGCAAATCCTGCGCGGTGATGCGCATGGAATTGGCCACCTCCCTCACGCGATTGGCCTGCGGCGCATCGTCTTTCTTGTTCTTGTAAAGGATGGAGGCCGCGCCCTCGGGGCTGATCACCGAATAATACGAATGCTCCAGCATCAGCACTTTGTTGGCCGCCGCGATGGCGATGGCGCCGCCGGAGCCGCCTTCGCCGGCGATCACCGTCACCATCGGCACGCCGAGTGTGAGGCAGCGTTCGGTGCTGCGCGCGATGGCTTCGCCCTGGCCGCGCTCTTCGGCGCCGATGCCGGGATAGGCGCCCGCGCTATCGACGAAAGAGACGACCGGAAGCTTGAAACGCTCAGCCAAATCCATCAGGCGCACGGCTTTGCGATAGCCTTCGGGGCGGGCCATGCCGAAATTGTGCTTGAGGCGATCGGCGGTGGTGCGGCCCTTTTCGTGGCCGAGCACGACGCAGGGGCGGCCGAGGAATTTGCCCGTGCCGCCGAGGATCGCGGCGTCTTCGCCGAAGGCGCGGTCGCCAGAGAGTTCGATGTAATCGGTGACGAGGGCGGCGACGTAATCGACGAAGTGCGGTCGATCAGGATGGCGCGCGACTTGGGTTTTCTGGTGCGGCTCAAGCTTGGAATAGATCGCCGCGAGCTGGCTTTCGGCCTTGGTCTTGAGGCGCGAGAGCTCGACGCCTTGGCTGATCGCGTCAGCGCCCGAGGCTTCGGCAAGCGCCTGCAGTTCCTCGATCTTGCTCTCGATCTCGGCGACCGGCTTTTCAAAATCCAGATACGTCCGCACGCGCGCTCCCGCCCTTGCCCCGGGCGGCTCCCCCGGACGGGGCGGAACATAGCCCCTAGCGGGGCTGCTTCAAGGTAAAGCCCCAGTCGGGCTAGGCGCTTAAGGGAACCGATTGCGCCCCCCGCCGGGCCGGGCCATGCTGCAAGCGCGAACAGAACAGGATCAGAGCCTTGAGCAAACCGCCCCGCCACTTCTTCGCCCCCCTCGCCACCGGCGCGCCGGCGCCTTTGCGGGAGCTGCCGGCGAAGCTGGAGCGGATGGTGCATTTCGTGCCGTCCCATCTTGAGAAAGTGCGCGCCAAGGCGCCTGAGATGGGAGCCCAAGTCGACGTGCTGCTGGCGAATCTCGAAGACGCGATCCCGGCCGATGCGAAGGAAGCGGCGCGCGCGGGCGCGATCGAGATGGGCAAGGCTTTGCGCGGCGTCGATGTCGGCTATTGGAGCCGCGTGAATGCGCTCAATTCGCCGTGGCATCTCGATGATGTGACGGCGCTGGTGGAGGGCCTGGGCGATCGGCTCGATGTGATCATGGTGCCGAAGGTCGAGGGGCCTTGGGACATTCATTACATGGATCAGCTCCTGGCTTTGCTGGAAGCCAAGCACGGCTTGAAGAAGCCGATCCTGCTGCACGCCATCCTCGAAACCGCGCAGGGCGTGGCGAATGTCGAGGCGATCGCCGGCGCTTCGCCGCGCATGCATGGGATTTGTCTGGGGCCGGCGGATTTGGCGGCGTCGCGCAAGATGAAAACCACACGCGTGGGCGGGGGCCATCCCGGCTATCGCGTGTTGAGCGATCCGGGTGATGGGCCGCGCGAGAGCGTGCAGCAGGATTTGTGGCACTACACGTTCGCTAAAATGGTGGACGCGTGCGTGATGCACGGGCTGAAGCCGATGTATGGCCCCTTCGGCGACATCAAGGATGATGAAGCCTGCGAGCAGCAATTCCGCAACGCGTTCCTAATGGGCTGCGCCGGCGCGTGGACGCTGCATCCGGGGCAAATCGCCATCGCCAAAAAAGTGTTCAATCCTGATGTGGACGAGGTGCGCTTCGCGCTGCGCATTCTTGACGCGCTGCCGCACGGCTCGGGCGTGGCGATGCTCGACGGCAAGATGCAGGACGACGCAACCTGGAAGCAGGCGAAAGTGATCGTCGATCTAGCGCGGCAAGTAGCGGCGAAAGAGCCGGAGATGGCGAAAGCTTATGGGCTTTAGTAATCGGCGCCCTGGCTTAGTTCGCGATGAAAAACGACTGGTTCAGAAAATGGGTGCTAGGCATTGGCATTCCGTTTCATCAGAAGCTCCTCCTCATGCTCGCGCTATTCGGCGTGTGCGCGCTGTGGGCGTTGTTGGACGTGGTTACAAACAACCTGAACAAATAGCCTCCCCGCTGAGAGCCCCGCAAAAGCGGGGCCGAGAGCGGGGACCCAGAGCAACACGCGCAGCCCTTGGTTCTGGGTCCCTGATCGCACCCCGGCGTGCGCCGGGGCTGCGTCAGGGAAGCGTGCTTGGTGGCGTGACCATCGTCACACAAGATTTCGCACGCCCGCCCCACATGCGTAGCGTCATGAAACTGCGCCATTGTGCTCTCGCGATTGTCGCTGCGGCGATGCTCTACTTTACGCTAGCCGCGCTGTTGGGCGCGTGGGCGGCGGGGCTCGCCTGAGGCGCGTCGAAAACATTTCCTTTCCGTCATGCACGCCGCTAAGCTCGCGCGGCGAGGCATCTCAAAGGGGCAGTTTCATGAAACGCATTTTGATGGCTGTGGCGGCGATGAGCGCCGCTGCGTTCGCGCCGGCGGCGAGCGCGCAAAGCCTGTTCGATCAACCCGCCGCTTGCCAGGCCGCGCCGGACGTTTACGCCGTGATCGGCGGCCAGCGCACAATTATGCGCGCCATCGTCGTTTCGACGCGCACGCAAGCGCGCCCGTTCGCGGGCGTGCGGCAATACGCCGTGATGCCGGGGCCGGCCGCGCAGGTGCGCGTCGCCGCGGATGCAACATTCATCGTGGCGGCGCCGTCAAACGTGCAGCCGCAAGGCATGATCACGCTGGCGTGGTTTGAAACACGCGGCAACGTGCGCGAAATTCTCGTGGGCGGCGGCTATATGAGCTATTCCACCGGCATCCACCCCGACCGCATCATTCAAGTGACGATGACGCAGGCGTCCAGCCAATCGGGCGCGCCCGCCGGCATGACGCTTTACACCGTGACGCCGAATGCGCCGCTGGCCGGCGGCGAATACGCGCTCGTCGTGATGGGGCAGATGCAGCAAGGCTACGCCGGCATCCCCGGCACATTCTACGATTTCGGCGTGGACGGCTGATCGCTCAAGAGTTGATCCGCAGCGCCAAATAAAGCACCACCCATGGAGCGAGAGCTTCATGGGTGGTTTTTTATGCGGTTGATCGGAACTCTGTTCGCGCTGGCGCTAATCGCGGCGCCGACTTTGGCGCTGGCGCAGGATGTGAGCCCGCAGGAGCGCGCGCGCATCCAGCGCATCTTGCGCGGCACGCCGCTGATCGACGGCCACAACGATCTGCCGTGGGCCATTCGCGGCGATCATCAAAACAATCTCGATGCGGTCGATCTCACCGCCGACACGCGCACGATCACCCCGCCCCTGCACACCGATTTCGCGCGGCTGCGCGCGGGCGGGGTTGGGGCGCAATTCTGGTCTGTGTACGTGCCGGCCAGCAATCGCGGGCTCGACAACACGCAGATGGTGCTCGAGCAGATCGACCTGACGCGCCGCATCATCGCGCGCTACCCGCGCCAGCTCGAATTCGCCGAGACGGCCGCCGACATCGTGCGCATCCACCGCGCCGGGCGCATCGCCTCGATGTTCGGCATCGAGGGCGGGGAAGCGATCAACAACAATTTGGCCCTGCTGCGCACGTTCCGCCGCGCGGGCGTGACCTATATGACGCTGACGCATTCCACCTCCAACGATTGGGTCGATAGCGCCACGGATGCGCCCAAACACGGCGGGCTTTCCGCGTTCGGCGAAGAGGTGGTGCGCGAAATGAATCGCGTGGGCATGTTCGTGGATCTCTCCCACGTTTCCGCCGACGCGATGCGCGATGCGCTGCGCGTTTCGGCCGCGCCGGTGATCTTCTCCCACTCCTCCGCCTTCGCCATCGCGCACCATCCGCGCAACGTGCCTGACGATGTGCTGGAGATGGTACGCGCAAACGGCGGCGTGGTGATGGTGAATTTCACCTCGCCCTTCATCAACGAGGATTTCCGCCAATGGAGCGCGCGGCGCAGCGGCAAACAGGCCGAATTTCGCGCGCTCAATCCCGGCGATACGCCCAGCGCCGATCGCCTGCTCGCGGAATGGACCGCCGCCAACCCGCCTCCGCGCGTCACGCCCGCACATGTGGCCGATCATGTCGAGCATATCGCGCGCGTCGCGGGGCGCGCGCATGTGGGCCTCGGCGCCGATTATGACGGCGTGGTCTATCTGCCCGAAGGCATGGGCGGTGTGGACGGCTATACGCCGCTGCTGGCCGAACTTATCCGCCGCGGCTGGAGCGATCGCGACATTGCCGCGCTCGCCGGCGGCAATTTGCTGCGCGCGATGCGGGCGATGGAAGCGGCGGCGGAAGACTGAACGCTCCCCGGCCAAGCCCCGCACTTGATGCGGGGCGCACGTCGGGACCCAGAGCCACAAGCAGCGCCTGTTGCTCTGGGTCCCGGCTCTCAGCCCGGCTTTCGCCGGGCGTTCGGCCGGGAAACGATTTGTTACGACGCGTTTTCGAGCGTCTGCACGCGGTCGCGGTGGGTCCGCATCGTGGTCAGCGTGTTTTGTGCCCAATCCTTCAGCGGACCGGGTTGGGCGGTGGCGATGAAGCGCTCATAAAGCGCGATCGTGCTGTTGTGCGCCTCGACCTGATCGTCGAGATACGCGTCATCGAACGCTTCGCCGTTCTTGGTTTGCAGATCGGCCAGATCGTCGGCCTGATCCTCGGCCACCACCGGCGTCAGCGCGGGGGCTTGCACCGTCGGCGCCAGATTGGTGAGCGCGGTGGTGGCGGCGCGGTTTTCCTGCACCAGGGTCGCGGCGACCTCTTTCACATCGGCGCGGCTGGCGCGCTGGGCGGCGAGTTCAGACGACTGAATCTCGAACGCATCGGCGTTGAGCGCGGCTTGCATGAATTCAACATCCGTCATCGCCGCGGGCGTTGCGGTTTCCACCGGCGCGGGCGCGGGCAATTCGGCTTGCTGTTGCGCTTGTTGGCCGCAAGCGGCGAGCGCCAACACGCTGAGCGCGGGAATGATGTATTTGGACATGGCTTCTCCTCCGCCGGCGCGTGCGGCCGGCGAAGAGAAACTTGCTTGCGCGCCGCGCCGTTCCGCGCCGCGCTGCTTTTGCGGTAGCGCGTTAGCCGCGCAAGGTTCCGCCCGTCGCTTTCATGACGGCGCTGACGATCTTGGCGGCGGCGGCTTCGATCTCGGCGTCCGTCAGCGTTTTCTCGCGCGGCTGCAGCTTGACCTCGATGGCCAGGCTTTTCTTGCCCGCCTGCATCCGCTCGCCGCGATAGACGTCAAACAGCGAAACGTCGCTGATGAGCTGCTTATCGGCGCCGAACGCGGCGCGGACGAGATCGGCGGCCGGCGTCGCGTCGTCCACCACGAACGCGAAATCACGCGTCAGCGGCTGGAGATCGAGCTTTTCCAGCGGCGACTTGGAGCGCCCTTTCGCGCGCGGCGCGGGCAGCGCATCGAGGAAGATTTCAAACGCCAGCATCGGCGCTTCCACATCGATCGCCTTCAGTGCGCGCGGATGGATTTCGCCGAAATACGCGATCACTTTGGGGCCAAGCTTCAACGCGCCGGTGCGGCCAGGGCGCCAATGCGCGGGCGCGTCGCTCGCGGTTTGCAGCGAAGCGACGGGCGCGCCGAGCGCTTCCAATACGGTGACGAGATCGCGCTTTACGTCGAAAATATCTGGCTGCGGCGCAGCGCGCCAATGGCGCGGCGGACGCGCGCGCCAAACCGCGGCGATGGTGCGCTGCTGGCCTTCGGGACTGGTGTTCGCGTAAGCGGGGCCGGCCTCAAACAGGCGCGCGTCGTCAAAACCGCGATCGGCGTTGCGTTGCGCGGCCACGAGCAGAAGCGGCAACGCGCTGGGGCGCATGCAATCGAGCTCGGCGGCGATCGGGTTCGCGACCAGCATCTCTTCGCCGCCGCCGCCGAACGCTTGCGCTTGCGCGCGCGAACAGAAACTCCACGTCACCGCTTCGAAATAGCCGAGCGCGGCGACCGCGCGGCGCGCCAAGCGCGTGCGGCTTTCACCGACACTGGCGGGCGGGGCGCGGAAGCCAGCGGCGCGCGGGGGCTCCAGCACCGGCATCTTGTCGAAGCCCTCGATGCGCGCGACCTCCTCCACCAGGTCGGCGGGGCCTTCGACGTCGCGCCGCCACGTTGGCGGCTGCACGATCAGCTTCTTTGAGCTTTGCCCTTCGGCGTTGGTCTCGAAGCCCAGATCTTTCAGGATCGCGCGCACGCGCGTGGGCTTCACGTCGATACCGGCGAGCTGGCGCACGCG
>CAZWQS010000043.1:0-17890 GCA_964635925.1 uncultured Terricaulis sp. | reverse complement strand
GATGCGGACATCGTCATGTTCGTGTACCGGGAGGAATATTATCTCTCCCGCGCACAACCCTCCGACGAGAAGTCACCTGCATATCTTGAGTGGCAAGAAAAACTTGAGAAAGCTAAGAACAAAGCTGAGCTGATTATAGGCAAGAACCGCCACGGTCCCATTGAAACGGTGCCTCTCAATTTCCACGGCCAATTCACCCGCTTCTCCTCCCCTCCCCGCTGAGCCTACGCGGTTGGCGCGGCTGCGTGTCGATCAAAACGCGATCGCGGAGAACTGGCGCTTCTTCAAGCAGCGCGCGCCGAGCGCGGCGACCGCCGCTGTGGTCAAAGCCGACGGCTACGGCCTCGGCGCGGAAACCGCCGCGCGCGCTTTGGCGCAGGCCGGCGCGCGCGTGTTTTTCACCGCGACCCTGAACGAAGCGCTGGCTGTGCGCGCAACGCTGGGCGAAGGCCCGCAAATTCTGGTGCTGAACGGCCCCAGCGAACCGGACGTGGAGCACTTCGCTAGCGCGCGCATCACGCCCGTGCTCAACTCGCTGGCGCAGATCAAGGCTTGGGCCGGGCGCGGCCCCGCGGCGCTGCATATCGATACGGGCATGAACCGGCTGGGCGTCGGGCCGGAGGAACTCGCCGGCGCGGCGGTTGCGCTGAAAGGCGCCTCCCTGGTTCTGGTGATGAGCCACCTCGCCTGCGGCAGCCAACTCGATCATCCGATGAACGAGACGCAACGTCAGCGCTTCGTCGATGCGGCCACGCTGTTTCCAAAAGCGCCGCTCAGCCTCGCCGCGACGGCGGGCGCGCTGATGGGGCCGCAATTCCACTTCGATCTCATTCGCCCTGGCGTCGGACTCTACGGCTCCGGCGGCCTGGACAGCGGCAATCCCGCGCTCCATGTCGCGGCCACAATCGAGGCGCCTATTCTGCAGGTGCGCGACGCGAACGCGGGGGAAACTTTTGGCTATGGCGCGACCTTCACCGCCCCGAAAAAGATGCGCGCGGCCATTGTGGCGCTCGGCTATGCGGACGGCTTCTTGCGCGCGCTTGGCGGGCGCGGGTATGGCTTCTTTGGGGGCCAGAAGCGCCCGATCTTGGGGCGCGTGTCCATGGATTTGACGATACTGGATGTGACCGGCTGCGCCGAAGCCGCGCCTGGCGCGATGGTGGAGTTTCTGGGCGCGAACGCGCCGCTGGACGAAGTCGCGGCACTCGCGGGCACCGCGTCTTACGAAATTCTCACCACCTTCGCCGGAACCGTGCGCCGCTCGGGAGCGCGCGCGTGAACCCGCTTGCCGCCATCGGCCGCGCCGTCATCGCGCTGCTTTCCGAGATCGGCCGCTTCGCCGCGTTCGCGGGGCGCAGCGCGGCGGCATGCTTCATGCCGCCCTTCTTCTTCAGCCAATTTATCCGCCAGTGCGCGCAGATCGGCTATTTTTCGCTGCCGGTGGTGGGGCTGACGGCCGTGTTCATTGGGGCCGCGCTGGCGCTCAACATTTATGTCGGCGGCGCGCGCTTCAACGCCGAGCAATTCGTGCCCAACATCGTGGTGCTGGGCATCACGCGCGAGCTTGGGCCGGTGTTGGCCGGCCTCATGCTGGCGGGCCGCGTCAGCGCGGGCATCGCCGCTGAAATCGGCACCATGCGCGTGACCGAGCAGATCGATGCGATGACCACGCTCTCCACCGATCCGTTCCGTTTCCTGATCGCCCCGCGCGTGCTAGCCGCGGTGCTGACGCTGCCGCTGCTCGTGCTCGTGGCGGATATTATCGGCGTGATGGGCGGCTATCTCGTTGCGGTGAACAGTTTGGGCTTCAACGGCGTCACCTATCTACGCAACACCTTCGAGTTCGTGGAGACACAGGACGTCGTGCTCGGCCTCACCAAGGCGGCGGTGTTCGGCTTCATCATCGCCGTGATGGGCGCCTATCAGGGCTATCGCTCCTCCGGCGGCGCGCTCGGCGTGGGCCGGGCGGCCACCAATGCGGTGGTTGGCGCGATTGTGCTGATCCTGGCGGTGAACTACCTCATCACCGCGTTCTTCGTGGAGTAGACGATGGGCGCGAACCTCCAACTCGCCGGCTTGAAGAAAAAGCTCCGCGGCCGCTGGGTGCTTAACGGCATCGATCTCGACATCGCGCCCGGCCGCTCGCTGGTGCTGATCGGCGGCTCTGGCCAGGGCAAGTCCGTCACGCTGAAATGCACGCTGGGGCTGATGACGCCGGATGCCGGCCAGGTGCTGGTGGACGGCCAGGACATCACCCGCCTGCATGGGGCCGCGCGCGAAGCGGCGATGCGCAAGTTCGGCATGCTGTTTCAAGGCGGGGCGCTGTTTGACTCGCTCACCGTTTGGGAAAATATCGCCTTTCGCCTGATCTACGCCGACGGCGTCGCCCGCAAGGACGCGCGCGAGCGCGCGATTGAAACCATGCGCCGCGTGCGCCTTGCCCCCGAATTCGCCGACGTGCGCCCGATCGAATTGTCCGGCGGCATGCAAAAGCGCGCCGGCCTCGCGCGCGCGATCATCGCCAAGCCGGATATCCTTTTCTTTGACGAGCCCACCACCGGCCTTGATCCCATCACCGCCGACGCGATCAACGATCTGATCGTGGAAATGGTGAAAGAGCTCGGCTGCACCGCGCTTTCGATCACCCACGATATGCCCAGCGCGCGCAAAATCGCCGACGAAATCGCCATGCTGCATCATGGCAAGATCGTTTGGCGCGGGGCAGCGGCCAGCATCGACGCGAGCGGCAACGCCATGGTGGACCAGTTCGTGCACGGCCGCGCCGAAGGCCCGATTCAGGCGGTGGTGTGAGCGCGCAGGCTCTGGGACGTGGAACAAGCTGAACCACCTATCGCCGGGGCGCAGCAAAGCTGCGAGCCCGGGCCCCATAACCTCAAGCACTTTGCGTTTATAGGCCCCGGACTTGCGCTGCGCGCAATCCGGGGATGGGTGAGGCGTCTAGCGCCGCGCTAGTACGCGCTTCACCGCGTCCTTCACGATCCTGTCGTGATCGAACGCCAGCTTCTGCTTCTTCCAGCCATCGACAAAACGCGCGCTTTCCGCGTCGTCGCCGCTCTGCGGGACGCCCTTGGCTTCAATCAGAAACGCCACGCTGACGCTATGGCCGCGCGGATCGCGCTTGGGGTCCGAATAGACGCCCACCATCGAAAGGATGCGGCCTTTCAGGCCAGTTTCTTCCTTCAATTCGCGCAGCGCCGCCGCCTCGACCGTTTCGCCGAAATCAACGAAGCCGCCCGGCAGCGCGTACTTGCCCTTGAAGGGCGGATGCGCGCGCTTGATCAGCAACAACCGGCCCGCTTCGTCGAACGCCACGCAATCGACCGTGAGCGCTGGCCCGCGCGGGCGGCTCAAAGCAGCGCCTCGATGCGGCGCTTCAGTTTTTCGGGTTTGGCCAGCGGCGAGAAACGCCCGCGCACGCGCCCTTCCTTGTCGATGAGGAATTTCGTGAAATTCCACTCGATCTCCTTGCCGCCGAGAAAGTTTTTCTTCTGCGACGTGAGATAAGCATAGAGCGGATGCTGCGCCGGCCCTTTCACGTCGATCTTGGCGAACATCGGAAACGTCACGTCATACGTGAGCGAGCAGAAATTCTTGATCTCCTCCGCGTCGCCGGGCTCTTGATTCTTGAACTGGTTGCTTGGGAAGCCCAGCACCTCCACGCCCTTGCCCGCATAGTCGCGATGCAGCGCCTCAAGCCCCTTGTATTGATAGGTGAAGCCGCACTGACTGGCGGTGTTGACGATCAGCAGCACCTTGCCGCGAAACTCAGACAGCGCGCGTTCGCGCCCATCGATATCGCGGGCGGTGAAATCATAGATGCTCGCCATGTCGGCCCCTCGTTGCGGCGCCGCCATGTAGCGCGGACTTGCGCGGCCGCGCTAGGGTGCGCCCGGATTCGCGGGGGATCATGGCCAAGCCTCAACACGTCTACACCTGCCAAGCCTGCGGCGCGATCTGGCCCAAATGGGCCGGCAAGTGCGAAGCGTGCGGGGAATGGAATACGCTGGTGGAGGAAACCGCCCGCCCCGTCGTGCCCGGCGCGCTGGCCGCGCCCACCGGCAAGAAAAGCAAGGCGCTGGCGTTTGTCGAACTCGCCGGCGATTCCGAGCCGCCCGCGCGGCTTTCCACCGGCATTTCCGAATTCGACCGCGTGTGCGGCGGCGGGCTCGTGCCGGCTTCGGCCATCCTGATCGGCGGCGATCCCGGCGTCGGCAAATCGACCCTGCTGCTGCAAGCCGCCGCCGCGCTGGGCCGGCGCGGCATGAGCGTGGCGTACGTCACCGGCGAAGAAGCCGAAGCGCAGGTGCAAGAACGCGCGCGCCGCCTCCACGCCGCCGACGCGCCAGTGCAGCTCGCGGCGGAAACCGATCTGCGCAAAATCCTCGAAGGCTTGAAAGCGCTGAAGCCCGACGTGGTGATCGTGGATTCGATCCAGACCGTTTGGGCCGACGGCGTGGAGGCTGCGCCCGGCACGGTGGCGCAGGTGCGCGCCTGCGCGCACGAATTGGTGCGCTTCGCAAAGAAAAGCGGCTCGGTGCTGATCCTTGTCGGCCACGTGACGAAAGACGGCCAGATCGCCGGCCCGCGCGTGGTGGAGCATCTGGTCGACGCCGTGATCTATTTTGAAGGCGAGCGCGGCATGCCGTTTCGCATTCTGCGGGCGGTCAAAAACCGCTTCGGCCCGACCGACGAGATCGGCGTGTTCGAAATGGTCGAGCAAGGCTTGGTCGAAACGCCGAACCCTTCCGCGCTTTTCCTCGGCGAAAGCGGCGAGCGCGCGAGCGGGGCGGCGGTGTTCGCGGGCGTGGAGGGCTCGCGCCCGGTGTTGGTGGAGATCCAGGCTTTGGCCGCGCCGAGCGCCTACGGCACGCCGCGCCGCGCCGTTGTGGGCTGGGATAGCGCGCGCTTGGCGATGATCCTCGCGGTGCTTGAGACGCGCTGCGGACTCTCTTTCGCGGGGCGCGATGTGTATCTCTCCGTCGCGGGCGGTTTGCGCATCACGGAGCCGGCCGCCGATCTCGCCGTGGCGGCGGCTTTGATCTCCTCACTCACCGATCAGCCATTGCCCAAGCATTGCGTGGCGTTCGGCGAAGTGGCGCTTTCGGGCGAGGTGCGCCCCGCCGGGCGCAGCGATCTGCGCTTGAAGGAGGCCGCCAAGCTGGGCTTCGAGAGCGCCTTCGCCCCGCCGCAAAAGAAAGGCGCAAGCGGGGGCGTCAAAGTGCGCGCGATCAGCCATATCGGCGAGTTGGCGGCGGCGTTGGGCGCGCGCGATTAGCGGGTCAGGCAATCGGGGCTCTTGCCACCATTGCCGCGCAGATAGCCCACATAATAGTGCGCCATCTGCGACGCCGCCACGCGGCTTTGATCCGTGCTCAGGAACGGCGCGATCGCTTCGCGCCAGCGCTCGGCGCAAACTTCCGCTTCTGCCGCACTCGCGGCGCAATCGATGAAAGCGCCGAAGGCCGTGCGATACGTGTTGAACTGCACACGCGTCATCGGCGCGCCGTGACCAGGGATTGCGATCTCGAACGGCGTCTCCCACACCGCATCGAGCGCGGCGCGCCAGCCTTCGGGGCATGCAGTTTCAAAGAATGGCGCGGGCAATGTCACAAGATCGCCGATCACCGCGACGCGCGATCGCGCATCATAAATCCAGAGGTCGCCATCGCTGACCGCGCTTGGCGCGACACGTAAATCAAAGTCCCGCCCCGCAATGAGCAGAGTCCGGCTGCGGTCCACCGTCACATCGGGACGCAGCGCTTGGCTTTCGGCCATTGTGTCCAAAAATATCTGCACCTCCTCGCGCTGCACCGCGCTGATCTGATCGCCTTCCAGCATAGCGCGCGCCCCCGCCAGATTGCGCGCCAGAAAGCCCTCCGCGCCAAGCGCGCGATCAATCGCACTGGTGGCGTAAAGACGCGCGCCGGGATAGGCGCGCTTGAGCCGGCCATTGCCGCTCGAATGATCCAAATGCCAATGCGTGTTGAGGATCGCCGCGATCGGCGCCCCGCGCGACTGGGCGAAAGCCACGATCGCGTCCGAATGCCAAACGTGGCGCCCTGTATCGACCACGACGAGCCCTTCGGGCGCCGTGAACACTACGGTGTTCCCGTCCGGCCCCCGGCCCGGCGTCATCGCGCCGGGGATGAGGTGGACGCCCTCGGCGATTTGCTGGGCGGGCGGCGCGGCGGGCGCGGCCTCCGTGGTCATCAAGGTCAAAATCAGCGGCAGCAGCATGGGCTCCTCCAGTCCTGCTCACACTGCGCCTCAAACCCGCCCCAGACGTGCGCCAAAGCGACCGCCGGCCCCTGCGCGTCGACGCCTGGAAGCGCCCCAGCGGGCTTCCCAGCGGGCGGCGGGGCGTTTATCCGTGGACCCGGGCGGCGGCCCAGAATCGGGCGCCCGGGAGGGGAGATTGCGGACATGGACCTTGGCCTAACCTGGTTCGACTTCGCGGCGTTCGCGGTGCTGGCGCTGTCAGGCGTCATGGCGTTCGCACGAGGGCTGATCCGCGAGGTGTTTTCCATCATCGCCTTTATCGGCGGGGTGCTGGCGGCGATCTTCTTCCGCAACATGCTGGCGCCCTTGGTGGAACAATTCACGCCGCTTTCGGGGCTGCTGGCCGTGGTCGCCGCGGCGCTGATCATTTTCCTGATCGTGTTCATCGTCATTACAGTGGCGGTCTCCACGCTCGCCAAATCCGTGCACCAATCGACCGAGATCGGCAGTTTCGACCGCGCCGGGGGCCTCGCCTTCGGGGTCATTCGCGGCATCATTGCGGTGGCGGTATTTTTCGTGCTGCCCCTGCGCTACGCGCAGACCAGCGATCCGAACGGGCGCCCCGACCCGATCCGCGAAGACATACAAAACGCGCGCACCTACCCTATGTACGAGAGCGTGGCGGTGGTGCTTGAGGCAGTGCTGCCTGTAGCCCGGGAACGGGCAGGTGATTTATACCGGAACGAACAGGGCGAGTCGGCGCCGATCCCGCCGGCGGCTCCAGCAGAGGCGCCCGCGCCCGAAACGGACGCGGCCCCAAATTGAGGACCAATGACCGCCGAGCGCCCCTCCCTCCGCTTCCATCCCGCGCCTGCGGAGGCGGCCGATAAATGGGCCCTCGACGATAAGCCCCGTGAGGAATGCGGCGTGTTCGGCGTCTTCGGCAGCGAAGACGCCGCCGTTTTAACCGCCCTTGGCCTGCACGGCCTGCAACACCGCGGCCAGGAAGGATGCGGCATCGTCAGCTTCGACGGCCAGCGTTTCCATCACGAGCGCCACCTCGGGCTCGTCGGCGAAAATTTCTCGGGCGCGGACGTGCCCAAGCGTCTGGCCGGCCATATGGCTATCGGCCACACGCGCTACGCCACTCAGGGCGGCACCATTTTGCGCAACGTGCAGCCGCTGTTCGCAGATCTGGCGCTGGGCGGCTTCGCCGTGGCTCATAACGGCAACCTCACCAACGCGCGCGATCTGCGCGAGCGCCTGGTGGAAGACGGGGCCATTTTCCAATCCACGTCAGACACCGAATGCATCCTCCAGCTCATCGCCAAATCGCGCCGCGCGCGCGTGGTCGATCGCTTCGTTGAGGCGCTGCACGATATCGAGGGCGCGTATGCGCTGGTGGCGCTGACTAACAACATGATGCTGGGCGCACGCGATCCGATCGGCATCCGCCCGCTTGTGCTGGGCGATCGCGAAGGCGCGCCGGTGCTGGCCAGCGAAACCTGCGCGCTCGACATGATCGGCGCCAAGTTCGTGCGCACGATAGAGCCGGGCGAGGTCGTCGTCGTCACCCGGGCCAAGAACGGCGAAAACCAGATCGAAAGCCATTTCCCATTCCCGCGCCAGCCGGCGCGGCCATGCCTGTTCGAGTTCGTGTATTTCGCGCGCCCAGATTCGGTGGTGGACGGGCGCTCCGTCTATGAAATCCGCAAGAGCATGGGCGTGCAGCTCGCGCGCGAGACCGGCGTTGAGGCCGACGTGATCGTGCCCGTGCCCGATTCAGGCGTGCCCGCCGCCATGGGCTTCGCGGCCGAGAGCGGCATTTCCTACGAGCTCGGCATCATCCGCAGCCATTATGCGGGGCGCACCTTCATTCAGCCGAAACAGGAAATCCGCGCGCTCGGCGTGCGCTTGAAGCACGCGGCCAACCGCGCCGTGCTGAAAGGCAAACGCGTGATCCTGGTTGATGACTCGATCGTGCGCGGCACCACCTCGCAGAAAATCGTGCAGATGGTGCGCGACGCGGGCGCCAAGGAGGTGCATTTCCGCAGCGCCTCGCCGCCGATCAAATTCCCCGATTTCTACGGCATCGACATGCCCACGCTCGACCAATTGATGGCCGCGCAGATGACGCTTGAGGAAATGCGCAAGACGCTGGGCGTCGAGACGCTGGGCTTCCTCTCTGTCGAAGGGCTGTATGCGGCGATGGGCGTGGCCAAGCGCGACGACGCCAGCCCGCAATTCACCGATCATTGTTTCACCGGCGAATATCCCACGAAGCTGACGGACCACTCGGCCGATCGCGCCGTGAAGGATTTTCAGCTCTCGCTGCTGGCGGAAGCGGCGGAATAGGCCTAGCGCGGCGCGCGCACTTCGACGCTGAAATTCTTAGGTCGCTTCTTCCACACCACTTTGCGCGCGATCGCGGCCTTGGTCGCCGGCTCTTGCGTTCCTGACATCACGACATCGCCCACCTCGCTCAGCCGCTCGATGAAGCGCCAGGTTGCCTCGTAGGTGGCGCGGCGGGAGCCGAAAAAATCCTTGGTCTTGCGCGCATCGTTCCAGAAACTGCGCGGATGCAGCGATAGATGCACCGCCGCGCGACGCGCCTTGGCGAACGCGATCAGCTTGTCCATCACGCGGTACTCGTGCCCTTCGATATCGACCTTGAGGATCACCGGCCCATCGCCGGCGGCCTTGGAGAGATCGTCGAACGTCACCGTCTTCACCACGATGGCTTCGCCTTCGCCGATCGAGGAGGTCTCCGAATTGCCGAGCCCCTCGCTCGCATAGAGCTTCAGTTCGCCCGGCGCGTTGTCCACCGCGGCGTTCCAGATTTCGACATTGGGCGCATTGGCGGCCACGTTGGCCGTCAACTCTCCGTGCGCCACCGGATCGGGCTCCAGCGCGATCACCCTGGCGACCTTGGGGCTGGTATAAAGCGCCACCGGCCCGATCCAGGCGCCGACGTCCACCAGCACCGCGCCGGGCGTCTGCGTGACCGCGTCGAGGAAGCGGAACGTCTCATCCTCCCAGCGGCCATTGGCGGCGGCGGTCCAGAAGGCGGCGCTCTCGGGGCGGCCCGCGGCCACGGTGTAGGTGCGCCCCGCAAGGCTTACCCGCATGCGGCCGTCGGCCAGTTTTTCGGCGCTGTCGCTCATGGCGCTCTAGAAGCACACTTTGTCCCACGGAGCGAGGCTTTAGGGCGGGGCCAATAGGGGCTAGAAGGCGCGCCATGAGCGCTCCCGAAAAACCCATCGCCCTTGTCACCGGCGCCTCGCGCGGCATTGGCCGCGCCGTGGCGCTCGAGGCCGCCCGCGACGGCTTTCGCGTGGTCGTGGTCGCACGCGCGCAGAAGGCGCTGGAGAAGCTGGACGACGAAATCCGCGCGTTGGGCGGGGAAGCCACGCTCATCCCGCTCGACCTGCGCGACATGGCCGCCATCGACGCGCTGGGCCCGGCGCTGCACGAGCGCTTCGGCAAGCTGGACGCACTGGCCGCCTGCGCGGGCGTGCTGGTGACGCTGACGCCAGCCCAGCAGGCCACGCCCGCGCTGATGGACGAGATCATGATGGTCAACTTCGCCGCCAATCAGCGCCTCATCCGCACGCTGCATCCACTGCTGCGCGCGAGCGAAGCAGGGCGCGCGGTGTTTCTCACCTCCGGCGCCTCGCGCAATCCGAAGGCGTATTGGGGCCCCTACGCGGCGTCCAAGGCCGCGCTCGACGCATACGTGACCTCTTACGCCGCTGAGCTGAACGTAACGCCGATCAAGGCTAACCTCTTCAATCCCGGCCCCACCCGCACGGCCATGCGCGCCAAGGCGTTTCCCGGCGAAGACCCGATGACGCTGCCCGCGCCGGAAGAGGTTGCGCCCGCGATCGTGGCGATGATGTGCGCGGATTATGCCCAGAACGGCGCCTGGGTGCAGTTTGAGCGGAAGTGAGCTTCGATAGCATCATCATCGGCGCGGGCGCCGCAGGGCTTTATGCGGCGATGCACGCCGGCGCCCGCGGGCGGCGCGTGCTGGTGATCGAGCACAATCGCGAGGCCGGCGCGAAGATCCTGATCTCCGGCGGCGGGCGCTGCAATTTCACCAATCTGAACGCCAGCGACCCCGCCCGCTTTCTCAGCGCCAATCCCCATTTCGCGCGCTCGGCTCTGGCGCGGCATACTCAGCATGATTTCATCGCCCTGGTGCGCAAGCATAACATCGCCTTTTACGAAAAGACGCTTGGGCAATTGTTTTGCGAAGGCGCGCGCGCGTCACAGAAGATCGTGCGCATGCTGCTGGACGAGTGTGACGCCGGCGGCGTCACGCTCAAGCTCGATTGCCGTGTCGGCGCGGTGCGGCGCACCGAGCGCTTCATGGTGGAGACCAATCAGGGCGCGTTCGAGAGCGAGACGCTGTGCGTGGCGACGGGCGGGCTTTCCATTCCCAAGCTCGGCGCGAGCGGCTTTGCGTTCGAGATCGCCAAGCAATTCGGCCTGCCCGTGGTTCCGCCCCGCCCGGGCCTCGCGCCGCTCACCTTTAGCGACGCCGATCTTGCCTGGATGCGCCCGCTTTCGGGCGTTTCGGCCGAGGTGATTGCGCGCGCCGGCAAGGCGGCGTTTCGCGAGGCGGCGCTGTTCACCCATCGCGGACTTTCGGGGCCGGCGGTGCTGCAAGCCTCCTCCTATTGGGCGCCGGGCGAAGCGATCACGATCGATTGGTTGCCCGACGCGGCTGAAGACGTGCTCGCGCGGCGCAAGCGCGAGCGCCCCAAGGCGCACCTGAAAAGCGTGTTGGGCGAATTGCTGCCAGAGCGGCTTGCGGGCGCGCTTGCTGCTGGGGCCGATAGCGAGGCGCAGACGGCCCAAGAGATCGGCGCCATGAAAGACGCCGCGCTGATCGACATCGCGCGCACGCTGAAAGCCTTTTCGCTGACGCCCTCCGGCACGGAAGGCTACGCCAAGGCCGAGGTCACGGGCGGCGGCGTCGATACGAACGCGCTCTCGCAGCAGACGATGGAAGCGCGCGCCGCGCCCGGCCTCTTCTTTATCGGCGAAGCCGTGGACGTCACCGGCTGGCTCGGCGGCTACAATTTCCAATGGGCCTGGTCGAGCGGGTGGGCGGCTGGGCAGGCGTTTTCGGCGCGGGCCCGACGCGCCTCATCACCGGCCCAGCGCGATCACCACGTCGTCGATCTTCACGCCGCCGCGATCAACCACGAGGCGCTGGTAATTGCGCTCGCCGTCCATCGAGCGGGCGCCGATGTTTTGCTCGGCGGCGAAGCGGCGCCACAGATAGGAGTGCAACTCGCCCGCCGTGATCGACCGATCGCGATTTTCATCCGCTTCCCCTTCAAACGCCGTGCGCAGGAAGTGCGAGAGATAGCCGCCCGCTTGGAATTTGCCCGCCACCGCACTGGTCAAATCCTCATCGGACGAGAACAAGCCCATGATGCGCGGGTTCTGGATCACGTCGCGCGCGAAGCCGCCGGAGAAGCAGGCGTCGAGCGCGATAACCGAGAGGCGCGCCCGCACGCCCGAGAACATCTGCGCCATCTCGTTGTCGGAGATAAGCCCGTCGCGCATGACGAGGAATTCGTCGCGGCCATCGAGTTCGCCCCCGCCGGTGGCGACATCCTGACTGCCATGGCCGGAGTAGAAGAAGAAGAACAAGTCGTTCGGCCCGGCCTGCGCGGCGATGCGCTGGAAGGCGCTGCGCACGTTAGCCAAGGTCGCCTGCGCATCCGTCAGCACGGCGCTGCCTTGCGCGAGCGAGCCGCTTGATTGCAGCGCGGTGTAGAGATTGCGCGCGTCATCGGCGGTGTAGCTCAGATTGCCGGCGAAGCCGCCGTAGTCGGAAATGCCCACCGACAGCAGGAACACACGCCCCGCGCCCGCCGACGCGTTGGCGCCGGCCGCGGCGGTCGTATTGCCGCCGCCCGAGCCAAGGTTCATGCGCAGCGCGTAATTGCCGGTGGCGCCGGGCGAGTAGGAGGAAACAACCACCGTGTATTCGCCATCTTCCGGCAAGCCGCCGCTGATGCGGGAATTGGTGGTGCCGGACACGCCGTCATCATCCTCCACGCCTTCGCCTGAGGGGAAGATCAGCATCATGAACGTGTCGAACTGGCTGGAGGTGACCTCCAAGCTCACGTTCTGGCCGCGCCGGCCGTTGAACGTGTAGAGATCGTAGTATTGGCCATCCTGCATGCGCTGATCGCTATTGGCCAGCGAGCCATTGGTGGTTTGGTTGTTGCCGACTGCGCCGGCGGCGGCCGTCGCTGGCGGCGCGGTGGTTTCACGCCGACTCAAGTCCGTCACCACGATTTCATAATTGCCGGTTTCGCCGGGCTGGTAGCTGGTGGCGTAGACGTGGAATTCGCCGGTTTCCTCAAGCGTCAGCTCGATACGGCTGTTGGTGCCGCTATTGCCGCGCTCGTCATCGTCATTGTCCTGCTGCGTGCCATCCGGCTTGCGCAGGATGATGTAGGTGTCGAACTCGCTGGAGCGCAGTTCGATCGCCACGCGCTGCCCGGCTTGGCCGAGGAAACGGAACGCGTCGGAGAATTCGCCGCTGCGCAATTGGCCGTCGCCCTGCTGCAAACGCCCGCGCGCCGCTTCGCCGAACGCCAGCACCTGGCCAGAAGAGGCCGCCGAAGCGCTCCCGCCCGAAGCTTGCGCCACGCTCAGGCGATAATCGCCTGTCGAGCCGCGCGCGAACGACGTCGCCTGAATGCGATACTGCCCCGATTGCGGCAGCGTGACGACGAGGCGGCTGTTGCGCAGCGGCTCGTTGCTTTCCATGTCGTCGTCGTTGTCGGCCTGGAAATTGCCGGGGCCGGAAATGGAGAGAAGCGGGTCGAACGCGGTTGCGCTCAAGCGGACCTCGATGGTTTGGCCCTGCTGGCCTTCGATCGTGTAGGCGTCCGCATATTGGCCTGAGCTGCGCGTGGGATCGCCCGCGCGCAACGCGCCGTTGACGGATTGGCCGACGCGGATGGTCCCGGCCGCCGACGCCGTGGCCGCGTTCTGGCGTGGGTCGATTTCGGAAACGCGCAGCGTGTAATTGCCGGTGACGCCGGCGCTGTAGGTCGTCGCGATGACTTGATAGGCTCCGTTCACGGGCAGCGTGATGTCGAGCTGCGCGTTCAGCAGATCGCCGGAATCATCGTCTTGCTGGGTGAAGCCGCCGGGGCCGGTGACGCGCACCAGCGTATCCATGTTGTTGCTGTCGAGATTGACGCGCAGCGTTTGGCCGGCGCGCCCGGTGAACGTGTAGACATCCTGATGCTGGCCGCCCGAGCTGCGCGCATCATTGGCCGCGAGCGCGCCCGACATCGGCTGCCCGATGCGGATCGCCCCGCCATTGGCGCCGGTGACGGTGGCCTGGTCCGCCGAAATTTCCGCGACGCGCAGCGTGTAATTGCCGGTGACGCCGGCGCTATAAGTAGTGGCGATGATGCGATACTCGCCATTGGCCGGCAGCGTGACTTCAAGCTGCGCATTCAGCAATTCGCCGGAATCGTCATCCTGCGCGCTGAAATTCGACGGGCCGGCGACGCGCACCAGCGTATCCATGTCGTTGCTGTCGAGATTGATGCGCAGCGCCTGCCCGGCGCGGCCGCGGATGGTGTAGACATCCTGATACTGGCCGCCTTCGGCGCGCGCATCGCTGCTGGTGAGCTGGCCGTTGGCGCTGCCGCCGGGGGCGATGGTTTGCGCGGCGGCGACGCCGATCGTCGCCAACGCCGTCAGAGCACCGATCGCCAGGGCGCGAACGCCCGTTGTCCATGCACCAGCCATCGCATCCCCCAAGCTTAGAATCTGACGTGGCCGTAACATGCGCCAAGGCGCCCGCGCCTTCAAGCGCGGCGCGCGCGGAGTTGCAAACGCGCTTTACGTTCGCGGCAACGTTGCGTTCAAGTTTCGCGGAAGCGCTTGGCTATCAAGGCGATCGGGAGGCCGACGCCGAAGGCGTGAATCAAGAGGCCGCCCCATAGGAATTGCCCCTCCGGGCCGCCGCCGCCGCCAGCCGCGGACATCGGCAGAACAACCACCTGCATCAGCGCGAAAATCGCAAGGCCGTAGCTCGGCCCCGACAGCAGCGGCCATTTGTTCAGATCGGGAACCATGCGCGTCCACGCCACGAAGAACGCGGCCATGATCGTCGTCAGCGCAAAATGAAGGCCAAGCCCCAGCGCGCCTGTGCTCCAGCCGCCCGCGCGCGCGGCCTCGGGGCCGATCGCGCCCGCCGCCACCGATTGCAGAATGCGCACCGGCGGGGCTTGGTAGACGGCGTAATAATGCGCCATCGCGTAGCCGATATCGAGCGCCCCGGCGATCAAGCCGCCCAGGACAATCGGCAAAACCCATTTCGACATGACGCTCCCTCCCGCGCCATTGCAGCGCGCGCGGCCGGGCGCACCAGCGCTTTGCGATGGACGGCGCTAACTTTCCTCGTCAGCGAACGGATTTTTGCCCTGTTTGACGATGAGGCGCACAGGCGCGGCGTGCAAGCCGAAGGCTTCGCGCAAACCGTTCACGAGATAGCGCTTGTAGCTTTCCGGCATCTCGTCGGCGCGTGAGGCGATCAGCACGAAGGTTGGCGGGCGCGCTTTGATCTGGGTGAGGTAGCGCGGCTTGATGCGCTTGCCGCGCACCGCCGGGGGGGGGTGGCGCGCGATGCTGTCATACAGCCAATTGTTCAAATCCTTGGTCTTGACGCGCGCAGTCCAATCCTCGTGCGCCTCGTCCACCGCTTTCATCAGCCGGTCGAGCCCCACGCTGGCCAGCGCGGCCAAAGTCACCAGCGGCGCGCCGCGCGCCTGGGGCAGGCTTTCGCGCGCCACCAGCTTCAATTCTTCAAATTGCGCGCGGGAGTCTTCGATCAAGTCCCATTTTGACAACGCGAACACCAACGCGCGCCCTTCGCGCACCACCAGATCGGCGATCGAAAGATCCTGCTTCTCGAACGCTTCGCGCGCATCCATCATCAGCACGCACACATCCGCGAAACGGATCGCGTGCAGCGTCTCGCTGACCGACAGACGCTCGAGCTTGGCCTGCACTTTCGCTTTTTTGCGCATGCCAGCGGTGTCCACCAGGCGATAGCGTTTGCCGCGCCACTGCCAATCCACCGCGATCGCATCGCGCGTGATACCCGCTTCGGGGCCGACGAGCAGGCGATCCTGCCCCAGCAGCGCATTGACCAGCGTGGACTTGCCCGCGTTCGGGCGGCCGATGATGGCGATGTTGATCGGGCGCTGGCCGCGCGCCTCTTCCGCCGACGCATCGGGCGTTCCCGCGGCGGCGAGGATCGCGGCGTAGAGATCGCTCATGCCTTCGCCGTGCTCGGCCGAAAGCGGGATCGGATCGCCGAGGCCAAGCGCGTACGCCTCGTTCACGCCGGTTTCGCCGGCGCGCCCTTCGGCTTTGTTGGCGGCGAGCACCACGGGCTTATCGGCCCGGCGCAGCAATTGGGCGAAGCTTTCATCGAGCGGGGTGAGCCCCGCGCGTGCATCGACGATGAAGAGCACGACATCCGCTTCCGCGATTGCGGCCTCGGTCTGTGCGCGCATGCGCGCTTCGAGCGAAGCGTCGGTCGCGTCTTCAAATCCGGCGGTGTCGATCAGCGCGAGATCGAGATCGCCCAGGCGGCCTTTCGCCTCGCGGCGATCGCGCGTCACGCCGGGCAAATCGTCCACGATCGCCAGCTTTTTGCCGGCGAGGCGGTTGAACAGCGTCGACTTACCGACATTGGGGCGCCCGACGATCGCGAGCTTGATCGACATGACGCCCTCAAATCACCGCAGCACGACGAGCTGGGCTTTGTTGGTGACCACGTAAATCTGATCGTTGGCGACGATCGGGGGCACGAACACGGGATCGCCCACGTCGGCGGTGGCGACGACCTCGCCGTTTTGCGGCGACACGCCCACCACATCGCCCACCGAATTCGCCAGCACCAGGCGCCCGCCGATCATCACCGGCCCGGTCCAGGAGAGGCGCCCTTCGCGCGCGCGCTCATTACGGTAGCGGCGCAATTGCGACACCCAATAAACCCCGCCCGTGGCGCGATCGAAGGCGGTTAGTTCGCCATCGACGCTGACCGCATAAAGCACATCGCCCGCGACCCACGGCGTCTGCGCCGACGCAAACGAGCGCGACCAGATGCGCTGGCCGCTACGGATATCGATGGCCGCGATCACGCCGGAATGGCTGACGGCGTAGGCGACGCCACCATCCACCACGGGCCGGCCGGCGATGTCGTTGATGGCCGAAAGCGAGGTCAGCGAACTCGCCCGCGACAGCGAATCCGACCAGAGCCGGCGGCCGTTGGCGGTCAAGAACGCGACCACTTCGCCGGAGGCGAAAGGCGCCACCACGGTTTCGCCGTCCACCGCCACGCTCGGCGCGGAAAGGATGCGCGCGGTTTCGGCGATCGCCTGGAAGGTCCATTGCACGGCGCCGTCGCCAGCGTCGAACGCCATCAATTCGCTGTCGTTGGTGATGGCGTACACGCGTCCGCCCGAGACTGTCGGCGCGGAATGAAACGGCGCGCCCGCGGCGACGCGCCAAACTTCATCGCCGCTCGCGCCGTCGAGCGCGACCAAGGCGCCAAACCCAGTGGTGACGAACACGCGCCCGCCGCTGACGGCCAGGCCGCCGCCGCGCGCGTTACGGTCGCGACTGTCGCCGCGCACCGAAGCGTTCCACAGGCGCTCGCCATCGCGCGCGCCGATGGCGTGCACGCGTTGGTTCGCATCGAGGAAATAAAGCCGCCCGTCGGCGATGACGGGCGGGGCCGCCAATTGCACCCGGTCATTCGAACCCGCGCCGAGATTGGCGCGCCAAGCGCGCTCAAGCACGGCCGCGCCGGTGGAGTGCGGGGGCGAGTTGTCGGCGGTGCCGCCGGGCTGGGTCCATTCGCCCACCGGCGTGGCGGGCGGGGGCGCGATCGTGCGCCCCTGCAGCGCCGGATCGGGCGCCAATTGCTGCTCGAACGCCAGGATCGAGATGCGCCCATCCTGCGGGATGTCGGATGTCGAGGGTTCGTTGTCGCCTCGGAAAATGCCGCCGATGGTGGAGCACGCCGACAAAGCGGCGGCGGCGGCGGCGATCGTGGCGACCGAGGCCAGCCGTGAAGCTTTGCGGCTCATTTGCTTTCTCCTTCCGCGGGGGCGGGCGTTGGCGCGGGCGCCTCCGCGGGACCGATGACGCTCAACGCGATGCGCGCGCGTTCTTGGACTGCTTGGGGCGCGTCAAGCGCCAGCGAAAGCCCCTCAAGCGTGGTGCGCGCGAGATCGGTTTGCCCCGCCTCCCACGCTTCGACGCCCAAAAGCTCACGCGCCATGAAGGAAAAGCTGGAGTCAGACTCGATCAGCGGCTGCAGGCGCTGCTGCACGCTGGCGAAATCCTGAATCTCGGCGGCGATGAACGCCGCGCGCAAGCGGGCGGTGTCGCGCATCGTGGGATCGGAGGCTTGTTCGGCGGCGGCGTCGAACTCGGCGAGCGCGGCTTCCAGATCGCCTTCTTCCGTCAAGAGCGCGGCGTGCTCCATGCGCGCCATGGCGCGATAAACGCCGGGGCCTTTATCGCGCAGGGCGGCGAACGCGGCCTTCGCGCCTTCGAGATTGCCTTCGCGCGCGAGCGCTTG
>CAZWQS010000042.1:0-18094 GCA_964635925.1 uncultured Terricaulis sp. | reverse complement strand
CGGGATTCATTCTGACACGACGGAGATTCACCCCGCCCCCTGCCCCTTCCCTCAAAGAAGAAATCTCGGGGAAGGGGTGGATAGAGGCGCGCGCTATCCGCCTAATTCGCGCGCGCTTCCTTGATCAGCGCGGCGAGTTTGTCGCGGGCGATGAGTTTGATGCCGGCGCGGCCGATCGAGATCCAACCTTCATCGCACCATTCGTGCAGTTTGCGGTTCACCTTCTCGCGGCTGGCGCCGATGCGGCGGGCGAGTTCGGTTTGCGTCAGCGTAACCGCCGCGCCGTCGCCGGCCTCATCAAGAAGACGCTGCGCCAAGCGCCCGCCGAGATCGAGCAATTGCGCATCTTCCAACGTCGCGTTGGTGGCGCGCAGGCGCCGGCTCAGTTCGGAGATGAGGCGCAGCAGCGCTTTGGGTTCGCTCTCGAGCGCAGCGAGCGCCTGATCGCGCGAAATGCGCAAGAGGCGCGAGCGGCGGATGGCGGCGACATCGGCGCTGCGCGCGCCGCCGTCGAGCACCGCCATTTCGCCAATCAGCGCGCCGGGCTTCAGCGCGGCCAGGCGCACGTCGCGTCCGCTCTCATTGGAGGTGCGCACCTCCACCTCGCCTTCGATCAACACGTAAAGCGCATCGCCCTTGTCGCCGCGGGCGAACAGCAACGCGCCGGGCTCAAGCGCGCTGGGCGCGCCAGCGCGGGCCAAGCGCGTGCGCGTCTCTTCGCTCAATGCGGCCATCAGTTCCGATTTGGCGAGGGCGGCCGCCACCGCCTCCAAATCCTTGCCTTGCGCCATTGCGGCGCTTGTTTGGGGCGCGCGGGCGGGCGCGTCAACGCTTCGCACGGGCGAGGTTCGCCGCTTTTGGGGAATTCGCCCGCCCTGCTCCCGCGCGGGCGGTTGACGCGGGGCCGTAGGGGTCGGATCAAGCGTGCGGCGAGTTTGAGGGGGATGTTTCATGTTGCAGCGCGCAATGATTTTGGCTGGGATTTTGGCCGGCGCGGTCGCGGCCATGCTGGCCGGATCGAGCTTCGCGCAGGAGGCGCAGGTCGCCTCGATCATTCATGCAGGCCGGCTGCTCGCCGATCCGAGCAACGGGCGCGTGCTCAGCGAACAATCGATCCTGATCGGCGCGGACGGCAAGGTGATCTCGGTCGAGCCCGGCTACGTGACGCGCGACGGCGCGGCTGTGATCGATCAGCGCAATCGCTTCGTCATGCCGGGCATGATCGACAGCCATGTGCATCTCTCCAGCGAGCTTGGGCCCAACCGGCTCTATGACAGCGTGCTGCTGACGCCGGCGGATGCGGCGATGCGCGCGCTGGCCAACGGGCGCATCACGCTGAACGCGGGCTTCACCACCGTGGCCGATCTGGGCGCGCCGAACGATGCGATCTTCGCGCTGCGCCGGGCGATCAACGAAGGGCGCGTGGAAGGCCCGCGCATCATCGCCTCCGGGCGCTCCATCACCCCGGACGGCGGCCACGGCGACGCGCAGGCCTGGCAGCCGCACGTGCTGGAGGTGCTGCGCGCGGAAAGCGCGTGCTCGGGCGCGGATGCGTGCCGGCGCGCGACGCGGCGGCAAATCCAGGCTGGCGCGGACGTGATCAAGATCACCGCGACGGGGGGCGTGCTCTCCAACACCAATGCGGGCGTGCTGCAGCAATTGAGCAATGACGAACTGGCCGCCATCGTAGACGCCGCCCATTCCATGGGCCGGCGCGTGACCGCGCACGCGCACGGCGTCGAAGGCATCAATGCGGCGCTGCGCGCGGGCGTGGATTCGATCGAGCATGGCTCCTACATCGATCGCGAAAGCGTGCGTTTGCTGCGCCAGGGCGAGCGCTATCTCGTGCCGACGCTGCTGGCGGGCTGGTGGGTCGGCCAATTGGCCGATCGCGGCGGCGTGCTGACGCCGGCGCAAACCGCCAAAGCGCGCCAAGTCAGCGCAGACATGGCCAGCATGGGGCGCTTTGCGCGGCAAAACAACGTGCGCATCGCCTTCGGCACCGATACGGGGGTTTCGCCGCACGGCATGAACGCGCGCGAATTCGCGCTGCTGGTGGAAGCGGGCTTTTCGCCGCTGCAGACGATCCAGATGGCCACGGTGAACGCCGCCGATCATTTGCAATTGAACGGCGTGGCCGGGCGCATCGCGCCGGGCTATTCGGCGGACGTGATCGCGGTGGACGGCGACCCGCTGGCGGACGTGGCGGTGCTGGAAACCGGGGTGCGTTTCGTGATGGCGCGCGGGGGCGTGGCGCGGCGCGATTGAGGCGTTCTCGCGCCCGGCAAATCGCGCTAAGCACGGCCCATGTTGCGCACTTTCCTTCGCGGCGGAGCCGAGGCGGCGTCTTGCGACGCGCCGGGCGCCATCTGGTACGATCTCGAAAGCCCGACCGAAGAAGAAGAAGCCGACGTCGAACAGGCTTTGGGCGTCGATGTCCCAACGCCGATCGAGCGGGCCGCGTTCGAGGAAAGCGCGCGTTTCTACGAGGAAGACGGCGCGCTGCACGTGACCGCCACCCTGCTCGGCCGGCGCGACGAGGGTTTGTTCATTTCAGGGCCGGTGAGTTTCATTCTGGCGAAGGACAAGCTCGTCACCGTGCGCCAGGTGCGCCCGCGCGCGTTCGAGGTGGGCCAAGGGCGCGCCTTTGCGCGCGTGGGCTCGGCCAAGAATGGGGCGGATGTGTTTATCGCGCTGATCGAAGGCGCGGCCGAACGGCTGGCGGATTTGCTGGCCGAAGCCACGCGCGATGCGAACGCCCAATCCGCGCAAGTGTTCACCGAGGAACGCGCGCCCGATCTGCGCGACAATCTGCGCGCGCTGGGCAAGATCGGCATGCTGACGGCGCTGGCGCATGAGAGCCTCTCCAGCCTCAATCGGCTTCTGACTTTCGTGCGCTCCGTGTGCGTCAAGCACGGGCTGGAGGATGCGAAATTGCAGGCGCTGGCGCGCGACGTGGCGGAGCTGGAGCGGCTGGCCGAAACGCTGCAGACGCGCATCTCCTACTTGCAGGACGGGGCGCTCGGCCTCATCAATTCCACGCAGACCGATGTGCTGAAAGCGCTGTCGCTGGCCACCATCGCGTTCGTGCCGCCGACCCTGATCGCCTCGATCTTCGGCATGAATTTCCAGCACATGACGTGGTTCTCGCAACCTTGGGGGCCATGGGTGGGCGCCTTTCTGATGCTGGCCGCGCCGGCGGCTTTGTTCGGCATCGCCAAATGGCGCGGCTGGTTCTGAGCGTTGCGCGGCGGCGCGGCCGGGCTTAAGGGAGCGGCGGCGCCCGTCTGTGCTGCGGGAATGGCCCGAGGACGATTATGGCAAGCCTTGAATTCACCCGTCGCTACGCGATGGCGCATCGCCTGTTGGCGACCGACAGTCCCAAATGCGCGATCCCGCATGGGCACAATGAATTCGTCACCGTAAGGCTCGATCCGGTTGGCGCGTTTCGCTTCTCCGATACGAATTCGGCCGCCCCGTTCGAGCGTGTGAAGCAACGCTGGCACGGATGGATCGACGCGCATGTGGATCACACTTTGCATCTGCGCGAAGACGATCCGCTGATCGATTTTTTTCGTGAGCGCGAGCCGCAGCGGCTGGCCCAGATCATGACGTTTCAAGGCGACCCGACGACCGAGGCGTTGGCGGCGTGTTTCTTCCTGAAGCTCTCTGCGTTCGTGGAGGCCGAGCGCCTGCCCTTCACGGTGCGCGAGGTGCGGATCGAAGAGACGCCGACCAATACGGTGCGGGTTGACCGGGAGAATTTCAATCCGGCGATCTGTGCTTTGCGCGCGAGCGCCTGGCCCTGGCGGGCGGATATGAGCATCAATGATTTTTGAGAGACGCGAATCCGTGTCCTCTTTCGTCATCCCGGCCGCAGCCGCGGAGCGGCGGAGAGCCGGGACCCAGGGGCTAAAGGCGATGCGTCGGCCCCTGGGTCCCGGATCGCGCTTCGCGCGTCCGGGATGACGAAAAGGTGGTGTTTCGATGCAATGGCTCACCTCCTCGCAAATCGCCCCCATCCTGCTGCTTGCCGCGTCCAACGTCTTCATGACGTTCGCTTGGTATGGGCACCTCAAATTCAAATCGACGCCGCTCTTGATCGCCATCGTCGCGGCGTGGGGGATTGCGTTCATCGAATATTGCCTCGCTGTGCCCGCCAACCGGATTGGGCGCGCGGTGTATTCGACGGCGGAATTGAAGACGATGCAGGAGGTGATCACGCTTTGCGTGTTCATCCTGTTCTCGATGTTCTTCCTGCGCGAGCCGATCGGCTGGAATCATCTGCTGGGCTTCGCGCTGATCGCGTTGGGCGCAGGCGTGGTGTTTATGGGGAAGCCGGGTTAGCCGATGAGCCACAACGCCCACGGCGCGCCTATGGCGAGGGCGACACCAGCCTCCACGGCGACACTGATGCGGTTGAAGTGTGTGTTCGCGCCGTCGCGCCAGATCGAAACCGCGCGCCCGAACGCGGCGCCGCCCCAGCCGGCGGCGAGCACCGCGAGCGCGCCGGTGGCGGCGACGCCGACGACATGCTCCCCGCTCAGCAGATAGCGCAGCGCCAATAGAAGCGCGACGACATGAATACCGAGCATCACGCCGCCATAGGCAGCGCGAAACTCGGCCTGGCCGCCGCCTTGCGCATCAGGCTCAAGGCGCACGAAACGTGCGACCCATTTCGGATCGAGCAAACCGCGCGCGCCAAGCGCGGCGCCGAACGCAAGCGCCAGCACCGCGAGCCACCACGCCGCAACCATCATCAACGCGGGCCGGGCAGGCTCACGCCGTCGCTCTTCTTCTTCGGGCTCCAGCCGTGCTTGCCGAGTTCGGAGAGCGCGATGGCGCGCGCGTGCACCTCATCGGGGCCGTCGGCCAGGCGCAGCGTGCGGATGCCGGCGTAGGATTTGGCGAGGCCAAAATCCTGGCAGACGCCGGCGCCGCCATGGGCCTGGATGGCGTCGTCGATGATCTGCAGCGCCATGCGGGGCGCGGCGACCTTGATCATGGCGATCTCGTCCTTGGCCACTTTGTTGCCGGCGACGTCCATCATGTAGGCGGCTTTGAGGCACAAGAGGCGCGTCATTTCGATATTGATGCGCGCATCGGCGATGCGCTGCTCCCACACGCTGTGTTCGGCGATGGTCTTGCCAAAGGCGACGCGGCTGGTGACGCGCTTGCAAAGCGCCTCCAACGCGGCCTCGGCGGCGCCGATCGTGCGCATGCAATGGTGGATGCGGCCGGGGCCGAGGCGGCCTTGCGCGATTTCAAAACCGCGCCCTTCGCCGAGCAAAATATTCTCCGCCGGCACGCGCACGTCCTTCAGCTCGATCTCCATGTGGCCGTGGGGCGCATCGTCATAGCCGAACACGGTGAGCGGACGCAGGATATTCACGCCCTTCGCATCCAGCGGCACAAGAATTTGGCTTTGCTGACTGTGCTTGGGATTATCGGGATTGGTCTTGCCCATCAGGATGGCGACCTTGCAGCGCGGATCGCCCGCGCCGGAAGACCACCATTTGCGCCCGTTGATGACGTACTCGTTCCCGTCGCGCTTGATCTCGCACTGGATGTTGGTGGCGTCCGAGGAGGCCACGGCGGGCTCCGTCATCAGAAAGGCTGAGCGGATTTCGCCGTTCATCAGGGGCCTGAGCCAGCGCTCCTTCTGCTCAAGCGTGGCGTAGCGCTGGAACACTTCCATGTTGCCGGTATCGGGCGCGGAGCAATTGAACACTTCGGACGCGAAGCCCACGCGGCCCATGATTTCCGCCAGCGGGGCGTATTCGAGATTGGTGAGCTGCTCGCCCTCGAACGCGAACGTCTCGTCCACCTTGGGATGGCCGCTTGAGGGCGGCATGAAGAAATTCCACAGGCCCTGCTTCTTGGCCTTGGCCTTCAGATCTTCCAGAACCGGAAGCACCTTCCAGCGCCCGCCTTCCTTCTGCTCCGCCTCATATTGCGGCACGGCGGGATAAATGTGCTCGTCCATGAAGGCCTGCACTTTGCCGATCCAGGCTTTGGCTTTTTCGGAATGTTCAAAGTGCATGGCGTTCCTCGTTTGACGGGTGGCGGCTTTTCTCGGCGCACGCTAAAGCGCGGGGCGAACCGGGGCAATGATCGGCCTCAACCCTACCCTAGCGAAAACTGGATCGCATGCGATGAAGCTGGAGCACGAAACGCTCGCCAATCCATGGGTGCGCCTGGAGCCGCTGGCGGAAAGCCACCGCGACGCGCTGCGCGCCGCGCTCGGCGACGGATCGGCGCTGCGTTACAGCCCAAGCAAGGAATTGCACGGCGAGGGGTTCGACGTCTGGTTCGATTGGCAGATCGCGCAAGCGCGGGCCGGGCGGTGGCTGCCCTACGCGGTTGTGTTCGGCGGACGCGTGGTGGGCGAGAGCTGCTACATCAATCCGCGCGCCTATGATGCGGGCGTGGAGATCGGCGGCACGTGGTACGAGGCCGCCGCGCGTGGGGGCGTGGTCAATCCGTCGTGCAAGCTTTTGCTGCTGGGCCATGCGTTCGACGCGGGCGCCGAGCGCGTGGAGCTGAAGACGGATGCGGAGAACGCGCACTCGCGCGCCGCGATCCTGAAACTCGGCGCGCAGTTCGAGGGCGTGCACCGCCGCCACCTGCGCCGGCCGTGGGGCGGCTGGCGGGATACGGCGTGGTTCTCGGTGTTGCGCGAAGAATGGCCAGCAGTGAAGGCGGGGCTGGAGGCCCGGGTGGCGGCGTTTGGGTGAGCACGAGGAGGACCTGCTTTTCGCGGGTGTCCGGACAATTGCCTGCCGTGCGCTTTTGCAATTCGGGCGAACGCGCATACATTGCCCACTGACGCGTGCGCCGCTTCTTGCGGCTCTCGGGGCGCTCCCCGCCGCGCCGTTCTCCCAAAACACGGAGGCGTGCGTGGCGATTTTCACAAGTTTGATTTTGTTGGCCGTCGTGCTGGTCACGGCGACGGTGTCGGGCGTGTTCGGCATGGCGGGCGGGCTCATGCTGATGGGCGCGCTGACGCTGGCGATGCCGGTGAGCGCGGCGATGGTGAGCCATGGGGCGGTGCAGTTCGTGTCCAACGGCTGGCGCGCGGTGCTGCATCGCAAGCACATCGCTTGGCGCATCATCGCGATGTACGCAATCGGCTCAGCGGCTGCGGCGGGGCTGCTGCTTTTTCTCACGTACAATCCAACGAAGGCTTGGGTTTACTTATTGTTGGGGCTCGTGCCCTTGCTCGCGTGGATTCCGAAGGGCGCATTTCATCTCGATGCGGCCAAGCCCGCGCACGCGGCGGCGTGCGGATTGACGGTCACGGGGCTGAACGTCGTCGCGGGCGTGTCTGGGCCGCTGCTGGATGTGTTTTTCGTGCGCACGGCGCTGACGCGTCATCAGATCGTGGCGACGAAAGCGGCGACCCAGGCGTTCAGCCACACCGCGAAAATGGCGTTCTACGGCGCGCCGCTGATCGGCGCGACGAACAGCGGGCTGCCGCCGCTTTGGTTTTTCATCGTCGCCGCGCCGCTGGCGATGCTGGGCGCGTGGCTGGGCGGCAAGGTGCTCGACCGCATGAGCGATGTGAATTTTCTGCGCTGGACGAAGTGGATCGTGACGGGGCTGGGAATAATTTATCTGGCGCAAGCGGCGGTGTTGTTTGCGCAGGGCGGCTAGTCCGGCGCGCTCTCACCCTCCTCCACATCCAGCAAATCGCCCGGCTTGCACTCCAGCGCTTCGCAAATTTTCGCCAGCGTCTCGAAGCGAACGCCCTTCACCTTGCCGGTGCGCAAGAGCGAGAGGTTGGCTTCGGTGACGCCCACGCGCTCGGCCAAATCCTTCGCGCGCATCTTGCGCCGCGCCAGCATGACATCGAGGGTGACGACGATGCGCATCAGACGATCTCGTCATTCTCCGCCTTGAGGGCGGCGGCCGCCTTCAGCACGCGGCCCATCACCATAATGAAGAAGCCAAGCGCGATAAGGCCCAGATCGAAGGTTTCAAACCGAAGCGTGAACACGTCGCCGCGCGCATATTCGACGACGATGGCGTAAAGCGCAGGCGAGAGCAGGCATTTGAACGCCATGGCCCAAAGAATGCCCTCGCCCGCTTTGCTGACGCCGGCGCTGGCGCGGCGGGTAAAGAAGCGCCCCTCCGCATAATCGCGCAGCACGCGCGAGAGATCGAAGCAGACGCCGGCGAGGATGAAGCTCGGCAGCGCGAGCAAAAGCTGGCCGCCAATGATGTGGAGCAGCGCAAGCGTGCCCTCCCAGCCAGGCGTGAGCCCCGGCAGCGCCCGCAGGCCCGGCGCGGCGACATCGAGCGCGGCGGTGATCGCCAGCATGATGGCGGCGATCACCGCCACGGTGCTGGCGGCGCTGGCGAGTTTCTGCGCGCGCTCCAGCGGCGCGGCGATTGCGGTGTTCATGAGCGGCGTTTCCTGCGCCCTTAAGCGGGACGATAATCAATTATCGTATGGCAATAATTTCGTCAACTCTCTTCTCGTGGTTTACGGTCGTTAAGACTCTCGCAACCGCCGCGCTCGTCCCATGGCTCACTAGAGATTCGGACGGCAAAAAATGCCCATCATCACCCACGCCCTCCTCTATATCGGCTACGCGCTGATTTCGGTCGTTGTCGGCCTCGCCTTGCAGCGGGTTGGCGGGGAAGGCCTTGGTGCGGCGTTTCTGGGCGGGATCGGCCTTTTCTGCGCATGCGCGGTGACACACGCGGGCATCACGGCCTCCGCCGCCGCCTCACGCGCGGGCTCGGCCGAGAAGCGGATCAAGGGCGACATGGAGCGCCTGCGCAGCGCCCATCGCGAAATCAGCGCCGATCTCGACGCGGTGCAGACACGCCTCGATCAAGTCGAAGCGCACACCGCGTTTGCGGCGCCGGGCCATCCCCAGATCGAAGCGCCGCAAGGCGGGGCGCCGCTTGAGTTAAAACTGATTGACCAAATCGTCGATAAGCTGGGCGCGGCGATGGACGCGCGCCTGCAGCGCATCGAAGCCGCCGGGAATGTCGCCGCGATCGGGCCGCAGGCTGCGCGCGGGCCGATCGATCTGGTGCGCGAAGCGCTTTTGGACAACCGTGTGGAGCTGCACCTGCAGCCGATCGTGCAATTGCCGCAGCGCAAGACGGCTTATTACGAAGGGTTTACGCGCCTTAAAGATGCGACCGGCCGCTTGATCCTGCCGCAAGAATTCATGCCCGCCGCCGAAGAGGCCGGCCTGATGACCACGATCGACAATGTGCTGCTGTTCCGCTGCGTGCAGATCGTGCGCAAGCTGATGAAGCAGGACCGGCGCATCGGCATCTTCTGCAACATCTCCCCCGCCGCGTTGGCGGATGAGCATTTCTTCCCGCAATTCTACGATTTCATGCGCGAGAACCGCGATCTCGCCGGCAGCGTGATCTTTGAGATCACCCAGGCGGCGTTCGAGGGGCGCACCTCGGTGGAGGCGCGGGCCATGGCGAAGCTGGTGGACCTCGGGTTCCGCTTCTCGATCGACAAGGTGAACAATGTCGAGATCGACCTGCCCGATCTCGAGCGTTCGGGCGTGCGATACTTAAAAATCGCGGCGCGCACATTAACCGATCAGATCGTGCGCGGGGGCTTGCGCCCGCGTTCGGCAATCACGCGTGAAATCGCCGCTTCAGATATCGCGGCGGTGTTTCAGCGCTACGGCGTCGATCTGATTGCGGAGCGGATCGAGAGCGAAGAATTGGTGTTGGAAGCACTCGACCTCGACGCGCCTTACGGCCAGGGCCACCTCTTCGGCGCGCCGCGCCCCATTAAGGAAAGCCTGCTGGAAGAAACCCAACCCCCGCGCGAAATTATGCTGGCGCGCGGACGTGTTGCGTAGCGCGCGTTTACTCTAAACGCCTTAACTCCCCAAAACAGCTTTGTGCATAGCGTTTTTGCGCCAAACTGGCGCACGCCCGACGCGGGAAAGCCACTCGCGCGGCTGGCATGGCCGTTGCAGCCGCCCGGTTAACGCCGCTCCCCCCGCGGCGCCGGGAGTTTGCGCTATGTATTTCGATGACGAGAAAGACGAACGCGATCCGTTCGAGCTGTTCGGCGATGCGCCGGAAGCGGCGAACGATCCGATCGAAGATTTGAGCCTGGACCAGCCGGTGGAAGAACCGGCGACGATTGAGCCTGAGGCGCCCCGCAAGGTGCGCGGCGGCTTCTCGTGGGCGGCCTTCACGGGCGGCCTTGCGGCTTTCGTGTGGATCGGCGGCGCCATTGGCGGGCCGCTTTCGTATTTCGGCGTCGATGGCGTCATGACGATGGATCCCGCGATGCAGGCGGGTCTGATCGCGCTGGCGTTTGGCCCGGCCTTGCTGTTCTGGGTCGCCTCCTCGGCGGCGGGCGAAGCGCTGAAGGCGCGCCGCATCGCCGCGCAATTGGCGAGGCAAGGCATGAGCTTCCCGAGCGAAGCCAACGACGTCAACGTCGCGCGCATCACCGGCACGGTGAAAAACGAAATCGAAGCGCTGAACGACGCGGTGAGCGCCGCCATGAGCCGCTTGGCCGAACTGGAAACAGTGGCCCAGCGCAACACCGCGCTGTTCGACAACGCCGTGGCGCGCTCGCGCGAGAGCACCGAGATCATGTCGCACGCGCTGCGCCACGAACATGACTCGCTGGTTGAGCTGAACGGCGATCTGAAGGGCCAGACCGAAACGCTGGCGCATTCGATCGGCCGCCAGGTGCGCCTGATGCGCGAAGCTTCCAAGTTGGTGCAGACGGAGGTCTCGGCCGCCGAAGATGCGCTGGAAAGCCATATGGGCGCGTTCCACGCCTCGGCCGCCGTGCTGGGCGAGCGCACCGCGCAAATCCAACACGCCGCCGACACCGCGAGCGCGGCGACAACTTCGCTCAACGGTTCGATGACGGGCGTGCTTGAGGGCCTGGCCGAAGCCACGCGCCTCACCGAGACCGCGAAGAAATCGACCGAAGCCGCCGTGCTTGCCGCCAACGAAACCGCGAGCGCGGTGCGTGAAACCACGCGCAGCGCCGTGTTCGAGGCCAAGCGCGCCGCCCAATTGATCCGCGCGGAAGCCGCGCAGATGCAGGACGCGGCCGCCGACACGCTCGCGAAACTGCAAGAGGCCGCCAATTCCGCGCGCATGGCGTCGGAAGAAAGCCAAGCCGCCGCCGACCGCCACGCCGCGTCGCTGGAAAAGCGCCTCACCGCGCTTGCCGCCACGGCTGGCGCGAAGAAGGCGCCGCTTCAAGCCAAGCGTGAAGAGCGCCCGGTGGAGCACGTTGTCGAGCGCCATGTCGAGACCGAGGTGACGACGCTGCGCGCGGCCGCCGCCAGCGCCGCCGTGGCCCGCAGCACGCGTCCGCACGTGCGCGTCGCCGCCGCGCCTGTCGCCCCCGTGCAGGAGCAACCCAAGCGCCTGTTCAAAGGCTTTGGCGGCTGGGGCAATTTCATGCCGCAAGCGCCGCGCGAGGAGGCTCTGCCGAAAGCCGCGAACGAAGAGATCGACGATGCGTTCGATCTGGTCGATTTCGGCGCGCGCCAACCCCAATCGCCGGACGCGATGCTGCAGGCCGACGCTGTGGACCTGGTGACGGAAGCCGGCGTTGATCTGGAAGACGTGCTGGCTGCGGCCGACCTCGACCACATCGCCCGCGCTTCGCGCCATGGCGCGGCCGCGCGCCGCCAAGCGGTGCTGGACGCGGCGCCTGTCGCGGTGAACCGGATCGGGCGCCACGTGCGCCGCCATTCCGGCGCGCAAGCGGTGGCGCAAGCGTTCCGCGCCCGCCCCGATCTCGCCAAGAGCGAGAAGAAGGGTCACGGCTCCGAACTGGTCCGCACCTACCTGCTGATCGACGCCGCGTTGGCGTAATCAGTCTTCGGCCGTCGCCTGGCGTTCGAGCTCGGCGGCGGCCGCATCAGCCGCAAACATCCCAATGCGCGCGCTGCCTTCACCGGCGGCGCGCGCAAGCGCTTGAGCGGCCACCGATGCGGAGCGATCGGACACCGGCGCTTCGGCGGTGATGGTTTCCTGCGCGATGAGCCGGCGGCCAGGCGAGGCCATGACACGCACATCGGCGCGGAAGCGCGCCTGCATCGCATCGCCGTCGATTTCAAAATCGCGAACCTCCCAGCGCACGTCGAATTGCGTGCGCGCTTCGCCCGCGCGGGTGACGCCGGCGAAACGGCCCTGGCGCGCCATGGTTTCGATCAAAGCCGATTGCAGCAGATCGTCGGCCCTGCCCGACCATTGCGTATGGGCGACGAACGCCACCTCCTGGCCGGTGCGCCAGATCAGGTCCGTGCCGAGAATCACGCGTTCGCCATCGGGATTGGCGACGCCGATCACAGAATCGATGCGCGCGCCCTCCACACGGGCGACATCGCCCACATCCAGCGCGAACACGCGCGGCGGCGGCGGCGGATCGGGCAACAAGGTGATGCAGCCGCCGAGCAAAACCAGCGGCAAAAGCAGAAGGCTCACACGCATCATGGGCGCAGCTCCACAGTGGGCCGCGGCGCTTGCGGCGTGAGGATGGACGGGTTTTCTTCCAAATTGTTGGCCACGCGCGTGACGGCGGCGGCGGCGCGGCGGATTTCATCGGCCGCGCGCGTCAGCTCAGGCAGCGTTTCGCCGGAGGCGACAGCGGCGGCATCGTTGATTTCACTGAGCGCGGCGTCGAGCGCTTGCAGATCGCTCTGCAATTGGCGCGAGAGCGTCGCGAAATCGTTGGCGGCGGTGGTGATGGCGCCGGCGGCCTCGCCGGAGCGCGCGATCACCGATTGCGAATCCGCGAGCTGGTTGGAGACGGTTTCCAGATTGGCGATGATGCGCGTGACGCGGGCGATATTCTCATCGGTGAGCAGGTCGCGCACAGCGGCCATCGCTTCGCTGGCGCGCACCGCGACCTCCTCGCTTCGCGCAACGATCTGATCGATTTGACTGCCCCGCCCGCGGATAACCGGCGGCGGGCCAAACCCAGAGGGGCGCAATTCATCGCCGGACCCGGGCGTGAGCTGGATCAGCGTGACGCCGGTCAGCCCGATCGGCTCAAGCTGGCCCTCGCTATCCTCGCGCACCGGCACGTCGGAGGAAACGCGCACGCGGGCGATCACACGGTTGGTGCTGTCGGGGTCGATGCGCAGATCGCGCACTTCGCCGACCTTGATGCCGTTGAAGCGCACCTCGCCGCCTTCGGTGAGGCCGCGCACGGGCTCATCGAACACGATATCGTATTCATGGGCGCCGCGCCGCAGGTCGGAACTCGATATCCAGGCCGCGAACATCATGATCAGCACCACGCCGATCACCACCGCCGCACCTATGCGGACGAAATTTGCCTTGGTTTCCATCATCCGCCTCCTGCGGAATGCGCGGCCGCGCGCCCGCGCGGCCCCGAGAAATAATCTTTCACCCAGCCGCTTGCGCCGGCGCTGACCTCATCGATCGCGCCAATGGCGGCCACCTTGCCGCCGTACAGCACCGCGACCCGATCGCACACCGCGTAGAGCGTATCGAGATCGTGCGTCACCAGAAACACGGTGAGCCCCAGCGCGTCGGCAAGCTCACGCACCATGAGATCGAAATTTTCCGCGCTGATCGGATCAAGGCCGGCTGTGGGCTCATCAAGGAAAAGCAATTCCGGATCGAGCGCCAGCGCGCGCGCCACCGCCGCACGCTTGCGCATGCCGCCGGAGATTTGCGAGGGCCGCTTGTGATGCGCATCCGGGCCGAGGCCAGCCATGGAGAGCTTGAGCGCGGCGATCTCGGCGCGAAGATCATCGGAAAACCGCGTGTGCTCGCGCAGCGGGGCTTCGACGTTTTCGAGCACGGTGAGGTTGGAAAACAGCGCGCCGTCCTGAAACATCACGCCCATGCGCGGCACGCGGCCTTGGGACTCAGCGTAAGGAAAACCGATTTCGCCTTCGGTGGGCGCATCGAGCCCGGTGATCTCGCGCAGTAGCACGGACTTGCCGCAGCCGGAGGGGCCGACCACGCCGAGCACCTCGCCCCGGCGCACGTCGAGTTCAAGGCCCTCGTGCACCGTTTGGCGCCCGAAGCGCGTGACCAGGCCGCGCACGCGAATGGCGATCTCGGCGCTCACCAATCCATCTCCAAAAACCAAAGCGCGAACATGGCGTCGAGCAGGATCACCATGAAGATCGCTTGCACCACGGACGTGGTGACGCGCTTGCCGAGCGAGCCGACATCGCCCCCCACTGAGAGCCCCTGTTTGCACCCGATCACCGCGAGCACCAGCGCAAACACCGGCGCCTTGGAAAAGCCGACCCAGAAGTGCTGCTCGGCGACCACCTCCGAAACGCGCGCGAAAAACATGACGGGGCTGACGCCCAGCGCGGACCAGCACACCAGGAGGCCGCCGAAAATGCCGGCCATCATGGCGGCGAAATTGAGGATCGGCGTCATCGCCAGCATGGCGATCACGCGCGTGGCCACCAGCGCCTCCATCGGATCAATGCGCATGGTGCGCATGGCGTCGATTTCCTGGCGCATCTTCATGGCGCCGATCTCGGCGGTGAAGGCGCTGTTGGTGCGCCCCGCGAGCAGCACGGCGGTGATCACCACCGCGAATTCGCGCAGCACCGAGAACGTCACCAGATCAACGGTGAACACCGAGGCGCCGAAATCAGCCAGGATGCGCGCGCCGAGATAGGCGACGACAAGGCCGATAAAGAACGAGAGCAAAACCACGATCGGCAGCGCGTTGAGGCCGGCGGTTTCCATGATGTGGAACACCGAGGTCCAACGGATACGGCGCGGATTGGCGATGAGGCGCGCCAGCACGACCAGCGTTTCGCCGAAGAAGCCGACGGTTTCGATAATCTCATGCCCGATCGCGGCCGCGCCGGCGCCGACGCGCTCGAGAAAGCCTTGAAAGCCATGCGTGCGCTCAGGCGGCGGCGCGGGCGCGGCGGCGGCCTTGCGCGCGGCGGCGAGCAGCGCGAGCGCATTGGCGTGGGCGCCGCGCACGGCGATGCGCTCGCTGCCGCCCGGGCCTTCGCGAAACGTGCGGTCCACCAGATAGGCGCCGGCCACGTCGAAGCGGCCCAGCTTGCCGACGTCGAGCGCCGCGCCCGGAACAAGCTTTTCGGCCAGCGCGCGCAAATCGTCTTCAAGGCTGGCGATGGTGTCCACCGTCCAGTCGCCGCGCAGCGCCAGAACCGGCGCGCGCGCGGCCTCCTCAATCAGATCGAATGCGGCCTCATCGGCCATGCCTGCCCTCATCCATCGGCGCTTCGTGCGTCAGATTAAGAGCTAACAGAAAATATTAGGCAAAGATGCGTTCTGCGCACGCTTCGCGCGCGAGGCGAATTTCTTAACGAGACCTTGCCGGCTTCCGCGCCAGCAGGAACAAAGCGGCCACGCCGCCAAACCCCGCGATCAGCGCCATCGCCCAATACCCGCGCACGCCGCCCCAATCGTAAAGCCATCCCGAAAGCAACGTCGCAGCGCCCAGCAGCAAGCCCGATGACAAGGACGAATAGAGCGTCTGCGCCATGGCGGCGGCGTTGTCGGGCGTTTCGCGATAGATGAGGCGCATCGCGCCCACATGCGCGGCGGCGAACGAGAGCGCGTGCAGCGATTGCAAAAACCAGAGCGCCGCGCCTTCCGGGGCGAAGCCCATGGCGAGCCAACGCACCACCGCGCCGATCGCGGCGGCGATGATCAAGGCCTCGGCCGACACGCGCCGCTCGATCGCTGTGAGGCTCCAAAGCAGCGCGACCTCCACCGCCACGCCAAACGCCCACAGAAAGCCAATGACGTCCGCCGAGATGCCCTGCGCGCGCCAGGCAATGGTGGAGAAGGCATAGTAAAATGCATGCGCGCTTTGGATCAGCCCGCACGAAATCAACACCAGGATAAAACGCCGCGAGCGCATCAACGCCGCGAGCGCGGCCAGGCGATCCTTGCCCGGCGCGGCGATGGGCGGGGGATCGGGCGTCAGCGCGAAGATGCTTGAGGCGGCGACGCTGCTCAAGCTGATCAGCACCCAAACCACGACCGCGCCAATGCCAAACTGCGCCACCATCGCCCCGCCGGCGATGTTGGCGACAATGAAGGCGACTGACCCGATGCCGCGCGCCACGCCGTAGGAGAGATTGCCCGCCGCTGTTGCACGCAACAAAGCGGCCTCGATCAGAGGCGTCAGCGCTTGTGTCAGCGATAGCGCAACAAAGCCGGTTAGCAGCAGCGCCCAAAAGCCGTGCGCAAAGAAAAAGAACACGCCGAACGAGAGCACAGCGCCGCCGGCCACCAAGCGCAGCGGCGTCCGCCGATCGCCCGCGCCATCAGCCCAGAACGCGATGGCGGGCCCAGTGAGAACGCGCGCGAATTGCGCCAGCGACAACACCGCGCCGATTTCGGCGCCGCTCAAGGCGCGCTCCACCTCCAGCCAGCGCGGCAAAAACACAAGGATGATGCCCGTCGTGCCGAACAGGCACGACATCACCAATGTGACCCGCGCGGCGGGGGTCGTGAGGGTGCTCACGGGGGCGATCCTGGCGGCTAGTGAAGCGGGCGAAAAGGGCGCGGAGTCGGTCTATTCCGCAAGCGGCGGCGGCTGTCGAGCGTTTGCCTTGCTTGCGCCTTCGCGGGCTCCTAGACCCAAGGCATGTACGGACACTCCACCCCGCCCCGGCGCGATCTCTACCCCATCCTTGAAGCACGCGAGAGCGAGATGATGCGGGTGAGCGACCTGCATTCGGTTTACGTCGAGCAAAGCGGGGCGATGATGGGCAAACCGGTGATCGCCCTGCATGGCGGCCCCGGCGGGGGCTTATCCCCGGAGATGCGCCGCTTTTTCGATCCGCGCCGCTATCGCGTCGTCATGATGGATCAGCGCGGCTGCGGGCGTTCAACGCCGCACGCGGAAATCGCGGAAAACACCACTTGGGATCTGGTGGCCGATATCGAGCGCGCGAGAGAGAAGCTCGGAATCGACAAATGGCTGGTGTTTGGCGGCTCCTGGGGCTCCACGCTGGCGCTGGCGTATGCGGCCAAGCATCCAGAGCGCGTGGCGGGCCTGGTGCTGCGCGGCATTTTTCTGCTGCGCAAACAGGAGATCGACTGGTTCTACCAGCAAGGCGCCAGCCACATCTTTCCCGATGCGTTCGCGCGCTACGCGGCCGCGATTCCCGAGCCCGAACGCGGCGATCTGGTGCAGGCGTTTCATAAACGCCTCAACGCCCCCGATCGCGACACTCGTTTGAAAGCCGCGCGCGCGTGGGCGCGCTGGGAGGGCGAGACGATCTCGTTCGCCGGCCCTAGCGCGCTCCCCACGCGCTTCACCGAAGATCGCTTCGTGGAGGCGTTCGCGCGCATCGAGAACCATTATTTCGTGAACAAAGGCTTCTTCGCGCACGACGGCTGGCTGCTCGACCAGGTGGACGTGATGCGCCACATCCCCTGCCGCATCGTGCACGGCCGCTACGACATGTGCACGCCGATTTCCAACGCGTGGGATCTGAAGCAGCGCTGGCCGGAAGCGGAGCTGGAAATCATCCCGGACGCCGGCCACTCGTCGCTGGAGCCCGGCATCGTCGACGCGCTGGTGCGGGCGACGGATTGGATGGCGGATGGCGGGAAGTGGTAGGTGCTGGGTGCTGGGTATTAGGTTTTAGGTGAGTCATTCCAGACGTGCGGAGCGCGATCTGGAACCCAGGGCAAACACGCAGTCCTTGGCCCTGGGTTCCAGATCAGCCTTCGGCCGCCTGGAATGACTCTAGTCCCAGCATCTAACAGCTAGAACCCAGCACCTACCACAACCACCCGCGCGCGCCCGTCTGATCGCGGTGCAGGTCGATGCTGAGTACGATGGCGAAGCCGGCCATGAGCGTCATCATCGCGGTGCCGCCGAAGGAGATGATCGGCAGCGGAATGCCGACCACCGGCACAAGCCCGATCACCATCGCCGTGTTGATGAACACGTAGCACGCGAGCGTCGCGGCGATGCCGGCCGCCGCCAGCTTGCCGAACAGCGAGCGCGCGCGCATCGCCACTTGCAGCGCCAGCGCCATGAGCGCCCCAAACAGCGCCAACACCACCGCCCCGCCGATCAGGCCGAACTCTTCCACGATCATCGTGAAGATGAAGTCGG
>CAZWQS010000041.1:0-18099 GCA_964635925.1 uncultured Terricaulis sp. | reverse complement strand
TTGGCGGGGCTGGCTGGGCTGGCCGTCGCCCTCGGAGGGCACGAAAACCCCGCGCACGCGCTGGCCAGGCTGGGGCCGGATCGTGGTGCGGCGCGAGCCGATTTGCAGCACCAAGGTCTCGCCGCGGATGACGTTTTCTTCCGAGGCGACCACCACATTGCCGGAGAAGGTCACGCTGTCTGAGGCGGTTTCATAGACGGCGCGGTTGCCGCGCGCCGATTGCGCGGGGCGCACGTAATAGACTTCGCCCTCCGCCACCATGCGCTCGATATCCCCCGAACCCAGGCCCTGGCTGCCGCCCGAATTCGAGGTGGAGCCGGAGAAGATCAAAGTGATGCGATCGGCGCGCAGGCGCGCGTCGTTCTGCACAAGGTCCACATCGCCCACCAGCACCAGGCGGCGCTCGGCGTCGAAATATTCAAGATCGTTGGCCGAATAGGAGACGGGGCCGCCGCCTTCGCTTAATTGAGCGGCGGCGGGGGTGGCGATCGCGGCGGCGGCCAGGAAGGCCGCGCCCGCCAGGGCGGCGCTGAACCTCATTGCGCGCTCTCCTCATCCTGTTGGCTGCGATCCGGAATCTGGCCGCGCACATTGCCCCGCAGCACCAGCGCCCGGTCGCTCTCCCGCAATTCATAGGCGTCGGCTTGAAGCACGCCAAGGGGGCCGGCGCCGGTGACGCCCGCCCGGCCATACAGCATGCCCCGCTCCAGATCGACCTGCATGTTGGGGGTGGAGAATCGGTTGCCGCCCCGGTCCGAGAACAGCACCTCGCCGTCGAAAATGACGGTCTGGGCCTGCTCGTCATACATGCCCCGGGGGGCCAGCATGATGGTGCCGGCCTCGGTGCGATAGACCGGGGCGATCAGCTCGATCGGCTGGTTATCGCCCTGGCGGCGCTCGGCGAATTCGGCCGAAAGCTGGTAGGGTCCCCCGGACTCGGTGCGGCCCACGAAGCGGGGATTGATCATCCGGAGCGGCTCGGCGGCCGTATATTGGCCCATCGTGAAGCCGCCCTCGATGGCGTGCAGGGCCATGAACACGAACACGGACGCAAACGCCGCCCCGGCCCCGGCCACGAAAATCCGCCTGAGCGCCGCGATTAGGCGCGAGCGCCGGCGCGCGGCCTTCAGCGTAGAGGCCCTGCGGGGCTCCCACGCGATATTGGCATGTTGCGCGGCCATGGACATGGCTCCGCTTTTCCCGCGCCTTGGGGGCGGAAGCAAGGCGGCCTACCGCGCCCTGCGGCGCCGTTGTGCTGGGCGTTCGTGTGCGGCGATCCAGGCTTCGGCGGCGGGGAAGCGCTGCTGCACGGTTTCGGCGCGGATGCGGATGGTCGCGATCGCCGCCGCAACGGTGGGGTGGGCGCCTTCGGGGAAATCGCGCGCATAGGCTTCGAGCGCGGGGATCATCGCCGGATCGGAACTGCCGGAGGCGATGCCAGGGGGGTATTCCAGCCGTTGCAGCGGATCGAGCAAGGCCTCGATCGCGGCGCGATTGGCGACCAGGAAATCCCAAGCCATTTGATTGTGCGCGCCGGCGACGATCGACAGCACCTGCGTGCGGATCTGGCGGGGAATGTCATCGCCCAGCACCATTTGCAGCGTGCGCCGCGCCAGCGCTTCGTCGCGCGCGGCGGCCACGCGGAACCAGGCGCGGCGTTGCTCGACGAAATCGCTCGCGCCGCGCGCCTGGGCGACCAATTCGTCATATTGTTGCGGCGTGACATTGGCGGCGTAGACGTTGAGCACGGCGTTGCGGATGCCGCCGGGCAATTCGTTGGCCGCCACGCGCCGGCGCACCTCGGCCACCACCGCTTCATCGCCCAGCGCCCCCATGGTGGCGATCAGGTTGGCGCGCGTCAGCGGCGCGTTGGGATGCTCGCCCGGGCGCGGCTCCCAGCCGATACGATCGAAGAACGGGCGCAGCGCGTTGAGCGCAAACGCGTTGACCGCGCGCTCGCTGGGCCGCCCGCGTGCGTAGCTCACGAGCGCCGCGAGCGACGCCATCGTATCGTCGACAAGCGCGGGATTGGCGTCGGCGGGCAATTGCGCGACGAGGTCGAGATAGCTTGCGAACGTCGCATCGCCGCTGCGGCCGAAGGCCCAATAGTCCAGCAAGAGGCCGAGCTGGTCCGCGGTGTCGAGCGTGCGGAAATTCGCGCGCAATTGCTCGAAATTCGCGGGATCGTAGAGCACGCGGAAAAACCCGGTTTGACCCGCGTTGACGAGGTAGGGCGAGCAACCGGTATCCAGTTCGACGCGCCCCGACGCGCTGGCGTCGAGCACGGTGCGCACCTCTTCTTCGCCGCGCCGCACCACGACAGGGATTTCCCAAAGCTCATTGGTGCGCGAGGCGTCGTCCATGGCAAAGCGGCGCTGCGTGAGGTGAACGTCGCTGCCGCGCGTGCGCACGCAATCGGCGCTGGATGCGGAGAGGATCGGAAAGCCTGGCTGGCCGGTGAAGCTGCGCGCGATCTCCAGGATCGGCTGGCCGGAGGCGGCCTGCACCGCGCGCCAGAGGTCTTCGGTTTGCGCGTTGCCGTAATGGCGCGCGTTCAGATAATCGCGCACGCCCTGACGGAAATCCTCTTCGCCCACATACGCCTCAAGCATGCGGATGACGGCGAGGCCCTTTTCATAAGTGATGGTGTCGAACGCCAGATTGGCGTCGTCGATCGTGTTGACCACTTGCACCACCGGGTGCGTGCCCTCGCGCGCGTCGATCGCCATCGCTGTCGCCGTGCCGCCCGATTGCTGGGCCAGCCACGGCTCCCATTCAGGGTGCAGCGTGTGCTGCGCTTTCGCGGCCATCCACGAGGCGAAGCCTTCGTTGAGCCACAGATCGTCCCACCACATCATGGTGACGAGATTGCCGAACCATTGGTGCGCCACCTCGTGGGCGACGAACTCGAACACGGTGCGCCGTTCGGATTCGCTCGAATTGCCGTCGAGCAGCAGATATTGATCGAAATAGAGAATGGCCCCCCAATTCTCCATCGCGCCGAAGCCGCCCGCGCCGGGCACGCCGATCATGTCGAGCTTCGGCAGCGGATAGGGAATGGCGAAATATTCGGTGAAATAACGCAGCGATTCCGCGCCGGCCTGCAACGCATAGCGCGCGCGCTCGGTCTCGCCGCGGCGCACCACGACGCCAAGTTCGACACCGTTCACATCCTGCGTGACGCGCTCAAAATCGCCGACCGCGAGAAACAAGAGATAACTCGGCATCGAGGGCGTGTCGGCGAAGGTGGTGCGCGTCAACCCGCCTGCAAGGCGCTGGGCGCGCGCGATCGGCATGTTGCCGATCACCATCTCGCTTGAGGGCGCTGTCACCGTGAGCGAAAACACCGCGCGCCGGTTGGGCTGATCCCACATCGGCGCCATGCGGCGCGCATCGCCGGGCTCGAATTGCGTCGCCAGCGCGCGCTTCTCCTGGCCGTCGGCATTGTAGCTCACACGGAAGAGGCCGTAGGCTTCGTCGTAGATCTTGCCGGAATAGGTGATGTGGATGGTGTGACGCCCAGGGCGCAGCGGGCGGCGCGGGGTCAGCGTCAAGGTCTGCGTCGCATCGTCGGCGACGGCGTCGACGCGCGCGCCGTCGATGCTGGCCGATGCGACGGTTAGCTCCATCTGGTTCATCGTCACGGCGCTGAGCGTTTCGCCCGCTTCAATGGTGATGCGCGCTTCGCCGGTAAAGACGCCGGTTTCCGCGTTCGGCGCGATGGTGATTTCATAGCGCAGGGGCGTGGGCCCGTCGGCGAACCATTGCCGTTGCGCGCTGGCGGAAGCCGGCAAAAGCGCGGCGCACAGCGCCAGGAAAAGTGCGGCAGGTCGAAACAACATGGAAGGTTCCCCGATTTGCCGCAGACCCTAGGCGGCCGCGCACAAGGCGCAACAGCGTTTGCGGCTGACGGGCCGCTCCGTGCGGCGAGCCGCGCTTTAGCGGTTGACGGCCGCGGGCGGGGCAGGCGGGGGCGCGTGCGCTTGCGCGGGGTCAAGCCGCTGCACTTGCGCGGGCGATAGCGCGGGCAAAACGATGTCCATGCGGTCGGCGGCGTACTCGCCCTGCGCCGGCAACGCCACGCCACGCAATTGCGCCGACCAGGGGGCGACCTCGTTGCTGCGCGCGCTATCGTGGAAGCGCTGCATCAAGGCCGCGGCGGCGCCGCTTTGGCGCCCGTCGAAATATGCATAGCCGGCGGGGCGCTGATCGCGCGCGGCCATCTGGTTGATGGCCACGCGCACGTCGCCCGCCTGCTCAAGCGTTTCCACGATCGGGGCGGCGATGCGCGCTTCGGCCTCGCTGCGCACATGTACGATGATCAGCGCCATCGCCGGGGCGGGCGTGAACAGATCGGTGATGATTTGCGCGGGGTTGAAGCCGGAAGCGTCGCCGGCGCCGGCGCGCGCGGCTTGCGGCGCCGCGGGCGGATAGGCGTTGCGCGTGTTTTGCGCCGGCGTGGCGACGACGGTTGCGGTGGAGGGCACGACCACGTCATGCGCCACCAAGGTTTCTTCCAATTGCCCCACGCGGTCGCGCAGCCGATCGCGCTCGCGGATCAACGTGCTTGTGACGCCCAGCGTCCAGCCCGCAAGCGCCACCGCCAGCACGGCGATCACGAGCTGCGCGGCCAGCACCTGGCGCGCGCCGCTGACAAATCGGTGGAGCACCGAACGCGCCACCCTAGCCTCCCGCCCGGCGCACGATGAGCATGCGGTACATCGCCAAGATCGCGCATACGCCCCCCGCGCCGATCATGCCGGTGAGCGCGAATTGGAGCTGCGCGGGGCTCATCGCCTCCGCCGTGGTGGCCGAGAGCGCGACCGCGAACGCGCCAAGCGTCAGCAGCGCCGCGAGCGTCAGCACCTTCGGCGCGCCCATGGGCGCCGCGGTCGCAAGGGGGCCTGGCGCTTGCACGGGCGCCAGCGGGGCGGGCGCTTCGCCCGCGCGCGCCAGCCGCTGCAACGCGTCCTCAAGCGGCCCCCATTCCGGGCGCTCGCTGCTGATGTCGGATACCGCCAGCGCATCAAGCGGCGGAGGCGGCGCCACGATGTCGAGGCGAAGCTGAAGCAATTTTTCCCCATCCAGCGCCCGCGCCGCCTGCGCGAACATCAAGGTCGAATTCCGTGAATTATGCGTCCACACCGCAAGCACTACGCGCGCGGCGTCGAGCTGGCGTTCGCATTCATCGATGAAGGCTTGACCGGCCTTGTCCTGCTGTTCCCACCATACCGTATACCCAAGCGAGGTAAGGCGTTCGACAATGGGGCGCACGCGGGCATGGTCGAGCCGCGAATAGGAAACAAACACGTCCGCCACGCGCAATCCCCCGTGCTCGCTGGGCCGTGATGTTAGCGGTTGGGTTTGCGCGGAGCGAGCGAAAAGCGCGCGAGGCGCTGGCCGGATCGCGCGCCAGGCGGCATGCTTAGGGGGAATTCACCAGGAAAGGTCAGTTGACTCATGCGTTTCGTCTTTGTGTGTTTCGTGGCCGCGATCGCCGCCTGTTCGCCCCCCGGCGCCACGACAGCATCCGCGCAGGGCGAGCCGGTGCGCCAGGGCGCGCCCAACACCGCTTACCAGCCTGCCTTCGCCGGTCAAACGCGGGCGCCAGCGCAAAACACAAATGTGACCATCGCCCATGAGGTGATCGCCGAAGGGCTCGACCATCCCTGGGCGATCGCGTTTCTGCCCGACGGGCGCATCCTGGTGACGGAGCGCGCGGGAAACATGCGCGTCATCAATCGCGAAGGTGCGGTATCGGCGCCGCTGCAAGGATTGCCGGCGGTGGATGCGCGCGGACAGGGCGGCTTGCTTGACGTGAAGCTCAGCCCGAATTTCGCAAACGATCGGCTGATCTATTGGAGCTACTCCGAACCGCGCGGCGATCAGACCAACGGCACCAGCGTGGCGCGGGCGCGCTTGAGCGCGGATGCGGCGCGGCTTGAAGACGTGCAGGTGATTTTCCGCCAACTTCCATCGTGGGCCTCGCGCGGGCATTTCGGCTCGCGCCTCATGTTTGACGGCGAGGGCCGGCTTTATATCACCCTGGGCGATCGCCAGCAGAACGAGCCGCGCGAACTGGCGCAAGATAATTCGACTTTGCTGGGCAAGGTCGTGCGCATCAACGCCGACGGGACAATTCCCGCCGACAATCCGTTTGTCGGCCAAGCCAATGTACGTGCGGAAATCTGGTCAACCGGCCATCGCAACGTGCAAGGCGCGGACCTCCATCCCGAAACCGGCGCGCTTTGGACCATTGAGCATGGCCCGCGTGGCGGCGATGAGCTGAACCTCACGCTGCCTGGGCGCAATTATGGCTGGCCGATCATTTCCTACGGCATCGAATATCGCGGCCCGCCGATCAATGCAGGCATCACCCAGCGCGAGGGCCTGGAACAGCCGAATTATTATTGGGATCCGGTGATCGCGCCTGGCGACATGGAATTCTACCGCGGCGATCTCTTTCCCTGGCGCGGCGACATTCTGATCGCGGGGCTCGATACGCAAGCGATCGTGCGCGTGCGGCTGGAAGGCGAACGCGTGGTCGGCGAAGAGCGTTTCGACCTCAATCTCGGGCGCATCCGCGACGTGACGCAAGCAAGCGACGGCGCGCTCTGGATCGTCACCGACGAAGACAACGGACGCCTGATCCGGCTGACGCCGCGCGGATAAAGCGTCGCGCGTTCGATTTTTTAGGCAAAAGCGCCGCTATTCCGGCTGGAATAGCGGCGCTCGGGCGCTTTGCGCTTATTCTTGGCCTTGCGGCGTTTCTTGCGCGCCTGCGGGGCGGGCGGCGCGGATGCGCGCGGCGAGCGCGGTGTCTGTGCGCGCCTGCGTGGCGATGGCGTTGTAAGTGTCCGCCTCGATATTGTGCCGCGTCAGGATGGCGCGGATTTGCGCCGCGCCTTGCGTGCGTTGCTCCGGATTTGCGTTGGCGAGGCCGCGGCTGATCGGATCGACCTCCGCGCTGGCCGCCGCGAACGCACTGATCTGCGCATCCGTGAAGCTTTGCTGTTGCTGCGCCTGCGCGGGCTGTTCCTGCGTTTGCGCCGCCGCCGGCATGGCGGCGCCGAGCGCGATCGTCAGCGCAGCCGCGCCTAACCATGTGAACTTTGACATGCTTTGCTCCTGGTATGTTGGCCCCAACGCCACAGGGCAGACGCATGCCAACGGACACGGTTCCGGATGGAACCGTGTCCTTTCAGCAAGATAAGCGCCGGCGATGCTATTCGGCGCCGTCGCCTTCGCTTTGATTGGGCCGCAGCGACGCAATGCGCTGCTGCAGCGCCTGATCGGTCTGCGCGCGCGTGGCGATCGCGTTGTAGGTTGCGCCGTCGAGATTGTGACGCGCCAGGATTTCGCGGATTTGCTCTGCGCCTTGCGCGCGCTCTTCGGCGCTGGCGGCGGCCAGATCGCGGCTGATCGGATCGATCTCGACACTGGCGGCGGCGAACGCCCGCACTTGCGCATCGCTGAAGCTTTGCAGCGCGGCGACGCGCGCGGCCAAAGCGGCGTCGCTCTGGATGGCGCGCGAGATGGCGTCATAGCGCGCGGGGGTGAGATTGTGCCGTTGTTGAATTTCAACGATCTGGCTGGTCGCCGCGGCGCGTTCTTCCGCGCTCATGCTCGCATAGCGGGCCGTGATCGGCTCGATCTCACCATGCGCGGCCAGATAGGCTTGCAATTCTGCGTCCGTCGAAGCGGCGGGCGTGGTTTGTTGCGCTGGCGCGCTTGGGTTCGATGCGGTTGTCGTCGTATCGGCGCCGGTCTGCGCGCACGCCGCGGCCGTCAAAGCGAAGGCGGAAACGGCCGCGCTCGTCCAAAGCGTCTTGATCATGCTCGATTTTCTCCTGAGTTGAGTCATCAGCCCAAGAGGGAACGCGCCGGCGGGCGCATTCGTTCCGCACAATCGGCTAAAGTGTGCGGGCCGTTTCCAGCAAACGATCGAGCAGCGCGTCCAGCGTTTCGCGCTCGCGCGCACTGAGCGCGGCGAGCAGGCGCCGCTCGCTCGACAACGCGATGGGCGCGATGCGTGCGTGCACGCTCTGGCCCTCGCGCGTCAGCGTCAGCAATTGCCGGCGCGCATCTTCGGCGTCCGGCTGCGCGCTGACGCGCCCCGCCGCCATCAAACGCGCCACCGCGCGCGACACGGCGACCTTATCCATTTCCGTGGCTTCGGCGATGTCCTTGGCCGTCAGCCCCGTGCGGCGGCCAAGCACGGCGATGATGCGCCATTCGGGAATGGTGAGGTTGAAGGCTTTGGCGTAGCGCTTGGCGATCGCGCGCGAGACGCGGTTGGACAGGATCGAGAGCCGGTAGGGGAGGAAATCCTCCAGCACCAGCAAATCGGCCTGATCCGCCCTTGCGGGCTCGGGTTTCCGCTTCGCGCTTGCCATTGGTTACAAATGAAACTAAATCGGATGAAAACGCAAGCGCGAGGATTTCCTATGGCCGACTTGTTTGAAAATCCGATCGGAACCGACGGCTTCGAGTTCGTGGAATTCACCGGGCCTAACCCGCAAGAGGTCGCGGCTTATTTCGAGCGCATGGGCTTCACCGCCGTGGGCAAGCATCGCTCGAAGAACGTGCTGCACTACAAGCAGAACGACATCAATTTCATCCTGAACATGGAGCCGGGCGGCCAGCCGGCGGAATTCCGCAACGCGCACGGGCCTAGCGCCAACGGCATGGCGTTTCGTGTGAAGGACGCCAAGAAGGCGTATCACGAAGCGCTGAAGCGCGGCGCCAAGCCCGTGGACATGCCGATCGGCCCGATGGAATTGGATATTCCCTGCATCGAAGGCATCGGCGGGGCGTATGTGTATCTGGTCGATCGCTACGGCGCGCGCACCATCTATGACGTCGATTTCGAGCCGATCGCCGGCGCGGATGAAGCCAAGAACCAGATCGGCCTCACCTATCTCGATCACCTCACGCACAATGTGATGCGCGGCAACATGGCCAAATGGGCCGATTATTACGAGCGCATCTTCAACTTCCGTGAAATCCGTTATTTCGACATCGAAGGCAAAGTGACGGGCCTGTTCTCGAAAGCGATGACCAGTCCCTGCGGCAAAATCCGCATCCCGCTGAACGAAAGCAAGGGTGAGGAAGGCAAGACTGACCAGATCGAAGAATATTTGCAACGCTACAGGGGCGAAGGCATCCAGCACATCGCTTTCGGCACGAACAATTTGTACGAGGTGGTCGATCGCCTGCGCGCGCGCGGTGTTGAACTGCAAGACACGATCGAGACCTATTTCGATCTGATCGACAAGCGCTTGCCGGGCCATGGCGAGCCGGTGGAGGAGCTGCGCAAGCGCCGCATCCTGATCGACGGCGCGCCCAGCGAAGGCCAAGGCTTGCTGCTGCAAATTTTCGGCAAGGACGCAGTCGGGCCGATTTTCTTCGAGTTCATTCAGCGCAAAGGCAATGAAGGCTTCGGCGAAGGCAATTTCAAAGCGCTGTTTGAATCGATCGAACTCGACCAGATCAAACGCGGCGTGCTGAAAGCGAGTTGACAGATAAATTCCTCCCCCGCGTGCGGGGGAGGTTGCCGGGCGCAGCGAGGGGGAAAGTCGGTGTTTATGTCTAGGTTTGCCCACGCCCCCCTCAGCCGCGCTTCGCGCGCCAGCGTCCCCGTATGCGGGGGAGCATTGCTGCTCGCACTTTGCTTCTTTCTCGCGGGCTGCCTTTCGCTCGGTGATCCCGCCCCGCCCCCGCCGCCGCGCTGGTCGATCGTCGTGCATGGCGGCGCGGGTGTGATTGAGCGCGCGAACTTGTCGCCAGAGCTGGACGCGCAATATCGCGCCGCCATGCAGCGCGCGCTGCGGACGGGCGGCGCCATCCTCGATCGCGGCGGCGCCTCGCTCGATGCGGTGGAAGCCGTCATTCGCGAGATGGAGGACGACCCGCTGTTCAACGCGGGGCGCGGCGCGGTGTTTTCACTGGAAGGCAAGAACGAGCTGGACGCTTCGATCATGGACGGCCGCACGCGTGCGGCCGGCGCAGTCGCGGGCGTCACACGCACGCGCTCGCCGATTTTGTTGGCGCGGCGCGTGATGGAAAATTCGCCGCATGTGATGATGATCGGCGAAGGCGCGGAGGCGTTCGCGCGCTCGCAAAGCCTCGAAGAAGTGCCCAACACCTATTTCTTCACCGAGCGCCGCTGGCGCCAGTTGGAGCAGTTCGCGCTGCGCAACAATCTGCCGCTGCCGCTGCGCCCGCCGGGTGCGCCGGCGCCGCAGCAAGAGTCCAGCTTCAGCCCTGATGATCATCAATTCGGCACGGTGGGCGTTGTGGCGTTCGACAGCCAAGGCAATATCGCGGCGGGCACGTCCACCGGCGGCACGACCGGCAAACGCTGGGGCCGCGTCGGCGATGCGCCCATCATCGGCGCGGGCACGTATGCGCAGAACGGCGTGTGCGGCGTGAGTGCTACGGGCACGGGCGAATTTTTCATCCGGGTCGGCGTAGCGCGCGACATCTGCGCCCGCATGGAATTGCAGGGCGTCAGCGCGCAGGACGCCGCAAACGCGGTGATGAACGAGGTAGGCGCGATGGCCGGCGATGGCGGCGTCATCGTGCTCGATGGCCAAGGCCGCGTGGCGTGGGCGATGAACACGCCGGGCATGTATCGCGCCTCGCGCACGGCGGGCGGCCAGCCCGTGGTGCGCATCTTCGCGGACGAGGAGCAATAAGATGGCGATCACCAACGGCATTCACCACGTCGCCTATCGCTGCAAGGATGCGAAGGAGACGGTTGAGTTTTATCGCGACGTGCTCGGCATGGATTACACCACCGCGTTCGCGGAGGATCATGTGCCGTCCACCGGCGAGTACGATCCGTACATGCACGTGTTCCTCGATGCGGGAAACGGCAACGTGCTGGCGTTCTTCGAGCTGCCGCAGCAAAAGACGATGGATCGTGATCAGAACACGCCCGCCTGGGTGCAGCACATCGCGTTCAAAGTGAACTCGCTCGATGAGCTGCTTGCCGGCAAGGCGCGCGCGGAGGCGAAGGGGCTCGACGTGCTCGGCCCCACCGATCACGGCATATTTAAATCGATCTATTTTTTCGATCCCAATGGTCATCGCGTGGAGCTGGCGTGCGATACGGGCACGGCGGAAGAATTGGCCGAGCTGAAACGTGTCGCGCCCGCCATGCTGGAAGAATGGAGCCGCACCAAGAAGGCGCCGCAACACGCCGCCTGGCTGCATGAAAAAGCGCGTGCGGCGCATGCGCAAAAATCGCGCTTGGGGGAGTGATCGTTCGGGCGTAAGAGAAACCCATGCTCAAACTCTACGATTACTGGCGCTCTTCCGCCGCCTATCGCGTGCGCATCGGGCTCAACCTCAAGGGCGTCGCCTATGACTCCATCCCGGTGAACATTCTGCCCGGCGTGGACGAGCAATTCGGCCCCGCCTACCGCGCTATCAATCCGCAAATGCGCGTGCCGGCGTTGGAGACCGAGCGGGGGTTGATCACCCAATCGCTCTCGATCCTTGTATGGCTCGATCAAACCTATCCCGAGCCGCGCTTGATGCCGGCCGATCCGTGGCTGGGCGCGCAGGTGCGCAGTTTCGCCACCACGATCGCGACTGATATCCATCCGCTCAACAACACCAGCGTGCTGACGCGCCTCAAGCTCGAGTTTGGCGCCAGTGAAGAGCATATCGGCGAATGGTATCGCCATTGGATCAAGCTTGGCTTCGCCGCGCTAGAACATCAGGTCGCCGATCATCCGGACACGCCATACGTCTTTGGCGATGATCCGACGCTCGCTGACGTGATGCTCGTGCCGCAAATGGCGAATGCGCGCCGTTACAAGACGGACCTTTCGCCGTTTCCGCGCCTCGTCGCGTGGGATGAACACGCGCGCAAGCACCCGGCCTTCATCAAGGCCGCGCCGGAAAACCAGAAAGACGCGGTGAAAGCATGAAACTCGCCTCTCTCCGCCATGGCCGCGACGGCAAGCTTGTGGTCGTGTCCGATGATCTCGCCTGGTATGCGCATGCGGGGCCAGAGGTGCCGACGCTGCAAGTCGCGCTCGATGATTGGGCGCATGCGGAGCCGCGCCTTAAGGCGCTGAGCGAGGGCGTCAACCAAGGCACGATCCTGCGGGAGCGCTTTCACGAGCGCGAAGCCGCTTCGCCCCTGCCGCGCGCGTATCAATGGGCCGACGGCTCGGCGTATGTGAATCACGTCGCGCTGGTGCGTCAGGCGCGCGGAGCGAAGATGCCGGAAAGCTTCTGGACCGATCCGCTGATGTATCAGGGCGGGTCCGACGCGTTCCTTGGCCCGCGCGACGCGATTCCGCTGAAAGACGAAGCCTGGGGCTGCGATTTCGAGGCGGAAGTCGCGGTGATCGTCGATGATGTGGAGATGGGGATCAGCGCCGCGGCGGCGCGTGAGCGCATTCGCCTCGTGATGCTTTGCAATGACGTGAGCCTGCGCAATCTCATTCCGGCGGAATTGGAGAAGGGCTTTGGCTTCTTTCAATCCAAGCCATCGTCGGCGTTTTCGCCCGTCGCGGTCACGCCCGAGGCGTTGGGCGATGCGTGGCGCGAGGGCAAATTACATTTGCCGATGCTTGTTTCGTTGAACGGCAAGCCGTTCGGCAAAGCCGGCGCCGGCGAGGACATGACGTTCGATTTCGGCGCATTGATCGCGCATGCGGCCAAGACGCGCGATCTCGCGGCGGGCGCGATTATCGGCTCGGGCACGGTGTCGAACCGCGGCGTCGATGGCGGGCCGGGCAAGCCGGTGAGCGAAGGCGGGCTCGGCTATTCGTGCATCGCCGAGCAGCGCATGATCGAAACGATCCAGAGCGGCAAGCCGGCCACCAGCTTCCTCAAGCACGGCGACCGCGTGGAGATCGAAATGCTCGACGCCAAGAACCATTCGGTGTTCGGGCGGATCGAACAGGTGGTGGCGAAGGCTTAGCCGCTTCCCTGCCGAGAGCCCGGCGAAAGCCGGGCCGAGAGCAGGGACCCAGAGTGAGGGACTCAGCTTTTGGCTCTGGGTCCCGGATCGCACCCCGGCTTTCGCCGGGGTTGCGTCCCGGAAGCATCGCCCCGCGATCATATCCTCCTGTCAGGGAGATTTGGACGCCAGCGCTCCCGCGCGGTAGAGGTCGATGGTCCAGCCAATTTGTTTGGCGCGCCAATGGCTGAGGAAATAGGCGATCGGCGCCAGCGCCACCCAGGCCAGCAATACGAACACGCCCGTATCGGCTTCTTCCGCCGCGCGCCGCACACGCTCAGGCGCCGCATCCGAGAGCAGCGCCAAAAACGCTAACGGCAGAGTGACGTAAGAGACAGCGACCGCCTTGAACACATCACCGGTGCGCTCGATGTTAACGCGCGCCATCTCGGCCAGGGCGGCCAACGCTTCCGGCGTCGCGCCGGCCATCGCCGCAGCGGCGGCGGCGGCGCGTTTGCCGTCGAGTATGCCGGGCAACAAGTTCGGGCCGACCAGCTTGTAGGAATTGGCGCTGAAAACCAGGTCCAGCGGCAGGGTCAGCACGCGAAACTGTTTTGCGAGCGCGTTCCAGCGGACGCGCAGATCTTCGGGCTCGTTCATGAATGAGCGAAGATGTCGGTTTCTTCCCAGCCGGCAAGATCGAGCGCGGCGCGCGTGGGCAGGAAATCGAAGCACGATTGCGCGATCTCGGTGCGGCCTTCGCGCGCAAGCATGACGTCGAGCTTCTCCTTCAACGCATGCAGATGCAGCACGTCGGACGCGGCGTACGCCAATTGCGCGTCGGATAGTTCGGGCTGGCCCCAATCGGAGCTTTGCTGATCCTTGGAAATATCGCGCCCGAGGATTTCCTTGGTGAGATCCTTAAGGCCGTGGCGATCGGTGTAGGTGCGCACCAGCTTTGAGGCGATCTTGGTGCAATAGAGCGGGGCGGTGACGATCGAGAGATCGCGCATGAACATGGCGATGTCGAAGCGTGCGAAATGGAAAAGCTTGAGCGTGGCCGGATCGGTCAGCACGCGCTTCAGGTTCGGCGCGTCGTAGGCGGTGCGGTCTAGCTGCACCAAATGCGCTTCCGGGCCTCCATCGGAGAGTTGCACCAGGCAGAGCGGATCGCGCACCAGCGACAGGCCCAGCGTTTCACTATCCACCGCCACCGGGCCGTTGAAGGAGACGCTATCGGGCAGGTCGCCCTTGTGCAGATAAACGGCGATGTTCTTGCCATCGACCGTGAGGGAGAGTTTTCGGGTCATTCTCCCCGCTGGCTAGGCGCTTAAGCGCGCTTCGTCAATTGCGGGAAACCCGGGGCGGGCAGGCGCTTGAACCGCGCCGCCGGCGCGCCGATACTTGCGGAGAGGGAGAGAAACGCCATGCGCCGCATGCTGTTCGCCGCCACGTGTTTGGTTGTTTTCGCCGCCGCATCAACGGCCGCCGCGCAGGATGACGCGCCGGTCGACGCCGAGGCCGCGGCGCAAGACGACGCCTGCCAGCGCGTTTCGGGCCGCCGCGGGGTGATGGCGCACTTGCGCCTCTGCCGCGCCAACGCCGAGACGGCGCCGCGGGTCGGCGGCATGGGGCGGCGGTGCGAGCTGTACGCCGTCCGCGCCGCCGCGCTGCGCTACGCCAGCGGCAAACGCCGTCAGCCTCGCCTCGCGCGCTGCGTTTAAGGTGCGCTAGCGTTTCGCCAAATAAGCGTCGCGCAATTCACGCTTTAAAATCTTGCCGATGTGGCTGCGCGGCAGCTCCGCGATCAGTTCGATGGCGGCTAGGCGTTTGGTCTTGCCGAGGCGCGCATTGGCGAAGGCGCGGATTTCTTCCGCGCTGGCCCCGCGCGAGACCACGAACGCCACCGGCGTTTCGCCCCACTCGGCCGAAGGCGCGCCCACGACGGCGGCGTCCGCCACGTCCGGGTGCTGGCGCAGCACGGCTTCGAGGTCGCTCGGATAGATGTTGAATCCGCCGGAGATGATCATGTCCTTCTTGCGGTCCATGAGTTCAAGAAAGCCGTCGGCGTCGAAGCGGCCCACATCGCCGGTGCGGATGAAGGCGAGGCCCTCGGGCGAAATCCAGGTGGCGGCGTCGGTCTGTTCCTTGCGGTTGTGATAGCCGCTCATCATCAGATCGGAGCGGCCGACGATTTCGCCCGCTTCGCCGCGCGGCAGCTCGCGCCCGTCTTCATCGATCACGCGGATGTCGTGCTCGGGCGCGGGCATGCCGACCGTGTGGAGCTTATCGGGAAACATATGCGCCGCGAGCACGCAGGTGCCCCCGCCTTCGGTCATGCCGAAATATTCCACCAGCCCGCCCGGCCAACGCTTCAGCACCTCCGCTTTCAGCGCCGCGCTGAACGGCGCGGAGGTGCAGAATTTCATCTGGAAGCTTGAGAGGTCGTAGGTGTCGAAATCGGCGTGCGCCATCAGGCGGCTATATTGCACCGGCACCAGCATGGTGTGCGTGACGCGGTGCTGCTGCGCGAGCGCGAGATATTGGCCGGCGTCAAATTTCTTCATCAGCACGGCCACGCCGCCGAGGCCAAGCGTGGGAAAAAAGCTGACGAGCGTGGTGTTGGAATAAAGCGGAGTTGAAAGCAGCGTTACCGCGCCGGCGCCGTATCCCATCGCCAGCGCGCGCTGGATGTGGCCAAAGCGCATGCCGTGACTTTGCACGATGCCCTTTGGGGCGCCCGTCGTGCCCGAGGAATAGATGATGTTGAACGGCATGTCCGGCGTCAGCACGGCGGGCGCGGGCTTTGCCCCTTCCGGCGCCAGCCAATCGGCGAACGCGCGCGCATGCGCGCCGCCGTCGAGCGCGATCAGCGTTGCGTTGATCTGGCCCCGCACCGGCGCCAGCGCGGCGGCGACTTCCGCGTCGATGAAGAACAGCGCGGCGCCGCAATCGGCGACCATGCCCGCGATCGCCTCCGGCGTGGAGGAGGGCGCGATCGGCGCCGCCGCCACGCCCGCGCGCAACGCGCCAAGGAAAAGCGCGGCATAGTCCAGCGAGGTTCCCGCGCAGATCGCAATCGCTTCGCCCGGTTTCACACCGTCGCGCCGCAGCGCAGCGGCCACGCGGTCCATGCGCGCATCAAGCGCCGCATAGGTCAGCGTTTGCGAATCCTGGATCAGCGCCGGCGCCTGCGGCTGCGCCGCGGCGTGCGCGGCGATCATGTCAGGCAGTGGCTGGAACGCGTCAGCGTTGGCCATCGATCGCCTCATACGTCACCAGATTAAAGCGCGTGCGCTCGCTCTCGCGCATGTTGCGGGCGATAACCTCGTGCAGATCGGGGCTCCACGCGCTCCAGCGGTCGATGAAGGCATTGGCGCGCGCGCGATCGCCCGCGCGCTGGATCGCCAGCACCTCGCGCGTCAGCGCCTCGACGGCGGCGGGATAGCGTGCGTAATCGATCGTCAGGCGCCCGTCCGCGAAGCGCAGCACGCCGCGATCGAGAAACCAGTTCCATTGCATCAATTGCATCATGCCGTACGCCTGCTCACGGCGCGGGCGGTTCTTTTGCAGCACGCGGCGAATGCCGCCGGCGTAAATGGCGCGCAATTGCGCGTCATTGATGCGGCCGCGCTCGTGCAGAATGCGCGCCGAGGTCAGCGACACAAGATCGGCTTTCATCTCTTCATAGAGATCGGCGTTGTCTTCCAGCGCCGCGTCCAGATCTCGCCCGTCGGCGGTTTGATCGACGCCCAGATAATGCCCGATCTCGTGCCAGAGCGTGCGATAGAAGCCGCCCTCGGGCGTCAGATGATCGGCTTGCGCCGGCGCCATGGCCGCCGCGAACGCGCGGTGGGTCTCGGCGAATACGTCTTCATTCAGCAGGATATTGCCGCGCATCAGAATGGTGCGCCCGTACTGGCGGGCGAGATACGCTTCGTTCGGCAGGATGGTGGCGGTGTTGGCGCCGCGCGCCTGGCCGAAATCGGCGATGATGTTGTAAACGCCCACCGGAATATCGCTGCGCACCTCGCGATGGGATTCATAAGGCAGCGCGTTCTCGACGGTTTGGATATCCGCCAAGGCGGCCTGCAATTCATCGCTGCGCGCGCGGTCGCGCACCAGCAGCGAGAGCGCGAAGAAGGTTTTTACGCCGTAAAGCGCATCGTCATAGGTTTCGTAGGCGCCGATTTGGGCGTTGAGGTTTCCCGTAAAATCGCCCGTCACCCAGGCCGCGTCGCCCGCTTCGTAATCGTCGCTCAGCAAGTCGCGCGCGCGCAGGCGCAGATAGCGCGCGAACGCCGCGTCGCCATCCTCCACATAGGCCGCCGCTGCGTTGAGTCGCGCGTAGACGAACAGAATGTCCTCCGCGTAAGCGACCGAATACGGCACCGCCAGATAGGTTTCGCTGGTGCGCAAGCGCTCGGCGAGGCCGGGGTGCAGCGTGTCGAGCACCGGATGGCGGCGCAGCGTCTCGAGCGCGCGCCCGCGGTTCGCGGGCGTCGCCGCCCACACCACGGCGCGATCATCCAGCAAGTCCGCGCGCCGGGCGGGGTTGGCCTCAAGGAATGCGTCGAACGCCGCGCGCGTGGTCCCCGCGGGGTACACGTTGCGCGCGGGCGTCTCGGGCGAAACCGTGAGGAACGGCCCGCGCGTATTGTCGAGCGTGGTGGCGATCGGCCCGCTGCTTAGGCGGAAGAGGTCACGCTGCGCTTCCAGCTCGGGATGCGCGGCGAGGAAATCGGCCGCGGCCAGCGCCTCGGGATGGCGCTGATCCATGTAAAGCCGATGCAGCCGCTCGCCCGCTTGCAGCAATTCGCCCACCGCCGCGCGTTCGCCTGCGCTCAGCGCCGAAAGGTCGGGCGCGAGGTGCAGGCGCTGCGTGCGCGCAAGGATCGGGGCGATCTCTTCGGCGCTCCAGGCGGGCGCGAGGATGGGGGCGGGGGCCGAGGCGGCCTGCGCGGCGCAGGCGGCGAGGGCGAAAGCGGCCAGGGGGGCCATGAAAATGGAGCGCATTTCGCGCCCTTAGCACGCCCGGCCGCTCCCGGGGAGGGCGGCGCGACCAAGCGCGCGCGGCGATTGACGGCGCAGGCCCGCTCCCCTAAACCCCCGCCCTCAGTGCCCAGATGGCGGAATTGGTAGACGCACTAGTTTCAGGTACTAGCGGGTAACAC